>MGTC01000066.1:55263-69791 GCA_001799255.1 Deltaproteobacteria bacterium RIFOXYD12_FULL_55_16
TTGCCGAGATACGGGCAGATCTGCTCGAGATGCACAAGGCGCTGGCAGCGACACAGGCGGCAATGCTCAAGGTCGGCGGGGTAGCGGAGGCAGGTGGCCCCATGGTTGCCAGTCTGGGCAAGGCTGGGGAAGAACTGGCCAAAACGGCGCAGACCTTGCAGGGGTTGGCAGGGGAAGCCTCGCCCAGCGTGCAGCAACTCAGCACGGCCTTGCAGGAAATCAGCCGCGCGGCCCGCGCTTTGCGGCTTTTGGCGGAAACCCTGGAGCAGCAGCCAGAGGCGGTGTGGCAGGGAAAACGCCTGGAAGGGGAACAGAAATGAGACACACGCCAGGTAAATGGAGAAAGGGCAGCCTGTTGATCTTTCTGGCCGGGGCCCTGTTGCTGACGGGCTGTGCCCGTACAGCGCCGGTCAGCTATTACCAACTTTCGGCCAGGGAAGCCGTCAGAAATGCCCCGGTCAGTGCCGAAGCGGGCCGGGTGGTGCTAGGCATCGGCCCGGTAAGGCTCCCGGAATATCTGGATCGGCCCCAGCTGGTTACCCGGCTGTCGGCCAATCGCCTGCAACTGGCCGACAGCCACCGCTGGGCCGAGCCGCTCAGTGAAAATATCCCCAGGGTGCTAAGGGAAAATCTCTCTGCCCTGTTGGGCACCGAGCGCATTCTGCTTCACCCCTGGCCAACTTCCAAGGTCATGGATTATCAGCTCCTGGTCGAGATAATCCACTTTGAAAACGAAAGCGATGGCACCGCCAGCCTGCTTGCCCGTTGGTCGATCAAGGCCAAGGACGGCGTGATCGTGCTGCCGGAAAGACGGAGCAGCCACAGGATACCAGCGGCAAACCAGGGCCAGGAAGGCTTGGTTGCCGCCTTAAACGAGGCGCTGGCAGGTTTTAGCCGGGAGATTGCCCAGGAATTGACGCCGTTACAGGGAAGGTGCGTCTGCTCAGGGTTGTAGGCGCAAGCCGAAAGCCAGTTATCTCAGCATAAAAATTCTGCCTCCCTGCCTTGCCGGAGTGCCCCTGTTTTGCAAAAGACCCGTCAAATTCCATCTCTCCTCAGGAAGTTATCATGTCCAAGTTTATTGGCTGTAATTGGCCAGAAATTTTCCCTGCCTGCCAAAGGTTACTGAACGCCCGGCAGGGGCAGGAATTCCTTGCTCTCCTGGCCCCTGCCGCCAGCCTTGCTGAACTGGCCAGGCTGATAGACGACCATGCCCTGAGATTGCCGGAGGCTCCGGAGTATCTTTTTGATCTGGCCCGGCTGGAGCTGGCGCTATACAGGACGGGGCAGGAACTTCCAGCCCTGCCGGCCATGGTGCCGCAGCACACGGTAAACCCCTCGCTGCAATTGCTTGAGTCTTCCTGGAGTGGCTTGCCATCTCTGCTGGGAGAGATCGGGGCAGAGGCCGGAAGGCAACCTTTTTTACAGCAAGAGGTGATCCTGGTCTGGGTAAATCCGGAAACAGGAAAAAGCCAGGCGCAGTCAGCAGGCTCCGAGGATCTCCTGGCCTTGAAAATGATTACGGAAGGGATTGATCCCCGCCAGGCCGCAGCCTTCGGGGGGGTATCGGTCGGGGTCATCGAAGCGACTCTTGAGCGGGCCGCAGACAAGGGGCTTATTCTTGCCCCCGCCTCACTCATTCGCCGGGATGAAGGAAGTTTCCCCCTCAGCAAAGAGATTGAACCCCGCTTGCTGAGCGCCGGAGTTTTTACTCTGCAATGGCATCTCACTCAAGTCTGCGATCTGCATTGCAAGCATTGCTACGACAGGAGCGACCGTGCGCCCCTGTCTCTGGCCCATGGTCTTGCCGTGCTGGATGAATTGTGGGCCTTCTGCCAAAGCCACCATATCCACGGACAGGTAAGTTTCTCCGGGGGCAATCCCCTGCTCTATCCTCATTTTCTTGCCCTGTATCAGGCTGCGGCAGATCTGGGCTTCAGTGTGGCCATCCTGGGCAATGCAACCTCGGCAGAGCGGCTCTTACCCTTGCTGGCCATAAAAAAGCCTGTTTTTTATCAGGTAAGCCTGGAGGGGTTGCCTGAACATAACGATTTTATCCGGGGCAAGGGCTATTTTGCCAGGGTCATGGAGTTTCTTGCTCTCCTGCGCGAGCAGGAGATCTTTTCCATGGTGATGCTCACCCTGACCAAGGGCAATATGGAGCAGGTTTTGCCCCTGGCAGAATTGCTCCGCGACCGAGCCGATCTTTTTACCTTTAACCGGCTGGCCATGGTCGGAGAGGGCTCCTTGTTGGCATCGGCGCCGGTTGCTGAGTATCGCGGATTTCTGGAAAGCTATCTGGCCGCAGCGCAAAAAAATCCGGGCCTGGGTCTTAAAGACAATCTTTTCAATCTGCTCCGCGAGGAAAAAGGCGAGCCCCTGCTGGGGGGATGCGCCGGGTTCGGCTGCGGCGCAGCCTTTAACTTTGTCTCGCTGCTGCCCGATGGCGAGGTGCATGCCTGCCGGAAATTTCCTTCCCTGATCGGCAACATCTTCAACCAATCCCTGCCGGAAATCTATGATTCAGCAAAGGCCAGGCAGTACAGGGCCGGATGCCTTGCCTGCCGTGACTGCCGCCTGCGGCCCGCCTGCGGGGGATGTCTCGCTGTAAGTCATGGTTTTGGGCTGGATGTATTTACTGTACGTGACCCCTATTGTTTTCTGCCCCAGGATCAGTCATGATGGACTTGCAATAACTCGTTTTTTAACGCAGAGGCGCAAAATCTCAAAGCTTTAATCTTTTTATTTCAACATGTTGTGCCCAAAGGGTATAAGTTTCGTTTGAGCAGACGAGCTGCTCAACTCAGCTTTTCACCCAGAGGGTATAAGTTTCGTTTGAGTAGACAAGCTGCTCAACTCAGCTTTATCTTTGCGCCTCTGCGTTTTACCGTTACGTTTTTTAGTTGTTACACGTCCTTTAGAGGTCAACCGTGCGATTTTCTCTTGCCGTGCTTCTTATCCTCCTGACTCTTGCCAGCCAGTCCCCGCTTTTTGCCGCCACTGTCGAATATGACCTCAGCATTGCCAGACAGGAGGTCAATCTCACCGGTCAGCCGACCATGGCCATGACCATCAACGCTGCCCTTCCCGGCCCGGTTCTGCGTTTCACTGAAGGCGACCTGGCCCGGATCCGGGTTCACAACGCCATGGACACCCCAACCTCGATCCACTGGCACGGCCTGCTGGTGCCGCCGGAGATGGACGGCGTGCCCTTTGTCAGCTTCCCGCCCATTCAGCCAGGCGCCACCTTCACTTACGAATTTCCCCTCCGCCAGAGCGGCACTTACTGGTATCATTCCCACTCCGGCCTGCAGGAACAGCGCGGCGTCTATGGCGCCATTGTCATCGCGCCGCAGGGAGGTGTTCCCCTGGCAGGGGAGGAACAGGTGATCCTCTTCTCTGACTGGACAGACGAGGATCCCCAGGCTGTGCTGCGCAACTTAAAACGCGGCAGCGACTGGTACGCAGTGGCCAAGGGCAGTAGCCAGAGTCTGCTTGGCGCCGCGCGGCTCGGCATGCTGAGCGACTTTTTCAGGCGCGAACTCCAGCGCATGCCACCCATGGATATTGCCGATGTGGCCTACGACCGTTTTCTGGCCAACGGCCAGCCGGAAATCATGCTGCCTGCAACCCCGGAAAAGATGCTGCGCCTGCGTCTGGTGAATGGTTCTTCAACCACCTATTTCCATCTGGAGTTCGCCTGCGGGCCAATGACCATTATCGCCGCCGATGGCCTGGAGGTGGAGCCGCAGATCGAACAGCGACTGCTCATGGCCGTGGCCGAGACTTACGATGTGCTGATCCAGATGCCAGCCGATGCTGCCTGTGAGTTTCGGGCCACAGCCCACGACGGCTCTGGTTTTGCCTCAGCCTGGCTCGGCGCGGGCCCACTTTACCCGGCCCCGGAGGTGCCAAAGCCCAACCTCTACAGCACCATGGGGCACCTGGGCCTCAAGGAGTTTTTCGCCCTCACCCCGGCTGCGGCCATGGGCATGGCTGACGAGGCGGTAGCTGCTGGCCGTTTCGACCAGCCCGGCATGATGGCTATGCCGGACATGGCTGATATACCGGACATGGCTGGGATGCAGGCAGCGCCGGATCACACCGCCATGCTGCATGGGCCTCCCCCCCCAACCATGATGACTGAACACGGCAATCAGCCGACCCCGATCAGGTTGTCTCCTGTGGAGTACAGCAGCAAAAAGGGCGTAACCGATTTCAGCCTGCTCGGCGCCGATGTCGCCGCTGCTGCAAAGTTGACCATGGATGGCATGGATCCAAGTCGCCCCTGGCCGCCCTACTCCAGATTGCGCGCCGTCCGCTCCACCGCCTTCGCCTCGAATAAGCCCATCCGCGAGATCCGCCTCACCCTGGATGGCGACATGACGCGCTACCTCTGGCAGATGAACAACGTCACCCTCGGCTTGGACGACGTCATTCCCATCCGCCAGGGCGAGGTTACCCGCCTTATCATGATCAACCGCACCATGATGCACCATCCCATGCACCTGCACGGCCATTTCTTTCGAGTGGTGAATGGCCAGGGAGAGCAGGCCCCGCTCAAACACACCGTGGATGTCGCGCCGATGTCCACCACCATCATCGAATTCGAGGCCAGCGAACCAGGGGACTGGCTCTTCCACTGTCATCTGCTCTACCACATGGCAAGCGGCATGGCACGGCTTGTTCACTACACAGGCTTTTCCGCCGCTCCGGAATTACTGGCCCAGCGAGCAAAACTGCACCAGGATACCTGGTTCGCCTGGGGCGAGGCCGCGCTGCTCAGCAACATGAGCGAAGGGAGCCTTGCTCTTGCCGACCGGCACCAGATCATAGCCGCCTCATGGAAGACCGGCTGGCAGCAGGTAGAAGAGACCGAGTGGGAGGCGCTCGTTACCTGGGAGTACCCGATGAATGTCTTCTTCTCTCTCTTTACCGGCGTCAATCTCCTTGGCGAACGAAACGAGATTGCTCAGCATCGCGGGGTGGCCGGAATCCGCGCCTTGCTGCCGCTCCTGCTGGAATCACGGATCTGGCTCGATGTAGACGGCGGCGCTCGCTTCGGCCTTAAAAGGATTCTGCCTTTATCCCCACGGCTGAAGCTGACGGGCGAAGTGGAATATGACACCCATGAGCGATGGGAAGGAAGTGTCGGCCTCGCCTGCCTGATCAGCCAGCCGCTTTCCCTGGTAGCTCGCTGGCACTCGGCCTACCAGTGGGGTTTGGGTTTCGAACTGCGGTTCTGAGCAGATCATTTAAGTACAGCCCCTGTTTGCACCCTAAAGGGCATAAAATCCGGCAAGCTGCTCAACTCAGCTTAACAACAGCTTGGATTCGCTGCGTCTCGGTAATGTTTTCGTTGACTTTTGTCTGGAGTTTCCTGATGATATTCTCATAACTGAATCGGATGCGCTATGCTGGTTCGCTCAATGGAATGGCCGGAATACGCCGGTTGCCTCATTTCCTCAATACGCAAGCAATTGCAGGAGGGTCTTATGGAAACAAGGGATTTGAAAAAATTTCTGGCAGGGGTTGGCATTGCCAGCCTGCTGGCAGGAGCCGGTCTTGTCGGCGGCTCCACTAGCGCCCTGGCTGCTGACCAGCCAGGCGGCAGTGGCTGAAGCGGCAAAAAAGACAGTGCCGTGAGCACTGAGAAAAAAGCCCCGGCCGGAGAAGAAAAAGGTGTAGTAACAGACAAGGGTACCCCGGAAGAGGAAGCGGCAAAAGCCAAGAAAAAGAAAGAAGAAATGAAAATGCCCGGAAAAAGCGGCTGAGGCGGCTGAGAGAACGCAGGTTGCGTTCACAGGGATTTGCAAAAGGCAAGGAAACTTGCCTTTTTTTATTGTCTGCCCTGGTCTTTGAGGGAAGAAAAGATGAAGATTCTTGATTCAGTGGTCAAGTTACTTAGTGTCCATCCGGAAACGAGCAATTTCGTTCAAGGGCAAGGCACGAAAAAGACGAAAAGGCGGAGCGTACCTGCGGTATATGAGCATCTTTCGGCGACTGAGCAACACAGCAATCGGGCGAAAGGGCCGTTTCCGGAGGGGCACTACTTAATATGGCGGCAAGCCACGACAGAACAACCAAGAAGACAACCTGAAAATAACAATGCCCGGCCAGCCGTTCTTGCGGTATGATAGCCATCCTGAATTTCGGCCTTGCGCCTCTGCGTTAAAAAAAACAGGTTAAACCCTTCACCTCTAACGGACAAAAAAATGAGCCCCGGCAACATCATCAAACTGACCCCTTTCCGCGCCGATCTGGCCCGCGCCCTGACCCGGCGCGGCGAACGGCTTTTGATTGCACCCGATCTGGCCGAGGAGGTCGCGGCCCTGGAACCTCTGGAGGCATACTATATTGTCCGGGAACTGGGCCTGGATCAAGCCCTGCCCATCCTCCGGGAACTGAGCCATGAACAGCTGCAGGCCTGTCTCGATCTGGATTGCTGGAATCGCTACGATTTCGCCGTTGACAGCCTTGATGAATGGCTGGCGCCCTTTGCCTCCATCGACGCTGAAACCCTGGCTGAAACCTTCCTCTCCCTGGATTATGTGCTTCAGCTTCTTTTCCTGACCCAGACGGTCACGGTCTATGATCCGGATACGGATCAGGTTCCGGCGGAGGATGAAGAGCGTGCCACGGCCAGAGCCATGACCCCGGACGGTTTCTACCTCCTGGAGTTGAAGATGCTCGATCTGGCCCTGAGGATCCACCCCTTTGCCCTGCTGGATGCCCTGTACCAATACGACCCTGCCGCAACGCACCGCCTGATGAGCGAGATCCGCGTGGATCTGCCCACCCAGATCGAGGAAGAAGCCCTGCGCTTCCGCAGCGGTCGCATGCAGGATCTGGGCTTTGCCACCCCGGACGAGGCAATGGCTCTCTTCTCCAGGCCGCCCAGTCGTCAACCGCTGCCTCGCCCCAAGGAGCCGCTGGACAGCGCGGTCACCCGCCTGCCCTCCGTCTATGCCGCACCCTTGCTTGAGACCACCCTCCTGCAGCAGGCCCTTTCCCTGGTTACTGCCCCCAACAGCCTGGCCCGCCTGGAGCAGGAGTTGGTCTGGGCCATAAACAGCGCGATCATGGCCTACGGGGAAAAACCGCAGGATATTGAACATATTACCGCCATGGTCATCAGGGTGCGGGATACCATCTCCCTGGGGCTGGAGTCTTTACTGGCCAGGCAGGAACCACCCTGTCTGGCAAACGAGGCCGCCAGCAACGCCGCAGCCCTGCTGGAGATCTGGCCCATGACCGATCTCTTCCGGCATGGCTATAGGGCGACGGCGGTTTTACAGGAGGAGGTGCGGCAGGCCCTGGCTGAGCCCCGATTAGCCGAGTGGTACAACCTGCCTGACACGGAACAGTCGGATGAGCCGGCAGACCGGCTGGAGCGCGCCTTTATCGCCGCCCTCCTGGGCCGTCAGCCCCTGCACGGCGGCTTTGATCCGGGCAAGGCCGAGAACATCCGGGCCTTTGCCAGCCTTGCCGAGATCACGGCGGCCCAAGCCCGGCTGCAACGGATCAACAGTCATTTCAGCGGGAAAGACTAAGGTCAGGACGTAGAGATAACAGGCTTTAAGACGAGATATCGATACTGCCCTTTTTCTTGAGGATGCGCAGAACGACATAACAGGGGAACAGCAGGCCCACGATCCCGGCGGCATAGGGAGCATAGGCCGATTCCCAGATCGTGACGCCATGAAGAAAATACTCCCGCCACAATGGGATCAGGGCCAGGGCGACAAAGGTCCAGAAGGCGGTGCCGCTGTCCTTGATCAGGGCACGCCACCAGTGAAAGCTGAATCCGGACAGGGTCTGGCCGAGATTGGCAAACGACGGCCACAACCGATGCGTCCTGCGGCAGAAGGCTTCGTACTCCTCCCCGAATTTCCCGTGCAGGAACTTCTCCTCCGTGGCCATGATCGCATAATAGAAAAAGACAAAGAACGGCAGCACGGTAACAAAGGCCAGAGGCGCGCCGCCGTAAAGGCCGATGCCGATGGCGATCAGGATATTGCCCAGATACATGGGGTTGCGGACATGGTTGTAGATGCCGCCGGTCACCAGACGGCTGGCATGAACCTTGCCGCCTTTGCCGCCTCGCTCGATGTAGTCAAAGCCGATGGTGAAAAAACGCAAGCCCTCGCCAAGCAAGGTCACCGCCAGCCCCAGCCAGGTCAACCAGCAGGAGAAGCTCTCATTGACAAGCACCTGCGGCCGGAACACAAAAAGCATGGCAATGAAGATAAGCGGAAACATATAGGCGCGGTAGCGGAAGAAAAAATTCCCGGCCCCAACCATGAAAGGATTGCTCAGTCTCATTTCGCCCCCTTGCGAATGATGTAGCCGCAAAAATTGTACCACTTAAAAAAAATCTCGCATTCGCTGAAGCCGTTCTGCAAGACCAGTTCCTCGTTTTCCTGCACCCGATAAGGGATAAGGACATTCTCCAGGGCCTCGCGTTTCTGGCTGATCTCAAGCTTGCTATAGCCGCTGGCCTCCTTGAAATCATAGTAGTACTTGATGAAAAACCGGTTGAGCAGCGAATCCCGGCTCAGCACCTTCTCGATCAGGATCAGGCAGCCGTTTTCGTTAACCCCTCTAGCGATACTCTGGATCAAGCGCTCCCGGTTCAGGGGGCGAACGAACTGCAGGGTAAGGTTCATGATCACCACCGAGGCGTTTTCGACCCGCACCTCGTTGTTGAGATCCATGCACTCAAGATGGTAATCATGCTGCATTTCATAGGTCTGCAGCTTTTCCTCTGCTTTTTTCAGCATCTCCTCGGAATAGTCGCAGCCCACCAGCCGCACTCCTTCCGGCAGGATCGGATCAAGCTGGATCAGTGTTGTCCCGGTGGAACAGCCCAGGTCATAGACATTCGTCCCCGGCACGGCGAAATCCCGGGCCAACTCGGACATCATCCGCTGCACTTCAAGATAAAAAGGAACCGAGCGAACCAGCATGTCATCGAAAACAGAGGCTGTTTTGGCGTCAAAACTGAAATCGGCCACCGTGCCCTGCGGGGTGGCAAAAATTTTATCCTTAACCATGGAACCCTCTTCTTCTGCCTCAAATAGTAACTGGAATCCAGCCATGAACATGCGCCACCGACCGGAGGCTTCGGGCGATTATTGTAAACCGGTTTTCTTTATTATCACAAAGCGCGGCGAAAATCCACGCTTATCCCCCTCTTTTCCAGACCCGGATCAGAATACCGTCCCTGCCGCCTGATTGATCCGGGAATGACCATCTTCCGGCGCCCAGCGGTACAGGCCTCTCTGATAGAGCAGGCTGGCCCCCTGATAGGAACATATTGCCCTGGCGCTCAGAACCTTGTTCTCCGAAACCGGAACCAGTACCGTATCCTGCATGGTTTCCCCTGCCACCTGATACTGGGCAATCCCCTGTCGTTCATTGAGAATAGCCAGATAACCGTCCTCCAGATAGCCAAGCCGCTGATAGTTTCCGATAAAAGCGCGGGGCGTGAAATCAGCCGCAAGTATATCCTTGCCAAAAAACTTACTGCGGTATTGCCACTTAAGAAGGCCAAACAGAGTAGGCCCCAGATCCACCTGGCTGGCCAGGGTGCTGTTCACCCCCGGCCGGATGAGTCCCGGCCCATAAAAAATCAGGGGAATATGATAGAGGTGTACCGGAAGTTCCTGCCGACCGGCGCTACCAGCACAATGATCCGCGACAATGATAAAAATGGTGTTGTTAAACCAGGGATGCCGCCGTGCCTCGTCGATGAACCTGCCAATGGCGTAATCAGTATACTTGACTCCTCCTGAACGCCCGGTTTTTGAGGGGATATCAATTTTCCCCTCTGGATAGGTAAACGGCCTGTGGTTTGAAGTGGTCATCACATAACCGAAGAATGGTTTCTTCCTGCTCGCTGACCGGTCAAATTCCCGCAAGGCCCGGCCCAGAATATCCTCATCACACACGCCCCAGATATTGGCAAAGGTAATCTCGTCTGCACTGAGATTGTTGCGATCTGTAACCTCAAAGCCATTGCCGCCAAAAAAAGCGTTCATATTGTCAAAATACCCGAATCCGCCATAGAAAAATCTGGTGTCATAGCCCTTGTCCCGGAAAATATAGCCCAAGGAAAACATCTTGGCGTTATTGGGCCGCTTGACAATGGACTGCCCTGGCGTAGGCGGCACGGAAAGGGTAACCGCCTCCATCCCCCGCACTGTCCGGTTCCCCGTAGCATACAGCCGCTTGAACAAAAGACCTTCCCTGGCCAGGGCGTCAATATTGGGGGTAAGTCCTGCGGTATTGCCAAAGGCCCCGAGATACTCCGCGCTCAGGCTTTCCACCATGATCAGCACGACATTATGACGTTTCTCCTGAGCCCCCCCGGAGGCAAGTACCCGCTCGATGTTTGCGGGATTATCGTCAACATAACGGCTGTTTCTGGTTGCAAGCAGAGCACGCAGGCCATTGAACGCGGCCTTTTCATTCATCTTTCTGTAAAAGGTCGCGTAATCCAGGCTGTTATTACGGAAGGCAGAAAACAGCTGATATATCCCATTTTGCGCCAGTTCTTTTTCATAGCGGTTAGCAAAGACTGAGCCAGCAAAAGAGCCGTCCACGGCGAAAAACAGTAACACGGGCAGGAGCAGAAAAACTCCCCCAGCACCCAGGCGGGCAGCAAGCCCGGAAACTGAACGCCCCTGTTGTCGCACCAGGGCGATAACGGCTTCAATCCTGGGCCGGAGGAGGAGAAAAAGCAAGGTTACCACAACGCCGACAATGGCAAGAAATAAAGACACCGGATAAGATTCGCGGATATTGCCAATCACCTCATGGGTATAAACCAGATAGTCCACCGCGATGAAATTAAAGCGCACGCCAAATTCATCCCAAAACAGCCACTCGGCCAGGGCGGAAAAAACCAGGCCATAACTCAAAGCAAAACCAAGGGGATAAAGCACAACCCTCTGCCAGCGGCTGACAAAAAAAAGATGGGAGACAACGGCCAGATACAGGGCAATGGGGATGGCGAAATACGCGGCGGTCACCAGATCATAAAACAGACCGAGCAGAAAGATGCCACCCACAGTCAGAGGTGAATGCCCGATCTGTGACCAGCTGTGGCTTAATAACGCCAAACGCACCCCAAAGGCATAGAGGATATAGCAGATAAAGAAAAGCCGGATAAGCTGAAAACGGCCGAGGAAGGGAAGACGAGAAAAGCAAGAATCCATGATCTTTGACATGATAGAAACGGCCTGTCCTTTCTCTGGGCTCCTCCCTTGTCTGTGGTCGAAATGAACACGAATTTTTCCAAAGAAAGAGCGCAGTTCTGCCGGAATCTAACATGCCAATAGTTGCCAAAAGATTTCCAGGACATTACAAACATGCAAGGTTGAATCTTATTGAGGATTTCTGCGCAAGAAAAACGAGCAGACAAATCAGGACAAAAATTAAGAACCGGCAGGCAGACGCAGGGTAAAGATCGAACCCTGACCGGGCGCGCTTTCCACCTCAAGGCTTCCTGCATGGGCATGAATGACCGCTTTGACAAGACTCAGGCCAAGGCCAAGACCACGCTGGCTGCGGCTGTGATCTCCCCGATACAAACGATCAAAGATCCGGGGGAGATCCTGCGCCGGGATACCAGCCCCGGTATCCCGCACCCGGATCAACACTTCTTCAGCCTGACTGGCAGAACTAAGTTCTATGCGGCCACCGGGCGGCGTATGCTTGAGGCTGTTGTCCAGCAGATTGGCAATAACCTGCCGCATCCGGTCAATATCCGCCATCACCGTTAAAGCAGAGGAGCCGGCAACAGAAACAGCCACCCCTTTTTCCTCCGCCACATACTGGTACAGATCAACCACCTCGGCAAGAAGAGAGGCAACATCAACAGGTTGCCGATGCAGTTTCATCACCCCTGTCTCCGCCTCGGAGATATCCATCAGGGTATTGAGCATGGTGATGATCCGCTCTGACTCTTCGGCACAATCCAGCAGGGCCTCACGCAGAACCTCAGCCCTGTTGCCAGGCTGCAAGGCGGTTTCGATCCCTGCCCGTAACCGGGTCACCGGCGTGCGCAGATCATGGGCCACATTATCCAGCGCGGCCCGCATGCCGGTAAGCAGCTGTTCAATCTTCTCCAGCATGGTGTTAAAGAGGCGAACCAGTTCGTCCAACTCATCACCGGTCTGCCTTGAGGGCACCCTGACATCCATCTTACCAATATCAATGCTGCGCACGACTTGAATAAGGTCGCGCACCGGCAGCAGAGACCGGAAAGCCAGGAAAAAACCGCCGACAAATCCAAGAATAATCAACGGCACCATGATTCCTGCAAAAATTCTCCCAAAGTTCTCAAGAAGTTTCTGCCGCTCTCCAGATCCTCTGCCGACCTGAAGCAGATATCCGCTGTCAAGCCGTCGACTGACAATCTCCAGAACATCGCCTCTTCCTTCCGCAGGAAGAGAGATCCAGCCATCATCCCCACCTCCGCTGCGGAACAGCGGAGAAAAACCTTGGGGCAGATGCCGCCATTCCGGCGGCAGGGTGACTATAAGCGACTGATCAGTGGGATCGGCAACCCGCACAAAGAAACCCGCCTGACTGTTGGCATCATCCTCAAAACGGATCTCGGCAAGCATGCCCTGCAACCCGCGTTGCCGCTCCTGCATGGTATATTCATTAAGCCTGCCCAGAATAATATTGCGATCCTTTTCCAGTATCGCAGAGCGCAGGGGAAAGTAAAGCAGGGCAAAAAGCAGAAGGGAGCTGGAAATAAAAACAAGGGAATACCACAGAGCCAGCCGGAAACCCGTGGTTTTGGCCAGCCGCCTAATCGTTGCCAATGGCATAACCAACCCCGCGAATCGTCTGAATCAACTTGCGGCCAAAATCCCGGTCGATCTTATTGCGCAACCGGCAGATGAGCACATCAACCACATTGGTCTGAGGATCAAAATTATAATCCCAGACATGCTCCAGAATCATGGCTTTGGAAATAACACGCCCCTGATTGCGCATAAGATATTCAAGAAGCGAAAACTCCCTGGGCTGAAGATCGATCTTGCAACCAGCCCGGTAAACCTCCCGCTTCAGCTTGTCAAGAGAGAGATCCCCGACCAGTATGGTCGTGGCTTCCGGCGCGGCCCCTGCCCTGCGAATCAGGGCCTGCACCCTGGCCAGCAGCTCGGAAAAAGAAAAGGGCTTGATGAGATAATCATCCCCACCAGCCTGCAGACCCTTGATCCGATCCTCAACCGAACGCTTGGCGCTCAGGATGATCACCGGCGTATTGACCTGCCGACGGCGAAGCTGATCAAGCAGGGAAAGGCCATCAAGCCTTGGCAGCATGATGTCAAGAACGGCAAGGTCATAGGCGCCCTCCAACGCCCGGCAAAGGCCATCCTCGCCATTATCGACGACATCAACGGAAAAACCCGCCTGCCGCAGTCCCATGCTGATGAAGGAAGCAATTTTACAATCATCTTCGACTACGAGTATGCGCATGGCAATCTTACCCTGAAAAAAATTCCCGCACTTCTCTCAAACTGACAGCATGGATCCAGGCGGCAAAATAGTATAAGGCAACCTTGGATGACTGATTTTTCATCTCTCCCGAACAAGGTCCCCACCCAGAAGCCGGAATTCAAGATTAAGGAGGGCGTATTCACGCCAATATTCTTAAATTCTGACCCCTGAATTCTGAATCCTGCTGATTATTCAAGGTTTCCACTATACTGTTTGACAGGATAAAAGCTGAGTTGAACAGCTTGCCGGATTTTATGCCCTTCAGGGTGCAAACGAAACTTGTACCCTTTGGATATAAGCAGAAAGACAGGAGCCCCCAGGGTGGCAGACAGCTCATAGTGAGCAGCAGAACCGGACAAATCGCTTCAAATCAGACCCGTACCAGGAAACCTTAATGCAAACAATCTACTATACCGGTCTTGACGTTCACAAGGAAACTATTGCTCACCGTATCAAAACAGTTGAATCTATTGAGATCAGTTCTTTTGAACAAGTGATCCCCGGTTCTATGACGGCAAGCGCCGACTTCCTGTGCAGTCCTTGGCGAGTCCTTGGTGCTTGCCTTTCTGCTATTTGCAGAGCTCCAGCCTGAATGCCTCGATCTGCGCCTTCAATTCGGCTTCTTCAAATGCCCCCTCCAGCATCCGCCGCCCAGCCCTTCCCAATGGCGCGATATCCCGGTTCAATATTCTCCCCAACTCCGTAAGGCAAATTTTTGGTGACTCATAAACCAGGAGCGCGGCAAACGCTCGGGCCTCGGAACATGGTCTTGCCTTGCCCGGCGCCTTCAACTTTTCAAGAGTGATCTCGTATCTTCGGCACACAACCCTGAGGACATCGTCGAGGTTGTAATCCGCTACCCGCGGTTGTTTTGTTTTCGTAAGGGCTTCCTCGGTAAAATTGTCATCGCCGAGAATCCGACCTTCACAGGTGCCACTGTGAAATTCGTTTCTTCTTGTCTCTCCGATTCCGTCTGCCATGAAACTTGCGTAGGTCTGTCTGGCCTT
>MGTC01000067.1:0-4302 GCA_001799255.1 Deltaproteobacteria bacterium RIFOXYD12_FULL_55_16
TAGTGACGACGTATTCTTCCTCTTCCAGGGCCTGTTTAAGAACCTGAACGACCTTGGGCTCATCTTCGATAACCAGAATCCGTTTCATGTCAATCCTATAGCGTAGTGTTGTGGGCAGGACAACTTACGTTTTTCTGAATTTTTGTTAAGAAAGAGGGGAAATCATCATGAACTATGTGACAGATCAGGAGGTGTTTTTCGTTGATGTACTTTTTTGAGCGGATCTGGTAAGGGTGCTACGCTAAAAACCCTGATCAAGACTCTGCGCGCCCTCGACCGTGCCGATTGGCTCTTGAGCCTGGCCCCGCTGGTCAGTATCAGCCCTCTCCAGATGCTGAAGGCCAGGTGTCGGCGCGTCAGTGTGTCTTGCAACAGCGTGCGGGTGGGACAAACGATGTTGGGGACGGTCTTGTTTAGTGCGATGTTGAAACCCATGCCCACAATCCCAAGGGCGAATGGCCCTGGCAGCATCTTCTGGCGGTGAATGGCAAGTTCGGCGACATCACCCGCGACGATTTGCTGCGCGTAGCCGATCGCTTCGCCATCGGATCGGCAGAGCGCGTTATTGATCAGGTGCAGGATGCTGTTGCCGACTGGCCGGAATTCGCGCGGGAAGCCGGACTGCCCGGTGCCGCCATCGAGGCTGTCGCCGCCGGTTTTCGCTTTGTGAGGAAGACAGCAGGAACACTTTGAACTTACCCAGGCTCACTAATTTTTCCCGCTGCTGAGCGGGTTGAACCTGGGTGGAAATCACCGGTCGGAGAGTTGGCAGTAATGCTTGTAAGGCAATCCAGGCTCAGTCTGCCTGTGTCTGGGGTTCTTCGGTGGTGGCTAAGTGAATGGTGTTGAGCAACTCGGCTGGAATTCGGCTGCGGATCTTTTTAACCGTGGAAATAATGCTGTGGGCCGGATAGTCTTCTTTGGTCTCTCTGCTCTTGTCCTTGTAAGAGATGAGGTTGAACTTTTTGTTTTTGACCTCGAATTTGTGGGTCCAGTTGATTTCGAGGGTTTCCTGATTCTCCTCGATCTGCACGGCCAGCTTTTCTCCGCCTTGCGCTACCTGCATGGCATCCATGTCCGTGACCTCCAGGAGCCAGGCATCGCCGCTGGTGGTGGCAAAGAGAACAAAAACCCCCAGGGGCAGAACTGCAGCCTTCCTGGCGCAGGCGGTTTCCTGGATTTTTGCAATCTCCGCTGTTAATGAGGGGGTGGCGGGGCTGGTCTGGGCGCTGGTATCGACGCCCAGGCAGCATTTCTTGAATTTCTTGCCGCTGCCGCAGAAACAGGGATCATTTCTTCCTATCTTGATCATGGGAGTTTTTCTCCTGATTGGGTGATTCTGGTTTGTACAAATTTCGGTAAATATGCCATGCTCAGTAAAGTTTGTAAAGCCAGTAGCAACGGCAAAGGAAAAAAATTCTGGTGATCAGGGAAAAAGAAGAGAACCTGTCTTACCCTGCCGAGTTGCCCATCGTGGCGCATCGGCAGGAGATTGTTCAGGCGATTCGCACCAGCCAGGTGGTGATTGTGGCCGGAGACACTGGTTCTGGTAAAACCACCCAGCTGCCCAAGATGTGCCTGGAGGCCGGGCGCGGCAGGCGCAAGCGGATCGGCTGCACTCAGCCCCGGCGAATCGCGGCCATTGCCGTGGCCGAACGGGTTGCCGAAGAGCTGGGCGATCAGGCCGCGCTGGTGGGCTACAAGATTCGTTTCAAGGATCAGACCAGCCGGAATACCAGGCTCAAGTTCATGACCGATGGCATCCTGCTGGCGGAGGCGCATCACGACCGGAATCTTTCCGCTTATGACACGATCATTATTGATGAGGCCCACGAGCGAAGCCTCAATATCGACTTTCTCCTCGGCCTGCTCAAGCAGCTCCTGAGCCGCCGTCCGGAGCTGACCCTGCTGATTACCTCGGCCACCATCGACACGGCCCGTTTTGCCAGGCATTTCGATAATGCGCCAGTGATTGAGGTCTCGGGCCGGGCCTGGCCGGTGGAGGTTCGCTATCAGCCGCTTGACCCGGCCAGGGAGGAGGAGGGAGAGCAGAGCTATGTGGATCAGGCGGTGCAGGCGGTCTGCGAGCTGCGGCAGGAGGAAGGGCCGGGTGATATCCTGGTCTTCATGCCTGCGGAGCGGGATATTCTGGAGGCGGTAGAAGCGCTGCAAGCCAGGCTGGGCAAGGGACAGTCTGCGCCCGTGGTGCTGCCCCTGTTCGGCAGACTCTCACCTGCTGAGCAGAAAAAGATCTTTCAGCCGGTAAAAGGGCAGAAGATCGTGGTCGCCACCAACGTGGCCGAAACCTCGATCACCGTGCCCGGCGTCCGCTATGTGGTCGATACCGGACTGGCCCGTTTGGCGAGTTATAATGTCCGGGCCCGAACCAGCAAGCTGCCCATTGTCGCGGTTTCCCGGGCGAGTTGCGACCAGCGTCAGGGCCGTTGCGGCAGGGTGGGGCCAGGGATCTGCGTTCGCCTCTATGCCGAGGAGGATTACCTCAACCGGCCCGAATATACCCTGCCTGAGATTTTGCGCACCAACCTGGCCGAGGTTATCCTGCGGATGATCAGCCTCAAGCTTGGCGAACCGGCCAAGTTTCCCTTTCTCGATCCGCCCTCGGGCCGGGCCATTCAGGACGGCTATGCCCTGCTTGCCGAGCTTGGCGCCCTGGATCGGCAACGCCATCTTACCGCGCCCGGCAGGCTCATGGCCCGGCTGCCCCTGGATCCGAGGATCTCCCGGATGATCATCGAGGCCCGCGATCACAATGCCCTGCGGGAGGTGACGATCATCGCCGCAGGCTTAAGCATCCAAGATCCACGCGTCCGGCCCTTGGACAAAGAGGCGGCGGCGGACGCGGCCCATGCCCGGTTCGCCAGGACGCCCTCTGATTTTCTTTTCTTCCTCTCCCTCTGGGACGGGTACCACGCCACCTTGGACAAGCTGCACAGCCTTTCCAAGATGCGCAAGTTCTGCCTCAGCCACTATCTCTCTTTTTTGCGGATGCGGGAATGGCGCGATATTCATGAGCAGATCTCCCAGGTGCTGGCCGAGGAGCCTGGTTTTGCCATGAACACCCAGCCCGCTTCGCCTGAGGTCATCCATCGCGCGATCCTGAGCGGCAACCTGAGGAACATCGCGCTGAAGAAGGAGAAGAACCTCTATCAGACCGGGGGAGGCCGGGAGGTCATGATTTTTCCCGGTTCAACTCAGTACGGCAAGACCGGCGACTGGCTCATGGCCGCCGAGCTGGTGGAAACCTCGCGCCTCTACGCCAGAACCGTGGCCGAGATCAAACCCGAGTGGATCGAGCCCCTGGCCGGGGAGCTGTGCCGTTCGTCATACTCCGAGCCCCACTGGGAAAAGGGGCGGGGTCAGGTGGTCGCCTTTGCCAAGATCAGCCTTTTCGGGCTGGTTATCGTGGCCAGACGCAAGGTCAATTACGGCCTGATCAAGCCGGAGGAGGCGCGGCAGATCTTTCTCCAGACCGCTCTGATCGAGGGGGAGCTGAAGGGGGAGTATTCCTTTCTTGCCGCCAACATGGCGCTGGTGGCCCAGTTGCAGGACATGGAAGACCGGCTGCGCCTGCGCACTATCATGGTGGATGATCAGTCCCTCTTTGCTTTCTATGAGGAACGTCTTGCCCCGGAGGTGCGCGACCAGCGCAGCCTGAACCAGTGGCTGAAAGATCCCGCTGCCAGGGCGCGGCTGGTGATGAGCGCCGATGATCTCCGCCGGCATTTGCCCGAGGCCGCAGCCCTGGAGCAGTTTCCTCTTAGTCTGGCTGTGGGTGAAGGGGAGCTGGCCCTGTCCTACCGCTTTGCCCCCGGCGAGGAGGATGACGGGGTGACGGCCCTGGTTCCCCTCAGTCTGGCGCCGCATCTGCGGCCTGAGCATTTTGAATGGCTGGTGCCGGGGATGCTGGCCGAAAAGGTGGCCTTCCTGCTCAAGGGGCTGCCTAAATCTCTGCGCAGGCAACTGGTGCCTATTCCCCAGACCGCAGCGGAGATTGTCCGGGATCTGCCTTTTGGTCGTGGCTCCCTGTACCGGGCGATGGAGCAGGTGATTGCTGATTCTTTTAAGCTGCGGATTGCCGGGCGGGATTGGCCTGTCGCCGAGCTGCCGCCTCATCTCAGGTTTCGTTTCTCTCTGCTGGACGGGCAGGGCGAGGTTGTCAGCGTGAGCAGAGATTTCAGCGCCTTGCAAGGCGGGGCGGCGGGTAAGGTCGATCTTTTCAGCTCGGGACAGATGGCCGGGTTGAAGGCGCAATGGGAGCAAAAAAATATCACCCCGGCCCAG
>MGTC01000067.1:4318-34905 GCA_001799255.1 Deltaproteobacteria bacterium RIFOXYD12_FULL_55_16
CCTCCCTGCCGGTGTCCGGGGCCAATGGGGCCTTGCAGGGCTATGTTTATCCCGGCCTGTACCTTGAGGAACAAGAGGGCGTGGGCCAACGTCTTTACCTGCAGGAAGACGAGGCGAAAAACAGCACCAGGCAGACGTTGCTCCGCCTCTATCTTAGTGAGTTTGCGGCGCAGGTCAAGACCCTGCGCAAGGATCTGGCCATTCCCCGATCCCACTGGGGGCTCTATGAGGGGTTTGCCACCCACGAGCGGATCAATAATGACCTGTGGCATTTTGTTTTTTATACCGTGTTTGACCTCCGCGCCGGACTGATACCCTCTGCCGGGCAATTTGCCGCCAGGGTCGAGGAGGTGCGGAGGCTGGGGCTTTCGCCTCTCTGCCGGGAGATCTTTGCGGAGGTTGTTCTGGTGTTACAGGAACGGCGGGCCACCCTGGACGCTATTGCCAGATATGCCGGAAAGGCCGGAGGTTCAGGCGGGCCAGCGGGAGAGGAGGCGCGGTTTGCCGAGTACCGCCGACAGGTGGCGCTGATCGTGCCTGCCGATTTCCTGCCATGGGTCGCCCGCCCGCGTCTGCCAGCCATGTGCCGTTATCTCAAGGCCCTGCGGATCAGGGTTGAGCGGGCTCAGGTTTCCCCGGCTAAGGACGTGCTCAAGGCGCGGCAGGCGGCTCTTCATGAGGAGCGCTATGCCCAGGCCGTCAGCGGGGAGAACCTGTCCGCTGAGCTAAGCAAACATCTGCGGGAATACCGGGAGATGATCGAAGAGTTCAAGGTGTCGCTCTTTGCCCAGGAGCTGGGGACAGCCTATCCCGTTTCAGAAAAACGGCTGGATAAAAAATGGCGGGATATTGAGCTGCATTAGTAGTAAATAATGGTCAATCCTGAATGTGCCGGATGGCATCTATATGGTGGTGTAGAATGCGAACGACAAGGATGTCGTTTTTGCTGAGCGGTTTATAGAAAATCAGGTGGCTTTTGTGGGGAAAACGGCGGTATTCTGGCCGGATATCTTCGGCAGTCCGGCCAATTTTCGGATTGTCACCGAGGAGTTTCAGGCAGCGTTTCAGGGAGTTGAAGTAGTTTTTTGTTTGCAACAGGCCAAACTCGCCTAAGGACTGTTCCAGAATATCTTTAATATCCTGGGCTGCGGCATTGGAAAGTTTATACATCGAGCCCGCGCCGTGTTTTGACATCCTGCCAGATGTCCCCAATCATATGTTCGTAGATGCCGCTGTTTTCTCCGGTAATGAGCGCCTTGATAAGGGTTTCGCGTTTGTCCTGGTATTCCTGATCGCGTCGGATAAGATCACGGACATAATCGCTGGCATTGCTGTAATGTCCGGTGCGGATTTGTCTCTCAACCCACGATTTCATGGGGTCGGGAAGGGAAACATTCATAGTTGCCATGGCGGTGCCTCCTGCTTAATAAATGATCTTGTTTGGCAATCTTTGTCAAACAAAAAGAATAAGTTTTGATAATTCTGGCTGACCTCTACGACCCGTTCATCATAACGCCTTTGCCATTGACGATCGACATGTTTGGCCTTTATAGAATTTAAATCAGTGAGTTACTTGAAAAATGGAGTTGCTGAACCTGTCATAATTTTTTTGAAAGATAAATGAAACCGTATATATCAACGGCACTCCCATAAAAAACAGGTAGGCAAACATTACCGTTTGTGACGGCGAGCTGTAAATATCTGTCAAAATATAATAGATAACCCGATGAAACAGGTACATGCAAAAGGAGGCGTAGGCGAGATTTTTATAGGTCTTTTTATGGAGATGCCTGGCGAGTCTGTCCGCTGACCATATCGCGGGTGGGATCCCGGCGAGCATAAACAGCACCTGATAAAAATTATGCAACTGGGAATCAGGAAAGTAGAGATAAAGAGAAGAGAAAAGAATAAAGGCCGAAAGCATTGAGAACACAAGGGTATTGAAATGGCGGAATTTTTCCATAAAGTCATGCCTGCCTGCGATCACCCCAAAGACAAAAGACGGCAGATAGATAATCAGCCGCAGATCGATGAAGCCGGTTGTGGTATGCAAGGCCAGCAAGGCCGAAATGGCAAGCCCGCTTATCAAAAAAGTGCGCTTGAGGGAATAGCCCAGCATAATTACGGGGAAGAGCAGATAATAGAAGCAGATCATCGAGATAAACCACAAGGTCGGGATGGATTTACCTATGAGAATATTAAGAAGCAAGGCATGTACAATTAATGATTTTACCGACATGAACGAACAGGTCCAAAAAAGGAGCAAGGCAAATAAATAAAGGGGGTACAGCCTCAAGAACCTTTTTTTGGCGAAAAGCCGCACCTCTGCCTTATTCGAGATGGCCGGATTATTGATGGTAAGCAGATACCCGGAAATAAAGACAAAGATGCTTAAAAAAATCTCTGTGACCACGTCAGCGCCAGGGAAAATCAGGCAGCCGCCAATGTAGTCATTGAGATGCAGGACCCCCACGATATAGACAATTGCTGCGGCTCTGAGCAGATCAAGCGAATCGATTTTGTTTTTCTTGTTGTGCAATTGCAGGCTACCTCCTCTCTAAATCAAAAGTAAATCTTCCAAAAGGCCCAAAAATCCCCCCTTGCGGGGGAGGGTTAGGGTGGGGGGATTCGCCATGAAAACGGCAAGTTGCAACATCACCCACCCCCAGCCCCTCCCGTAAAGGGAGGGGAGTTTGCTTCAGCCAATGAGCTGCAAATGCACCTTTGATTCAGAATCAGATACACATCAAAGCGGCTGTTCTTGCCGCTGATGGTAAAGTTTGGTTCCGGCCCGAGCAGGGCGGGAGCCAGGCGGGGTCGTTTTACCACCACCCGGCGGCTGGCCATTTTGAGGGAGGCGGCCAGTAATTGCCCGCTGTCTCGATCATCTCCCACCAGTAGACGGATAGCCCGCATCTCTTTTTTGACCAGGGCGCTCTTGCTGCGGTGCGGGTACATGGGGTCAAGGTAGATCACCTCTGGCGGTTCATCCTGCCAGGTGCGCAGCACCTCCAGGCTGTCGCCAGTAATCAGGCGCAGGCGCGCCATGATCCCGGCCAGGGCCGGTTCCTGGCGCGCCCGTTCGAGACCGTCCGCCAGCAGGGCCGCCACCACTGGCGAGCGTTCCACCATCTGTACCGTGCAGCCCAGACCGGCCAGGATAAAGCTGTCCCGGCCAAGACCGGCGGTGAGATCCAGGACGCTGGCGGTTGCCCCGCCTTTGAGCCCTACGGCCCTGGCAATAGCCTCCTTGCGGCTGGTGCCTTGCCTGCGGCGGTAATTTGCGGCCCCATCGCTGAAATCAACAAACAGCGGCCCTGCCGCGCCCTTGCCGGTCTGGCGCAGTTCCAGGCGTTCCGGGGTCAGGGTCAGCAGCAGGGCAGGAAGGGGATCTCCTGGTTCATACAGGGGCAGATCCAGTTTTGCGGCCAGCTCGCGGGCGATTTCCGCCAGGCCGGGATCAGCATGACTGACGGCGATGGGCTTTTCCTTCTGGCTGGCAGTCATGGTAGACAGAGGCTTATTCCCTGGTTATGGCCGCAAAGCCGAAAGTGACTTTTCCCGGTGCATCATTTTCTGGACATGGTATATTCAGCAGGGTTTTTCACCGGCCAGGTCTGACCGGCCAAATACCTCCCGTACAGAGAAGATAATGGATACCCAGCATAAAGCACAAGCCAAAGTTGTGGCCATCATCCCGGCCCGCTATCATTCAAACCGCTTTGAGGGCAAGCCCCTGGCAAAAATCGCGGGCAGGCCGATGATCCAGCACGTCTACGAACGGGCGCAGGCGGTGGCTCTGCTTTCCCGGGTGGCAGTGGCCACCGACGATGAGCGGATCGCCGAGTGTGTGCGCTCCTTTGGCGGCGAGGTGGTGATGACCCGCTCCGACCATGTTTCCGGCACCGACCGGCTGGCTGAAGCGGCTTCCAGTATGGGGATTGCCGAACAGGACGTGGTGGTGAACATCCAGGGCGATCAGCCGCTGTTTGCGGCGGAGGTGATTTCCCAGGTGGCCACTCCGCTGCTCGAAGACCCGGCCTTGCCCATGTCCACCCTGATTTACAAGATTGTGCGCCAGGAGGAGATCAACGACTCCAACCACGTTAAGACTGTGTTTGACCGGCACAATAACGCCCTCTATTTTTCCCGCGCCCCCATCCCCTTTCAGCGCAACCCCGAGGAGCCAGTGGTGCCCACTTACTACAAGCACCTGGGGTTTTACGCCTACCGCAAGGGATTTTTGCTCACCTTTGTCGGGTTGCCAGAAGGGGAATGGGAGCGGTTTGAAAAACTTGAGCAGTTGCGAGCCCTGGAGTTCGGTTACCGCATCCGGGTGGTGCTCACGGCCCATGATTCCATCGAGGTGGATACGCCCAAGGATCTGGAGCGGGTGGAAGAGCTGATCGCAAAGACGGTACTTAAATAAGCGCAGATTTTTACGATAACCAATTAAGATAAAGGGGTTTATTCCATGAGAAGAAACAAGATCACCATCATCGGCGCGGGCAATGTTGGCGCCACCGCCGCTCACTGGGCCGCCAGCCGGGGCCTGGGCGACATCCTCCTGTTGGATGTGGTGGAAGGGGTACCCCAGGGCAAGGCCCTGGATCTTTTGCAGGCCGGGCCGGTGGATGGCTTTGCCAACCGGATTACTGGTTCCAACGACTTCGCCGATCTGGCTGGCTCCGATGTGGTGATCATCACCGCCGGTCTGGCCAGAAAGCCTGGCATGAGCCGTGACGATCTGCTGGCCAAGAACGTGGCCATCGTCAAGTCCTGCGCTGAGCAGGTGGCGAAACATGCCCCGGACTGCGTGTTGATCGTGGTTACCAACCCCATCGACGCCATGGTTTACACGGCCTTCAAGGTAACTGGTTTTCCCAGGGAGCGGGTGATCGGCATGGCCGGGGTGTTGGATTCCGCCCGTTATCGCACCTTCCTGGCTGAGGCTCTGGGCGTGGCGGCCCGTGATGTCAACGCTCTGGTCATGGGCATCCACGGCGACAATATGCTGCCGCTGATTCGGCTGGCCAACGTGGCTGGGGTGCCGGTCACCGATCTGTTGTCCGCCGAGGAGCTGGCCGCGATTGTCAGTCGCACCCAGCACGGAGGGGCCGAGATCGTCAACCATCTCAAGACCGGCAGCGCCTTCTATACCCCTGGCCTGGCGGCGGTGGAGATGGCCGAGGCGGTGCTCACCGACAGCAAGCGGGTGCTGCCCTGCGCGGCCTATGTGGAGGGCGAGTTCGGTTTTTCCGGCTGCTTTCTTGGGGTGCCGGTGGTGCTGGGAAACAAAGGCGTGGAACGGATTATCCAGTTCAGGCTCACCGCAGAAGAGCAGGCTGCCATGGCCGACTCCGAGACAGCGGTGCGCAAGCAGATGGCTGCCACGGGCTTATAAAAAACAAGGGTGCGGGGCTAAAGCGCAGGCCAAACTTTCCGGTCATCTTTCAACCCTCAACCCTCAACCCTCAACTTTTAACTTTTAATTTTTAACTTTCAACTATGGATCTCACACCTTGAGCCTCGAATCTCTAACCTTTCCCTTGTCTGCCAAAGAACTGCTCGCCCACCTGGGCGAGGCGCGTTTCGGTCTGCTCGATTTGCTGCCCGATGGCGATCTGGCTGAAAAGCTCATAAGTCTGGCGCTTACCGGCCCGCCGCCTGCGCCGTCTGGTATGGCGGCGGAGCTGGTTAGCCTGAACCTGGCCTTGAATGCTACGGAAACCAGGGATGTCCGGATGGTTGTTTTTGGAGGTGGCACCGGGCTTTCCAATCTCATCGGCGGCGACAGCCGCAACCCTCGCTGGCCCGAAGATCCCTTTCAGGGCCTTAAGGAGGTTTTTCCGCAAACCAGGGCTGTGGTCTGTGTCACCGATGATGGCGGCTCAACCGGCGAACTGCTCAAAGAGCTGCCCCTCATTGCCCTGGGCGATATCCGCCATGTTTTGCTTTCTTCCATCCGGCAGCAAAAATTGCAGGAGCAGTACGGCCTTGCTGGCCGGGAAGCATTGCGGGTATGTGCGGTGCTGCACCGGATTTTTAACCACCGCTTCGTGGTTAGAAATCAATCGGTACCGGCTCTGCTGGACGAGGCCGGGGTTGATCTGGCTGATCTGCCTGTGGCTATGGGCCTGGGGCTGACTAGCTTGCTGGAGGCGATTTTTACCGAGCCGCAACTGCGCTCCCAGCTCGATCTGTCTCATTGTCTTGGTAATCTCCTGCTTGTCGCCGCTATTTTGCGGGAGAAGGAAGAGGCGGCCGGGATCTCGCTGCTGGCCGAGCTTATCGGCGCAAATGCTGAGGCAGTCTGCCCCTGCACCACCACTCCGGCCCGGCTCAAGATGTTGTATGGCAACGGGGTGCTGGTAAGTGGGGAATTCAAGTCTGGTCAGGCTCGGCGCGGCTGTCCTGTGGATCGGGCCTTCGTGGAGTTTGCTGCTAGTCCCCAGGTGCCGCCTCAGGTGCTGGCCGCCATTGCCGAGGCGGATATTATCCTTTTTGCCCCAGGCAGCCTGTTTACCAGTATCGCGCCGATCTTGCAGGTGCCTGGTATAGCCCAGGCGATTCGCGACAACCGTGGGGCGCTAAAGATGCTGGTGGCTAATCTCTGGGCCCAGGTTGGGGAAACCGATATGGCCCATGGCGATTATCGGCATCGCTTTCATGTTTCCGATCTGCTGGCTGCCTATCATCGCAATATTCCTGGCGGGGTGGAGGGGCTTTTTGAACAGGTTCTGGTTCTCGGCCTGCGAGATATCCCCGGTTCCATTCTTCAGAGGTACGCTTTGGAAAAAAAAGTGCCCATTTATTTTGACCGCGACAAGGTTCGGGCCATGGGTTTTTCTCCCATTGAGGCCCGGCTCTATGCTCAGACCGATATCGAGCAGCGGGGGGTTATTCAGCATGATCCCGCTTCGTTGGCAGTGGCGGTGCGGGTCATGTGGGCGATTCGTGCTTCTCTGGGAGAGGCAGTGAAGAAGCGGCTTCCCGGGCCGGGCGCTGGGGCGGAGGTGTTGCTTGATCCCCTGGGTCAGACGGCCAGTCAGCGTTTTGCCGCGATTCGTCAGCGTTTGCAGACCCTGGCTATTGCCGAAGAGCTGCATCCGGCGCTGGCCGAGATCTTCTGGCATCACGGGGATATTCCCCTTGCGCATCTGGACAGGGTTGCGGGGGTTGTCCTGCTGGAGCGGGAGGAATGGAATCAGTCCCAGGAATGGGACACCGTTTTCTCCTTTTATGATCCAGCTGACCAGCTGATCAAGATCCGCAAGGATGTTTTTCCTGAGCCGGATAAATTTGAGGTTTGCCTGCTGATCGCCCTGGGCCAGTCCCTGCTGGGCAATTACGCCGAGGAAAAACGCAAGCTGCCGGTGGAGCGGGACGGCTTGTCCCTGGGTTATGAGTTTCGCCTGGTTCTGCGGGCGGCGAAGGAGCTGCGTTGTTTTTTTAGTCCGGCTGAGCTTGGCCGGTTTCTGAGGCTGGCCAGGATGCAGTCGGCGGCGGACGATTCCCGCCTCTATACCCGGTTGATGAACGGCGAGGAAGGGTTTACCCCGCCTGGTCTGCTCTTTGGGTTGACCTATGCCTGGTATCTGGATAACCGCCATGTCGCCCATATCGAGTACAAGATGGCCATCAACCGCATGATTTCCTGCGGTCTGATCCCGGAACAGAAACGGGTTGCCGATCGCAGGCAGGCGATGATCGATTTTTTCCGGACGGTGGTCTTTCGTTATACTGCGGCGCAGTTGCAGCCTTCTGCCCCTCAAGACCTGAGAGCTTACCTTTGTATGCGAACAGGCCGAAAACAAAGCAGCAGGTGTGCCCGATGATCGTTTACCTGGGCTGAACCAGAGGCAGAGGCTCGACAAGCCTGATTCAGACTGGGGAGGCACTTGTCTTTTTCAGGCACATCTGGTATGATCTCCAATCTCTTCGTAACAGGAAGGGTGATTACGACAGGGGGCAGGGCTCGCGTTTGCCTTTTCCCCTTGCTGTCTGTTTCACAGATGGAGGACATGAGTAGACTGTCCTTCATTAAACCGTCTCCGGACGTAACCCTAGAGCAGGAAAAACTTTTGGCGGTAAAAAATGAGGTAACCCCGATGTATTTCGGCAAGAAAGCGGTCGATTCCAAGACGGTGCGGCTGGTGTCCGGATTGTCCCTCGTCATGCTTTTCTTTCTTCTCGCCCTGTTAGTCCAGACTTCTTCTGTTTATATTCATTTCCCCTCCCGATCTCAGGCCGTTTCCACCCTTGAAGTCTCTTCAACCGAAGATCTGCTTAAGCAGCTCAAGGAGAATAATCTTTGGGAAATACAGTCACTTGCAGAGGTTCCTGCTGTCTTGCTTAACAAGTTTCCGGCAGATCTGTCTACCCTTGATGCGACTACCCAGAAAAAGGCTTTTCTCCATGTCCTCCTGCCTGCGGCGATGATCGCCCTCTCCGAGGTGGAGGTAGAACGGACTGCCTTTGAGAAGATTCTGACGAAATTTGCCCAACCCCCCAAGCGTTTGGACTTTGGTCTGAGCGAGGAAGATTATAGCCGATTTGTGGGCCTGACCCAGAACGAGGTTTTTTTCTTACTGAATCTTTGTCGTAAATATCGGGCCTATGAGGTCGCCGATCTGCGCCGCCGCATAAACCCGGTGCCGGTGAGCCTGATTATGGCCCAGGGCGCCCTGGAATCATCCTGGGGCGGGTCTCGTTTTTCGCTGGAGGGTAACAACCTTTTCGGCATTCGCACCTGGGACAATGGCGGGATTGTCTCTGCCGGGCGGGAGGATGGCAAGGCCCTGTCGTTTGCGGCATACGCTTCTTTGCTTGATTCCGTTCGCGCCTATATCCTGATGATCAACCGGGGGCCGGCTTATCATGATCTGCGGAAAATCAGGGAAGAAACCATGAACTCTCTTGCTCTGGTAAATGGTCTGCGCCAGTATTCTGAACGGGGAACCGATTATGTTACTGATCTTTCCCAGCTTATCCGGAGTAATGATTTGCATCTCTACGACCAGTGCGTTCTGGCCCGCAAGGATGGATTGGGGGGCAAGGTCAGGCTGGCGAGTCTGGCGAATCCTCAAAAATAGGCGGGTTTGCAAGCCGTCTTTGCCTTAAAGAGAGCATCGTAATTAGAACTTGATCGTTGTCCATCATTAAATTACATCTTTTTGCTGCCGATGAACACAGACTCATATCCTGTGCAGGCCAGCGGGCAGGTTGCCGAACATAATCAGCCAGGCTGCGGGAATCTGGACGATTTTTTTCAGCGTGCTCTTGAGCTGCACCGGCAGGGAAAAGCAGAGTCAGCCATCTTCCTGTATCAGCAGGTTCTTGCCCTGGACGACACGCACTGGCAGGCGGCCTATAATCTCGGCACCGCCAATCTGGCTCTTGGCGACCCGCATGAAGCCATCAAGGCCTATCACCTGGCCGCGCGGCAAAATCCCCAGGATGCTGATATCCATTTCAACCTTGGTCTGGCCTGTAAGAGGGCCGGGCGGCTGGAAGAGGCTGCGCAGTCCTATCTTTGCGCCATGGAGATTGCCCCGGATGACGCGGAGGTGCATTACAACCTGGCCCTGATCTACAAGGAGCTGGGAAGCACGGACGCGGCCATCACCTCTCTGGAGATTGCCGTTGCCCTGCGCCCGGAATATGGCGCGGCTCACGGCAATCTCGGGGTTTGCTATCTTGATCAGGACAGGGTGGCCGAGGCCATTGTCTGTTATCGCAGGCTCGTTGAGCTGGATCATAATGGGGTTGCGGCCCGGCATATCCTGGCGGCTCTCACCGGCGAGACAACCGACGTTGCTCCTTCTTCCTATATCTCTGAGCTGTTTGACAGCTTTGCCGCTCATTTTGAGGAGCGCCTGCTGGTTGATCTGGAATACCGGACCCCGTGGGAACTTAAAAGCCTGTTGCTTGCCGACTCTGATGGGCCTTCCTGTTTTGCGCGGCTTCTGGACTTAGGCTGCGGCACCGGTTTGGTCGGGGAGATTTTTCAGGAGATCAGCGCCTGCCGGATCGGGGTTGATCTCTCCCCGAAGATGGTGGCTGCGGCGGCGGCCAAGAAGGTATACGATGAATTGGTGGTTGCCGAGATCGTCAGTTTTCTTGAGCAGAATCAGGAGCCCTTCGATCTGATTGTCGCGGCGGATGTCTTGATTTATGCGGGTGAACTGGACAGGATCTTTGCCGCCCTGGCCAGAGGGCTTGCCGAAAACGGCAGGATCATTTTTTCCACTGAGCAGATGACAGGGCAGGGCTACCAGTTGCGCCAGTCCGGGCGTTATGCTCACGCCTATTCCTACATTGAGGCGGTGGCCGCCCGGCATGGTCTGCGGATTCTCAGCGCTCAGACCGCCAACCTCCGCAAGGAAAAGGGTCAGTGGATCGCGGGGGATCTTTACCTGCTGACTATTTCAGGGAACCGGCCTTGCTGGCCGCCAGCAAGTTCATAATCCGCAGACCAACTCCGAGTCTTGCCCGGAGCAGCGAGGGTTTGGTGGGTTTAGTCAGGTAGTCGTCCGCCCCGCCCTCCAGAGCAAGGACTTGTTCCTCAATGGAGCTGCGGGCGCTGAAGATGATCGTGTACACATATTGCCCCTCCGTGCGCATCCTGATCCGTTGGCAGACCTGCATGCCGCTGAGGCCGGGGATGTTCCAGTCCAGAATGGCCATGGTTATGGCGGGGTCAGTTTCAAGGGTGTCCCAGGCTATATCGCCATTATCCGCCTCGACAGGTTCGTAGCCCCATTTTGTCAGAAAATTATTCAAGCCCTTGCGCACCACGGTGTTATCCTCTGCAACCAGGATTTTGTGGCGTTGAGGAGGTTTGGCAGTGGTGGCAGCCTCTTGTGGTTCCTCTTTTTTTTTCTGCATGGTATGCGCTCAATGGAAGTCTGAGGGAGTTTGTCTGTAAGTGGAGAATCAAGTCTCTGCTGGATTGTTACATAAAAAAAGGGGGAGGGGCAAGATAAAACCTGACCTGGCCTGTGTTTGTTGAAATTGCCTGTTATTCCATGTAGTTATGTCTGTCGCGCTGCTTTTTTGCCCTCCAGGCTGGATTGTTATAAAAAACACTTTCTTCCTGGCTCCTCTTTGGGTATATATGTACCATATATTGTGGTGGCGTGTGCGATTGATGCGCCATATCGTGGTTTATTTTCGAGATAATCAAGACAGTTAACGAGGGGTGCCAGATGGATTTACCAATCAGTTTTGATGAAGCGCTGAAGGAATGGGAGCGTTTTGAAGAGTATCTGGTGCAGGCCAGGTATGCCATCCGCAACAATAAAACCGGGGTGCCCATGGAAAAAGACATGGCCCAGGTGCTGTTGCGCATCAGCAAGCAGTTCAAGCACCCCGCAGTGGCCAAGGCCCTGATCCATGGCACCATCATTACGGCCACGCCTTTTTTGATGAACGGCGGCAACCCCTATACTCGCCGATCCGGTTATTATTCCTGCTATCCCTTAGGTGACGTGGAAGACTCCACCGATGCGATTTTTGACATGGAGCGGGATCTGGTCAGCATCTTCCAGCATGCAGGCGGCGGCGGCATCGACGTGACCAAGATCAGGCCCAAGGGTACTATCGTGGACAACGGCCAGGGGCTCGCTTCCGGGCCGGTTTCCTTTGCCAAGGGCTTTTCCCATCTCTCGGAGCGCATCAGCCAGGGCGGCAAGCGGCGCGGCGCCCTGATGATTCAGGCGGACTGGAACATCAAGGATGTCAAGGAATTCATCTCTTTTAAGGGGGATAATCCTGGCCGGTACACCGGCTGCAATGTCTCGCTCAATGTGACCGATGAAAAGTTCTGGGAGGATGAGGAACTCATCAGCCAGGTGGCTGAGTATATCTGGAAATCAGGTGATCCCGGCCTGCTTTTTACCCAGAAGAGCCTGGCCAATACGCCGGTGCCCGCCAAACACAATCCGGTGTATTCCAACCCTTGCGGCGAATATCTTTCCACCAAGGATACGGCCTGCAACCTGCTTACCGTTTGCCTGTCAAAGTGCCTCCAGGAAGACAAGGGCAAGTATTTGGACGGGGTGTTCGAGGCGGCCAGGCTTGCGGCCATTGCTGGCAATGAGATTCTCGATCTGGGCGGCTTTCCGCCCATTGCAAGGATCAAGGCCAACACCCTCAAGTTCAGGCCCATCGGCATAGGTTTTACCGGCCTCCATCATGCCATGAACCATTTTGGCGTTTCCTATGCCGATGAACACGAGGCCCCGCTTTTTGCCAAGGCGACCCAGCTGGCCCTGATGCTGGGCTCCATGCAGGGCAGCATAGATTATGCCGAGTTCATCAAGGCTGAGGGCAAGCAGGACAAGCTCACCCCCCAGGAATGGAACCTGACCTATGTCGATAAGATCGACAGCGAGGCCCTGGCCTTCATTGAATCGGACATGCCTGACAAGGCCCAGTGGCGCAAGCGGACCAACGATATCTTTGGCCTGCTGCGCAAGCTCGGCGGTCTGTACAACTCGGTGACCACCTCTCAGGCCCCAACCGGCTCCATCTCCCAGTTGATGCGGGTGGCCTGTACCGGGGTGGAGCCTTATTTCTCCATGATCCAGCGGCGCAAGGTCAAGGATGTGGATGATTCCTGGAAGGAGTTTATCCTTGTGCCTCTGGAATTTTACCAGTACGAGAAGGAGCAGCTGGAATGGATTGTCGAGCAGACTGCGCACAAGATTGAGCCGTATCAGCAGATCCGGATTCTTGAGGCCTGTCAGTCCTTTAATCATACTGCGGTATCCAAAACCATCAACCTGCCGGCTGACACTACGGTGGCCGAGATCAAGAAGATTCTTCACTATGCCAGGAAGAGTAACCTTAAGGGGATTACCATGTTTCGCGATTCCTCCATGGAAGGGGTGTTGAGCGATCATGGCGGCAAGCTGGAGGAGACCTGCGAATTCTGCGACATGGACGTGCGCAGCGGCAGCACCTACAAGTTCAGGGGGCCGGCGCCGCTTTATATCACAGCCAACAAGGGTGGACAGGGGCATGTCCGGGAGATTTTTCTCAACACCACCAAATCCGGCTCGACCCTGCACGGGATGAGTGAGGCCCTGGGCCGGGTCATATCCGTGGCGCTCCAGCACGATTACCGGCTGGTAGGCAAGATCGCCCGAACCCTTGAGGATATCTCCTCCGACGGCGCCTGGATCAGCGCCTCTTTAGGCCGGGTCTATTCCATTCCCGCAGCCCTGGCCAAGGTTCTTGACAAGAACGCGGAAGACGAGGTGAAGGAAGATCCTGACCCATACGTTGGGCCTTCCTCCTACTCCTCCTGCCCAGCCTGCGGCAAGCTGAGCCTGCGGCGAAGTGGCGGCTGCAATCAGTGCCTGAGCTGCGGCTACTCTTCCTGCTGAGCGCGGAGAGGAGGGTGGAGAGGCAGGCAGGGTCGTAGTAAGGAGACCGCAAGGCGATCATGGTTTTCATGGTCGCCTTGTTTGTTTTATGGGGTTGGTAAAGACCCTCACTGCTCGTCATTAGCAACAGACTGAACGGGCAGGGTCTTTTTTGTCAGCAAGACATTGGCGATGAGCGGCCAGGCACGGCGCAATTCTTCCCTGTTGCCAAAGGGGATGGAAAGGTGTACTTGATCCTGCTCAAAGGAAGGTGAGTGGTTGAGGGTTAACCCGTTGGGCAGCTTGAGTGTGGCCGCGAAGCTGCGGAATTCCTGTTCCGCCGCCGTGAGGCTTGGGAAGCGTTGTTCCGTGAGCCAGTGCATAAGCCGGGCTGTTTTTTGCGGGATGTTTGTTTCCTGGGGAGTAAGGATTTCCCGCACCTCGGGCTGACAGAGCAGGGCCATGATCGAGGTGTTGCCTCTGGTCGCCAGCTCCCGGCAGGTGGCGGTGATCTTTTTCTGGTTGCTGACACTGAGGCTGAGTGTTTCTATAATCTCGTACAGGGAGAGGCGGTCGGTGAAATTAAGGGCCAGCAATTCCCTGGCCACCCCCTCGTGCAGCCGTTTTTCGTGGAGCGCGCCCAGCAGGTGTTCTTCAAGCCTGAGAAGCTGCAAGAGGTTTTGCAGGTGATGGCGGTGCGGCTCCAGCCCCAGGGCGGGGAGAAACCGGCGGGCTGCTTCGTTTTCCTCCAGATGGACGAGGATTTTCTGAAAAAAAATGGCCTGCTCGACAACGCTGATGTCTCCCCGGAGCAAGGTGTCTTCCAGGTTGATGGCCAGAGCCTCCGCTGGCGGAGTTTCCGCCGGGAGAACCAGGCAGATGGCCGAGATGCTGTGCAGGGTCTGTTGGGCTGCCAGCAGACGTCTGCGTCCCGTGACGATCTCCAGCGTGGCTCGGCCCTGTTCCCTGAGGATGGGGGGGTGAAGAATCCCGGTTCGGGCAACGGATGCCAATAACTCAGCGCTTGGCTCTCGTGCTTCTTCTGGAGTCAGGCTGTTGCTGAAGTCTTGGAAATTAAGGTTTTGCAGGTTGACGAGGCTTGAACGGATGGCTGGTGGCATTGGCATATCCTTGAATGGGCGGCTGATGGATGGTTGTTGTTTTCAGGGTTGTTTGATTATATGGGAAAAAAGGCCTATTATTGTCAACGAAAACTTGACCGTTTTGGGATAAAGGCTCAGGCGCAGCTGTTGTAAGTACGGCAGGTGGTACTCACATTACATTAAAAGTTGATTTGATTGTCAGGCAATCTCCGTAGTCAGCGGACAGGCTTCATTTGCCCTTGGGGTGGGCTGCTATGCATTTTTGGCGTAACAAAAAACTAAAACAGACCGTCATGACTCTGGATCTGTTTCTCGTGGCGGCAGGTTTAATCTCCGCTTACTGGATAAAGAAGTTTCTGCCTACTCCAATCCAGGGTCTTGTTGTTGATCCCAATTATTATATGGTTCTGCTGCTGTTGCTCGTGGCCAGTTTTTTTACCTTTCACATCTTTAACACTCACATGGTCTATGTTCAGGAAAGGTTCCGCAAGAAAGCAGCCAGAATTATCAGTGCCAATGTTGCCGCCCTGGGGCTGCTGATTGTCAGCCTGTATATCTTTCACATCCAGAATGTGAGCCGTCTTTTGCTTTTCTTGTCCTGTGGTCTGGCAATAGTCTTTATCCTTAGCCGCTATCTGATTATGCGCCGTATAGTCTTTCGAAGCCCCAGCCTGCAGAAAAGGGCTCTGCAAATTCTGGTGGTCGGCAGCCGGGAACGGGCCAAAGAAATGATCAAGGCCATCGATGGCAGTTGCAATAGATACTACAAGGTGATCGGTTGCCTTGAAGTAAGCGGTGAAGAGGTTGGTAAAACCGTGTTTCGTGATGTTGCGGTGATCGGCGAGATAAAAGACTTCAAGAAGATCCTTCTTCGCCAGGTCGTGGACGAGGTCATTTTTGCTCTGCCTCTCAACATAATCCCCAATGTCGCAGCGCATATCGCCTTTGCCGAAGAGCTGGGGGTGGAGATTCGCATCATGCCGAACTGGCAAATCCAGACGATTATGTTCACGCCTGAAACCGCCAGCATCTCCTTTGAAGATTTCATGGGAATGCCTACGCTTATTCTTGCCTCATCCCCACCCGATGATTTCGGTCTTCTGGTCAAGGCGATTATGGATTTTACGCTCTCGCTGGCCGGGGTGATTATTCTTTCCCCGCTTTTTTTGATTATTATCCTTGCCATAAAGGCCACTTCAAAAGGGCCGGTCTTTTTCAAGCAGGTTCGCAGCGGGTTGAATGGCAGGCACTTTGAGGTCTACAAGTTCACTACCATGGTTGAGAATGCCGAAGAGCTGAAAGCCCAGCTCAAGGCGGCCAACGAGATGGACGGGCCAGTGTTCAAGATCAAAGACGATCCGCGTGTCACCCCTCTGGGCAGCTTCCTGCGTAAAACAAGCCTTGATGAGTTGCCGCAGCTTTTTAATGTCCTGAAAGGCGAGATGAGCCTGGTTGGCCCCCGTCCGCCATTGCCCAGCGAGGTAAAAAAATATCGGCCCAGCCAACGCCGCCGTCTTTCCATGAAGCCAGGCATTACCTGTTTCTGGCAGGTAATGGGGCGCAACAACATCAACTTTGAACAGTGGATGAAGCTTGATCTTGAGTATATAGATACTTGGTCCCTCTGGCTTGACTGCAAACTGCTTATCCTGACGGTGAGGGCAGTAGTGAAGGGGACTGGGCACTGATTTACTGAATTGAGCAACATGATCTTCTTGCTTTATATAATTTTTGCCGCAATTACTGCTTGTTTCCTTTCAATGAAGACGGATAGAAAGGTGTTAAGTTTTATGCTCATCCTCTGGCTGCTTGCGCAGCCAGTGATCAATGCAAAATATATCATTCCCTTGCCCGGCCTGCCTTTTGAGTTGCAGCCCAACCGGATTCTATTTTTGTTTTCTCTGGTATATCTTTTGTGGGGGCTGATTTCCCAGGCGGAGGAGTTAACAGGGACAAATCCACCCTTTGAAAAATATATCTATATCTATTTCGGGCTGGTGCTGTTTGCGGTGTTACTGAATTATGCATTTATGAGCCCGAAAAACGTAATCTCAGTCCCGCTCGAAATCGCGACCTTTCTGGCTGTTTATAAGCTAACTAAGCGTCACATGACAGAAAAGGTTGTTGAAGCAATCATTCGGGCCATTGTTTTTCTGGCTGTTATTGGTGCAATAATTGCCATCGTGCAAATTTCGCTGGATTCGATGTTTCTGCGCACTGGTGATCTTCGTCCGGCCTTTGGAAACAAGCTGCGTTCGACCGGGATCTTCCAGAGTGAGTACGACTTTGGTTATTTCCAGATTTTGGCAGTTATCGTCGCGCTCATTCGCTATAATGGGAAAGCAATTCGTTTTTTGATTACACCATTGCTGATGTTTTCAGTGTTGCTGACCTTTCACCGTCTCGATTACATAATTTTGTTTGTCTGTTATGTCAGCTATGATGTTTTTTTCAGTAAGCAGGAATTGCCTCTGCCGCTCTATGTCGTTGCAGGAGTGTTGGGGCTCATTTTGCTGGGCTTGTCTATAGAGTTGTATCAATCCATGGATTTGCACAGCGTCATGCTGGAAGAGCGACTCAAGGAGGATACGGTAACCGGGCGGGTTTTGCAGTATCAAGTTGTCTGGGACTCTATCTTGGCTTACCCTTGGGGCTTGGGAAGCTATGAGCATCCGGACTATGTCAAGCTGATGTCTGAGCATGGCATGCTGGTATGGTACAAGGATCGGTTTGGCAATAGCTATACCCTGCCGCTGGTTGTTCATAATGGTTATCTGGCGGCGGGAATCAGGTATGGTTTTTTTGGGATGGTCACTTTTACAATGCTGATTTTTTCCATGTATCGCTATGCCAAAAAACAAATCAATTCGATGATCCCCTATTCAGTGGTGCCATTTTATGCGGTGTTAATTTACGCCATGTCTAACCTTAGCAACGATCTTAGCATATTCCGCGCCTATTTCGTGGTATTGTTGGCAATTTTGAGTGGCGCATCAGTTTCGATAAATAGGGTCGTGCTTGCCAAACAGCAAAGCGCCATGGGTGCTGAAGGACAAGAAGTCGTGGCTCGGTTTAAGGTATGAGTGTAATAGTCAGCATCCCATCTATAAAGAGTATGCTGGCCAAAAAGCGGGTGCGCCAGACCGGAGTACTCTATCTTTCCCTTGTCGCCTCGTTGGTGCTGGGTATCATCGTCAGCGTGATCAATACACGTCAGTTGTCCCCGCAGGCGTTCGGCGACTTCAAATTCCTTCAGACAGTCTGGACGCTTGGCGTTGCTTTTATAACCTTCGGCTTATTTACTACGGGCGGTAACTTGCTTGCGGCACGCGGTACGCCGGAATCGGAAAGGTCGCTCATGGGCAGCCTGCTGACCATTGCCGGGATTATTTCGTTGCTGTTTATTGTAGCGATGGCCTTGGCTTCGTTTCCTGTCGGACAAATATACGGCCAGGAACTGGGTGGTAAAATGCGGCTTTTTTCCGCACTGGTGTTTGTGTTCCCGTTGCAAGTTTATCTCCAGGAAGTGCTGCGCGGGACGAACAACATTACAAGCTTGTCGCTGCTCAACGCCTTGCCGCAGTTGCTGTACATACCACTGGCCTTGGGTGCCAGCCGTTTCACCGAATTTTCGCTGGATACGGCGCTCCTGCTTTATCTCCTGAGTTTACTTGTCACGGCTATGGTGCTGATCATCCGAGCTCGGCCCAGCTTCGGTCATTTGCGGCAAGGCATACAGGAAGTGATGGTAAACAACCGCGCCATCGGGATGCATGTTTACGTGGCGATACTGGTGACCACTGTCACTACGCAGTTGAGCCAATTTTCCCTGGCTTATTTTTTTGATACACGGCTGGTCGGCATATTTTCTCTGGCGCTTACCATCACTATGCCACTGACGATGATTCCGAATGCTATTTCCACCACGTTCTTCAAGCAGTTTGCGAGCTTGGACAGAATCCCGCGTAAGGTCATTGTTGGCGCAATGACTATTTCATTTGCGACGCTGCTGGTTTTTCTTGTGGTTATTAAAGAGCTGATTCTATTTCTTTATACAGACAAGTTTATTGATGTGGTTCCGTTGGCATATATTTGTGCGGTGGGTGCTGTACTGCATGGCCTGGGCGATGTATATAACCGTTATTTGCTGGTCCATGGAAAAACAAGGGCTTTGCGCGTCAACGCTGTCCAGCTTGGTTTTATCAGTGTGATGGGGTATGTATTTCTTGTTGCGTGGTGGGGAGTTTCCGGAGCCGCCCTCACCAAACTTCTCGTAGATGCAGTATATTTGGCCACTATGTTGCTCTACTATAAAAAATATCGAAATCTTGAAGCAACAGTGTAAGTGAGAATTCCAATGTTGAGACTGATTTTTAAAATATACAATAAATTTTATTTAGTTGTTTTAGACCCTTTGCAGCATATTGTTGGAAAATTGTATTTGAAGGCTGCTGGCGTAAATTTTGGACAAGGAGTGAGATTGTTTGGGCTCCCCATTATTAGTGTTTATCCGAAAAGCCAAATAGTTATTGGTGACAGGGTGTTGCTTCGCTCCAGTTCAAGGGGTAATGCGATCGGTGTTAATCATCAAGTTGTCTTAAGAACTCAGAGTGAAGGTGCGCTGATCCAAATTGGAAATCGGGTCGGAATGAGCGGGGGGGCTATCTGTGCCAGGAGAAGAGTAATCATTGCGGATGATGTATTAATTGGGGCAAATGTTGTGATTGCGGATAACGACTTTCATGCCATTACTCATGAGGCGAGGATAGCTGGTGAAAATGATATTGTGGCCAAGGAAATTGTGATTGAACGTGGAGTATGGATTGGAGCAGATGTATATATCTGTAAAGGGGTTACGATTGGCGAAAACTCAGTTATTGGCGCAAAATCTGTGGTGACAAAATCTTTGCCTGCAAACTGTATTGCGGTGGGGATTCCGGCTAAGGTGGTCAGGGAAATATCGTTCTGAATAAACTGGATTTTTTAATGAATTTAACCATAATCATGCATCAACCATACCCTTACGGCATGGCCTGTACTAACAGGATACATCAATATGCTAAAGGCATTATTGATTTGGGCGGATTGGTTTGTATCTTAATTCCTCGGCCTACCGAAATGGATAAATTTCTGGCTAGAAATAAATGGGCACAGGGAGTTCACGAGGGGGTTGAATTTGTGTACACGTGTGGCACCCCATTTCGTGGAAAATCCTTTGTGAAGAGAAGATTCCTAGAATTCAAGGGGTTTGTTGGAGCAGTTAACAGATTGATAAAAGATAGAAAAAGAACTGATGCAGTGCTACTGGTAAGCATTAGTCCTGTCTTTATTTTATTCTTTGGGGCGGTGACCGCATTTTTGGGAATGGTCTACTTGAAGGAGCAAAGTGAACTGCCTTTTTACAATAGTCCACCTGAAAATATTATTAATAGAATGTGGCAGTATCTTTATACGAATTATTTTTACAAATGCTTTAATGGCATGCTGGTAATATCGCAACCGCTATATGTTTATTTCAAGCAGAAAATACGGTGTAATGCAGAGCTGCTTTTGGTGCCTATCATAGTTGATATTGACGAATTTAAGATGTCAGTTCAAGAAGGGATGCCGTCTTCCATTGTATATTGCGGGAATTTTACTCAAAGTCAGGATGGGGTTTTAACTTTGCTAGAAGCCTTTAAATCCGTAACTGAGCGGTTTGATCAGGTTTCTTTGTGTTTGGTGGGTGATACTGTTTCTAAGGTAGATAAGGAGAACGTATTAAATCTTATAAAAAAACTATCCATTGAGGATAAGGTTGTATTAACCGGGTATGTATCGAGAGAAAAGTTGCGGGAATTGTTGTGCCAGGCGACAGTGCTTGTTCTTGCTAAACCTTCCAGTCTACAGGCCGATTATTGTTTCCCCTCAAAGTTGGCCGAGTATCTGGCAACAGGGAATCCCGTGGTGGTTACTAAGGTTGGCGTTATTCAAGAATACCTGTTTGACGGAGATAATGCGTTTCTTGTGGAGCCTGATAGTCCGGATGTGTTGGCGAAAAAATTAGAGTTTGTGTTGTTGAATCCAGAGCTGGCTGGCAACGTTGGACAGAGTGGCCGTAAAACTGCCGTAAGGGAGTTTTCATATAAAGTTCAAGCAAAACGAATAGTCGAATTTGCTAAAAAGATTGACTAAATCGCAAACTTTTCCGGAATTGATATGCCTCAAGATTATGCAAAAAAACTGGAAGATTGGCTTGGCCCCCGGGGGAAATAAAAAATGTTAGTTGGCATCCATAATGATTTATATGGGAAATTTTGTCCTTTCCTCCAGCGTTATGAGGCAATACTGGATCACAATGGTATTAAACATGTGCGTCTTGATGCTAGCCGACAGGATTTTTGGGAAACAGTTTCCGGATTGGATTTGTTTATATTCCGTTGGTTGCATTATCATGATCATCATCAGATGGCACAGGCCATTCTTCCCGTGGTGCAAAATGAGATGGGCGTCAAATCTTTCCCCGATTTGGCAACCTGTTGGCACTATGACGATAAGATTCGGCAATATTTTTTGTTAAAGCAACATAATTTTCCAATCATTGAAAGCTGGGTTTTTTGGGACAGGAGGATTGCGCTTGAATGGCTTAGTACGGCCACGTTTCCCGTAGTTTTTAAATTAAAAGGCGGCGCTGCCTCAGCTAATGTCCTGCTGATAAGAAATATTTCGGAAGCAACTAAGCTTGTAAACAGAATGTTTTCCAAGGGGATTAAATCAGGTCGTATTCCTATGGCGGGGAACACCCGGTGGATGGATTTTAGCCCATATAAGGAAGTTCACCGTTGGGGTGGAAATGTGCTGCGTAAATTGCGAGGTGAGGATATTTCCCCTTATTGGCAAATACATAAAAACTACGCGCTCTTCCAGAAATTTTTACCGAAAAATGAGTACGACACAAGGGTGACGGTTATAGGTGACCGGGCCTTTGCCTTTAGAAGATTTAATCGTGAAGGTGATTTTAGATCTTCTGGAAGTGGCAAGATATCCTACGATGCAGGTGCTATAGATTTGTGTTTTGTGGAGAAAGCATTTAAGATTTCAAGTAAGTTGAAATTTCAATCTATGGCCTATGATTTTCTCTATGGCGAAAATGGGGAAATATTTTTTTGTGAAATTAGTTACGATTTTGTCGATACAGCTATTTTTAATTGCTCCGGTTTCTGGGATTCCAGTTTGAATTGGCATGAGGGCAACTATTGGCCACAGTATTTCCAGCTTATTGATGCGCTTGGGCTGCCCGATCTTAGACAACCTGATTTACACTAAAAAGTTGCAATACTTATGAGTAAAATAAGAATCGGTTTTTTGTTAAGCAGTTTTGGAATTGGCGGGGCAGAGCGACAATATTGGTATCTCATTAACCATCTGGACCGGAGCCAGTTTGAAGTATTTGTAATCCAGATTAGTCATAAGAAAAACAGGCCTTCCGCGGCTCCCCCTCCTCCTGGGGTTGTTGTCGCGACCTTTGCAATGAAGCATAAGCTGGATCTGGGAGTTGTCTTTCGTATTGCGAGGTATGTACGCAAGAACAGGATTGACCTAGTTCAGGCTTTATTGTTCTTAGACGACCAGATCGCCAAGCTTGTAGGATTGTTCGCCTGGAAGCCGGTTATTACCTCTGTTAGAGGGGGGCCGCATCTTGGGAAATTCAGAACCTGGATAGATCACCATTTTGCCTGGCTTGCAAAACGTATTATTGTCAATTCCAGATGGCTGAAGGGAATTTTAGTTAAAGATGGTGTTGCTCCGAATAAGGTGCTTGTTATATACAATGGGATTAATCCAGCTAGTTTTCAGAGTGATGTAGACCTAGCGCAAATCAAAAATAAATTTGGCGTGGGGGAAGATCAGCAGATTTTAACGATTGTAGCGCGTCTGCATCCCATGAAGCAACACAGGATGTTTTTTGATGTTGTTAAGATGGTGAGTGCGCAACTACCTAATATTTTAGCGCTTGTAGCGGGGGACGGCGAACTGCGGCAGCAATTAGAAGAGTATGTGGACAAGATTGGCATTCGGGACAGGGTGACCTTTCTTGGCGCTGTGCAGGAGGATTTGCCTGAGCTGTTACGGATTACCGATGTGCTGCTGTTGACCTCTGGATGGGGGGAGTCTCTCCCCAATGTGCTGCTTGAGGGAATGGCTGCCGGTGTACCCTTGGTTGCTACTGATATTCATGGCATCCCTGAAATTATTGATGAGGGGGTAAGTGGATTTATGGTCGGCAGTGGTGATTGTGGCGGCATGGCAGCACGAGTTGTAGAGTTGCTGGAAAACGATGCCTTAAGACGCAGGATTGTGGAGGGCGGATTACAAAAGGTTCAGGCGTTCAGTATGGATACTATGGTCAGAAATTATGAAAAACTTTACGGAAGTGTGCTTGTGTCATGATTGCAAGGAGGGATAAAGGCGTGGGAAAATATCTGCATGCAGTATTGATAGTTTTTGTTTTCTGTTTTGGCCTGTCATCTCATGCGTGTGGCGTTACTTCTACGGCAACAATACGCGTGGATCCAGGAGTAGTCGGGGGTGCGGTGAACAGAGGGGTGTTGGGTAATAATATTATTGCCTACAATCCTCGGTATGACGCGAACGCTTTTGTCTCGAATAAAGGGGATGGTATCTGGGATCCTGTCAGCAAACAGCCCGTTGCTCAGTTTGTAACTATTGCCAAGCGTGCCGGGATTTCTTTTCTTCGCTGGCCTGGTGGTGATGAATCCCGAATTCTGGATTGGCGATTGACGGTTGGACCGATTGGCAATCGCCCTCGACAGCAGTTTGGCCTCCCGGAGTTTTTGACATTTTGCGCCTCTGTTGGCGCGCAGCCGGTAATCACTGTCGCGACAAGTGTGGGGAATTCCGCATCTGCCGCTGATCTGGTTGAATATTTGAATGCTCCGGATAATGGTAGTAACCCAAATGGAGGAGTAGACTGGGCCGCAGTGAGAAGGGCGGATGGGCACAAGGCTCCTTGGGATGTGGTGTGGTTTGAGTATGGAAATGAGGAGTTTAACACCCCACGTTCGGTTGATGATTATGTGACAAATTACCTTGCCTATCAAACAAAAATGAAAGGGGTTGATCAGAAAATCAAGTTGGGCGCTGTTCTTGACGACTCCACCAATGTAGACGATGGCTGGAGTGTTACCGTATTGCAGCGCGCGGGCAAGCAGATAGACTTTGCTATTGTGCATCCTTATATACCAAAGCTGAATAAGGCTGCGGTTAATAAATTTCATGAGCAGGAGGTAATGCTTGCCGCTGTTTCAGCGGATGCTGATTTGATTTACCGGCTTGGGTTATACCAGGATCTGATTAAACGTCTTACAGGTAGAGCAGATCTTCACCTTGCGGTAACTGAATACAATGGGCATTTTGTCCAGCAGGATCCGGTGCCTTATCGTCAGACACTGGTGAATGCGTTGCACAACGCTGATTTTGTCCGGGTTTTTTTGAACCCGGAATTCAAGGTGCTTTTTGCGAATTTCTGGCAATTTGCCAATGACTATTGGGGAATGGTAGTCGGAGATACAAGTAAGCGCGAAGCGTTGGTGCCTCAGGCAAACTTTTATGTCTATGAGTTGTACAATAATTATCTGGGTGACGAACTGGTCAAGATGGATGTGTCTGGCCCGCTTTTCTCATTTAAGGGTGGTATGGGGCTTAGTTCGAGAATAGGGACTGCTTCTGCTCGCAAGAGTATGGGTATTCAGGTTTTGACGAAACCATGGGAACAGCATTTGTTTAAAGAGGGTTCGCAGACACAGACAGGGAATATTGTGTCTGTGGATTTTAAGCAGGGAGTTAATATCAACTATTATCACGCATATAAAGTGATTGATGTTGAGCCGGATACGTTTTACAAATTCAGTGTGCTTATGCGCACTAAGGATCTTAAGGGGGGCAAGATCGGGATTGCGGTTGAAGATATGAGGGGCTGGAATCAGATGTTTCATCAGCCATTTAATATCATTCGGAGCGGGACAACGCCGTGGTCGTGGGCAACGGTTGAGTTTAAAACCTTGGCGGATGCCAAGAAAATTCGCGTTATGGCACGTCTTATTGGCGGGGCAGAGCCTCTTTCCGGGCATGTCGAATTTGGCGAAGTGCGAGTGGAAAAGATCAAGCAGAGTTTCGGTGCGGTGGATGCAGTGGTTGGCACGGCCAGCAGAAATGCGAATGGCGACGAGGTAAACCTGGTCTTGATCAATAAGAATCTGAGTGATGCGGTGGATACGACAATCCAGATTGAAGGAGACTATCGGGTAGTAAAGGCGGAAACGCTGACAGGCCCTTCTCCTTTGGCAACTAACCTGAAGCCTGGTCTGATGACCGAGCAGATAAAAATTGTGCCGCTCTTGACGGAACAGCAGAAGCCGGGATTCTTTATGGTTAAAATTCCAGCATCGTCTGTCAGTGGCATTAAATTAAAGAGAATTTGAATACTAACTTCTGTTTACACCCAAAGGGTATAAGTTTCGTTTGAGCAGATAAGCTGCTCAACTCAGCTTTATATGAGGGCTAGCAGTATATGAAGTTGTTGCAAATAGTTAAATATCATTTGATGAGTCGTTCCAGGTCAACCAAGTACGATTTATTCCTGGCTCAAACATGTATCGACAAATCATCGCAACTACTTGATGTCGGTGTAGCTGATACTGAGTATTCTCCTTATGATAATTTTCTCGAGAAACACTATCCGTATTCTGAAAACATAACTGCGCTTTCTATTTTTCCGTTGGATGAATTTAGAAAGCGCTATCCAAAAGTAAAAACAGTTGTATTTCAGGGAGGAATATTTCCTTTTGCCGACAATCAGTTTGATATAGTACACAGTAATGCTGTTATTGAGCATGTCGGTAGCTTTGAGCAACAGATTGATTTTGTGAAGGAATTTGTCCGGGTAGCCCGAACATTTTACTTCACTACCCCCTCACGGTTCTTTCCAGTCGAAACTCATACCAATTTGCTAATGTTGCATTATCTTCCTAAGGTTATTTTTGACAGGATTCTTCTGATGTTTGGCAAATCATGGGCAACAGGAAGCTACATGAATTTGCTTTCAAAGGGGGATATTGTTCGTTTGATGAAATATGCGGGAGTTGCCGATTATCGCATATTCACAAAGCGTCTTCTGGGTTTCCCTTTGCACTATATAGTAGTTGGTCAGAAAGTTCTTTCTGACAACATGACGGTTGCAGGGACAAAATCCAGAATAATAATTGATAACAGGATGTCCCCCTCAGGGGGAAATGCTGTGAAATCGTGAAAATCCTTTTAGCTAACAAGTTTTTCTATCTGAACGGTGGAACCGAGCGCGTTTTTTTTCAGGAACGGCAATTCCTGGCCGGAAAGGGGATTGAAGTAGCCGACTTTTCCATGCGCGATCCGCGCAATGTTACGTCGCCATATTCTGAGTATTTTGTTGATAATATTAACTATGAATCAGCAGGGGGGATCGGCCAGAAATTAAAAACAGCCTCCTCGTTTGTCCACTCTTGCGAGGCTGTGGTCAAGCTTGCAGAATTACTGAAAAAAGTGCGTCCTGATCTTGCTCATCTGCATAATATCTATCATCAGTTGACTCCATCGATTATTCCGGTTTTGAAGCAGCACAGAGTCAAGGTAGTTTTGACTCTGCACGACTATAAGTTGATCTGCCCGTCATATCTTGCCCTGTGCGGGGAAGATATCTGCCTTGCCTGTAATGGCAGTTTTTTCTGGAATCCGGTTACCCGTAACTGCCAGGACAGCCGTGGCAAGGGTTTGCTGCTCGCCTTGGAAGCCTTTTTTCATAAATGGCAAAAGAGTTATGAGGCGGTGGATCTGTTTCTGGCTCCGAGCCAGTTTCTTGCCGATCTGGTCAGCCGGAGGGTGGGCAAAGACAAGATCCGGGTCTTGCGTAACGGCATAGATACCATCGAGTTTCAACCTAACTATTCTGACCGGGGTTATGCCCTGTATTTTGGCAGACTGTCCAGGGAAAAGGGAATTGAAACGCTGCTGGCTGCGCATCTGTCCGGGGCTACAGACTTACCCCTGAAGATTGTCGGCACTGGGCCCTTGCTGGAGTCACTGAAGGCACGTTTCTCGAAGGCTGAATTTCTCGGCTACAAGTCCGGCGAGGAGTTGCGCGAACTCGTCAGGAATGCCGCCTTTGTAGTGGTGCCTTCCGAGTGGTATGAAAACTGTTCCATGGTGGTTCTTGAAGCTATGGCTTTCGGCAAGCCGGTCATTGGCAGCCGTATCGGCGGCATTCCTGAGCAGGTGGAGGATGGCAGGACGGGTTTTCTCTTTACCATGGGAAAGACGACAGAGCTTGCGGCAAAGATGGTTCTTCTGGCCGAGAATCCTGAGCTGCGTATAACCATGGGCAAAGCGGCGAGACAGAAAGTGGAAAAAGAATACTCCCTTGCGCGGCATAATGAAGAGTTGTTGAAAAATTATACATTTCTTCTTGGATAAGGTTCCAAAAATATGGAAGCATGTCTCATCGTCACCTACCGTTGCAACGCCAAGTGCTACATGTGTAATACCTGGCAGCATCCGAGCAACAGGAATGAGGAGTATTCCCCGGCCCTGGTGGATAAACTGCCTGATGGCCTTGATTTTATCAATATCACCGGCGGCGAGCCCTTTCTCCGCGCGGATATCGAGGAGATTGTCAGCAAGGCCTTGAGCAAAACCAAGCGACTGGTCATCAGTTCAAACGGTTATTTCACCGTCCGGATTGTCAAACTTTTCGAGAAGTTCGGGAACCGGGTGGGTATTCGTATTTCCATTGAGGGATTGCCGGCAGCCAACGATGAATTGCGCGGGATCAAAAACGGTTTTGATCATGGCCTGCGGACGCTTACCGCTCTGCATGGCATGGGGATCAAGGATATCGGTTTCGGGATGACCGTTTCCGACCGTAATGCCGATGATATGATCGAGTTGTATCGGCTGGCAAATGCCATGGGACTTGAATTCGCCACCGCCACTACCCATAACTCTTTTTATTTTCATACCACGGATAACCAGTACCACGACCCGGAAAAGGTGGCGCTGACCTTTGAGAATGTTGCCGCTGAACTGCTGAAAACCAACAAGCCGAAGAACTGGTTTCGCGCCTATTTCAACATGGGTCTGGCCAGGAAAGCCCGGGGCCTGAAACGGGCGCTGCCCTGTGAGGTGGGTACGGATATGTTTTTTGTTGATCCCGCTGGCAATGTCTTGCCCTGTAACGGTTCCGATGAGCCCATGATTATGGGCAACCTGCATGAACAGGATTTTGCCCTGATCTGGAGCGGCCCCAAGGCTGAGGAGATCCGCCAGCAGGTGGCGAATTGCAACAAGCAATGCTGGATGATCGGCTCCGCCGGCCCGGCTATGAAGAAACGGATCTCGGTGCCAGCGCAATGGGTTTTAAAAAACAAACTGCGGTTGCTGGTCAGCAAGCAAGGCGCTTTTTATCCTGCCCCTATTGGTGATTGAATTGCTAAATTATAAGATCTCAGTCTGCCACATTATCTGATGAAGATCTTTGTTGTCGGCACAAGAGGGATTCCTGATATCCCCGGGGGGGTGGAGAAGCACTGCCAGGAACTTTATCCCCTGATTGTCGCGCTGGGTCATGAAGTTCTCCTTGCCACCCGACGATCATATATTGTTAATCCACAGGCGGAATGGCAGGGGGTGCGCCTGATCCATATCTTTTGTCCCCGCAATAAAAGCCTGGAGGCGATTGTTCATACCTTGGCGGCAATTCTCAAGGCAAGATGGTTGAATCCGGATATTGTCCACATTCATGCGGTTGGGCCTGGCCTCATGGCGCCGCTGGCCAGGTTGCTTGGTTTGCGGGTGGTGTTTACCAATCATGGCCCGGATTATGACCGACAAAAATGGGGAGCTGTGGCCAGGATGATGCTCCGCCTTGGAGAATACCTTGGCGGACGTTTTGCCAACGAGGTGATTGTAATCTCCAGGGTTATTGCGGAGATCGTCACGAAACGTTGCGGACGTTCTTCTCACCTTATATATAATGGCGTGCCTCTGCCCATCAGAAGTAAAGCCACCTCATTTCTTGAGCGGAGGGGAATTCGCCCTGGCGGATATATTCTGGCGGTTGCCCGTTTTGTGCCGGAAAAGGGACTTCATGATCTGATTGCCGCTTTCCGGGAGGTGAGGGGCGACTATCAACTGGTTATCGCCGGGGATGCCGACCATGAAACGGAGTATAGCCGAAAGCTCAAGGAAATGGCGGCGGTGGACAAGCGTGTGGTTCTGCCTGGCTATGTGACCGGGGAGAATCTGGCTCAGGTTTTCTCCCATGCCAGCCTTTTTGTTTTGCCCTCCTACCATGAAGGGCTGCCCATTGCGCTTCTGGAGGCTATGAGTTATGGCCTGTCGACTCTGGTTTCAGATATCCCCGCTAATCTCCAGGTGGAACTACCCCCGGAACGGTTTTTTCGCTGTGGGGATGTGGAGGAACTTGGCGCAAAGATGCGGACCTTTCTCCAACAAGTGCTTCCCGCCAGTGAGCAACAGGAATTAAAACGGATAATTCAAGAGAACTACGACTGGCGCAAAATTGCCGAACAGACGGTGGTGGTGTATAAAAACGCTTCATCTGCAGCTTAAACTGTGGTCTTAAAACTGGGGTTAAGTAGAGCCTCAATTACAATTATTTCATCTCCCCCTTTTTTTCTTCTATTTTCCTCTGAAAAATGTATAGTGCATGGCTTTTTGCAAGTATATCTACCTATTGAAATATCGTGTCTGATTGGGTAGCTTTGTACGTTCTGATTCCATGCTTGTCCTTGCCGGGGGCCAGCATCAGAGGGATGTCCGCCTGAAAGATGAGGCAAAGGCTTTTTTCAGGCAATCGGTGCATTGTTAGAGATAACAGCTTGTTTTTTTTGCGAGACCGTCAAATTTTGATATTTTGCTATAAGGAGAAAATCAATGAGTGCCAGGATTATCAGTGGGACGGAAGTTGCAAAAGCCATTCGTGAGGAATTACAGATCGAGGTTGCCGAACTCAAGGAAAAACAGGGTGTTGTTCCCGGGCTGGTCACGATTCTGGTGGGTGAAGATCCGGCCTCTCAATCTTATGTGAGCGCCAAGAACAAGACCGCTCACGCCCTTGGCATTCATTCCGAGCAGGTAACCCTGCCTGTTGACACCAGTGAGCAGGATCTGCTGGCCATTGTCGATAAATATAATCAGGACAAAAACATCCACGGCATTCTCGTGCAGTTGCCTCTACCCAAGCATATCAATGAGACTAATGTGCTGTATGCCATTGATCCGGCCAAGGACGTGGATGGCTTTCATCCGGTGAATGTGGGCAAGATGGTGGTGGGCGAGGAGTGTTTTTTGCCCTGTACCCCCCATGGCATCCTTGAGCTGCTGATTCGCAGCGGCGTGGAGACCAGTGGCGCCGAGGTGGTGGTTATCGGACGCAGCAATATTGTTGGCAAGCCCATCGCCAATCTGATGCTCCAGAAGCGCAAGGGCGGCAATGCCACGGTTACTCTGTGTCATACCCGTACCAAGGATATGGCCGCCCATTGCAAGCGGGCCGACATCATTATCGCTGCAGTCGGCGTACCGAAAATGGTTACCGCCGAGATGGTGAAAGACGGGGTGGTGATAATTGATGTTGGCGTGAACCGGATCGGCAAGACGGCGGAAGGCAAGGCTATTCTTGCCGGTGATGTGGATTTTGATGCGGTAAAGGAAAAAGCCTCGTATATTACCCCTGTTCCGGGTGGGGTCGGGCCCATGACCATCACCATGCTCATGAAAAATACCGTACAGGCAGCCAGGCAGAGTGCCGGCGTTAAGTAGGCTGAAACATCCAAAAGGTAACTGTTCAGCAGTGCCGCAGATGCGTACCCCAAAGGGGCATAAACTCCAGAGGTCTGCGATGTGTGCTTTTGCATATTAGCAGGCCGATGACTGTCAATTATCGGCAGCAGTGCCGATAACGCAGATGTGGTGCTGCTGAACAGTTACCTAGCGAACCCAAGATGCTGAGGACATACGATGGCGATCAAACGAAATGGATGTGAGGGATGCGCGGATC
>MGTC01000068.1:0-8916 GCA_001799255.1 Deltaproteobacteria bacterium RIFOXYD12_FULL_55_16
AAAACCCACTCTTCTTTAACAGAGATTCTGATCTCTTTACTGCAATAAAAACTCCCGAAGACATAGCTCCGGTTTCTTGGGGCCCATCTTCTACTTTGCTCACTATTCAGTTTTCAATGATCGCTGTCGCCTTGGCAAGAACCAAGACAAGCCCGTTTAGCGGGCGAAAAAAGAAGATAACCGAAACAACCAAGACCGTCAAGCTGTTTTCTGACGTTCCCCGAAGACCTCTTTAATGGGGCCAGGTTATCGTTCGGGGGCCAAAATAGCCGAAGCGCCCCACCTTGTCAACAGCAATATCGCAGGAATCTTGAAAAAGGCTGCCTCCATGCTTCACGGGCTCAACTCATTTATTTCTGCCCCCTCTGCCCGAGCGATCATCTGCCTCACGATCCTTGAGGCCAGACACGCGGCGCCAAAACCGTTGTCAATATTAACCACCGCAATTCCAGGGACGCAGCTGTTGAGCATCCCCAAAAGCGCGGCAAGTCCTCCCAACCCTGTTCCATAGCCAACACTGGTGGGCACCGCTATAATGGGCTTGTCCACCAAACCACCAACCACACTGGGAAGGGCGCCTTCCATTCCAGCGACCACAATCAGGATCCCTGCCTTGTCAAGAAGATCCCGCCGCGAAAGCAGGCGATGGATTCCGGCCACCCCGACATCATACAGCCTTTCCGCCTCATTTCCCAGACAACGCAAGGTGACAAAGGCCTCCTCCGCCACCGGGATATCAGAAGTCCCGGCAGTGAGTACCAGAATCAGGCCTGCGCCAGCATCCGCAGCCCGTTGTTTCTCTTCCCCCGGCGCAGTCAACATCCTGGCTGTCTCATGATAAACCAGCCCAGGAATTTCGAAACAAACAGCCTCCCCCTTCTCTTGACTCACCCGGGTGGCCATTACCGCAGGAGAAAACAGAAGAAGTTTTCTCAAGATATCAACAAGCTGAGCAGCCGTCTTATTCTCTCCGTAAACCACCTCCGGTACCCCGGTCCGCAGACGCCGATGATGATCCAGGTGGGCGCAGGACAGCATCTCAGCAGGAAAATTCTTCAGCTCCGCCAAGGCGTCTGCAACACTGCATGCGCCGCGACTGACCCTGCCAAGGATCTCCCGCATCATTTTTTCGTCCATTATGCCAGCCCAGATATCATATCCAGATATCATATATAGATAAGAAACACCGCCAACACCATAATCCAAGCCCTTAGCTCAACTAGCTCTTGCCGGAGAATACAGCATCCAGTACAGTAACGCACTCCAAGACCGTCTCCCGTTTATTTTTTTTGCAACCGTAACCCCTCCCGCAGGTAAGCAGATGCCAGTAAAAAATCAGGTGCCCCCGCCAAGCAAATCCTGGCTTCGGATCACGATCACCGCCAGCGAAACCATCTCCGACCCCATTGCCGATTTCATCTGCGAGCAAACCGGCGGGGTGGAGCAAATCCCGGTTGCATCAGCCAATGCCGCCCAGGAACAAATTATCGGCTACCTGAAAAATGGCCCCCACGCCCCTGAAAAACTAAAAGAAATTGAAGCATACCTCACAGAACTTGCCCGCCTCCTCCCTGAAGAAGAAAAAACACCTCTCAAAACAGAAATCGTTCCCGATGAAGACTGGAACAAGACCTGGAAAGAGGGCTTCAAGCCCCTGCCGATCACGGCCCACCTTGTCATCAAGCCCACCTGGGAATCATACCAGCCCGGCCCCGGCGAAAAGGTTATCGAGCTGGATCCGGGGATGGCCTTTGGCACAGGCCACCACGCCAGCACCAAGCTGGCCCTGGAGTTCATCGAGGCACTTTTTCATGACACCACAACCCCGCCCAAAACCGTTCTCGATGTCGGCACCGGCACAGGCATCCTGGCCATGGCCGCCGCCCTTTTTGGCGCGCAGGAAACGCTGGCCATCGACAATGACCTGGAAGCCGTGGCAGTAGCGGAGGAAAACATTCTGCGTAATGGCCTGCTTCCATCAATCACCGCAAATGGCCTCGCCCTGGAAGACATCCCCCGGCAATTCGATCTTGTCATCGCCAACATCATCCATGACACCCTCCTTGATCTTGCCGCCCATCTTGCCGCACGCCTGGCCCAAAACGGCAGGCTCATCCTGGCCGGAATCCTGACCGGCCCCCAGACCGACAATATCCGCGCCGCCTACAACGCTCTTGGCCTGAAACATCAGGGAACCAGGACTGAAGGGGAATGGAGCGCCCTTCTCTTCGCCCGGCCATAAGCAGCCATGAGCCTCCGCAGATTTTTCATAAACCCAAAAGACATCACCGGAGAAACCGTGCAGCTGACCGGCCCGGAGGCCCACCATCTCCGTACCGTTCTCAGGCTCAGCCCCGGCGATCCCCTTACTTTTTTTGACGGAACCGGCGCCAGATATCAAGCCCGGATCGAACACCTTCTCAAAGACCGGGTTACCGCAACCATCATCGGACACACCCTGGATAGCCCGCCCAAGGTAGGTCTGCACCTGGGGCAGGCCCTGCTCAAGGGCCAGAGAATGGATCTCGTTCTGCAAAAAGCCACTGAGCTGGGGGTTGAGGCCATCTGGCTGTTCCACTCGGAGCATGTGATCCAGAAAAACCCGAAAGAAGCGCAAATGGAACGCTGGCAGCGCATTATCCTTGAGGCCTGCAAGCAATGCGACCGGGCCAGGCCGCCGGAAATCCATGCCCCCCGGGATCTGACCGAGCTCATGGCCCACCCGCCCCCCTGTGATCTAAGACTGATCTTCTGGGAACATGAGGCCCGGCAAACGCTGGCTGAGGCCCTTGTCGGCCAGAAAAATAATTGCCAGTCCGCATTTTTCCTCCTCGGCCCGGAGGGAGGCTTCAGCGAAACAGAGGTTGCCTGCGCCAGACAGGCAGGCTTTGCCCCAATTTCCCTGGGGCCGCGCATCCTGCGCGCCGAGACGGCAACCCTTGCGGCAACGGCCATTCTCCAGTTTGCCCTTGGCAATCTCGATCCGCTTCCCCCGGAGGATCAGGGAGCAAAACCATGCGGGCCGTAGTGCAAAGGGTAAGTCAGGCCTCTGTTTGCGTAGCGGGGCAGATCTGCGGCGCCATCGGCCGGGGGCTGCTTGTCCTTCTCGGCGTAGGCAAAAATGATTCCAGACAGGACGCCCTGCTTCTGGCCGACAAAATCATCAATCTCCGCATCTTCGACGACGAGCATGGGCTGATGAACCTTTCCCTGCTCGAAACACAAGGAGAGATGCTGGTGGTTTCCCAGTTCACCCTGTTCGGCGACTGCCGCAAAGGAAGACGCCCTTCCTATTCCACCGCCGCGCCGCCAGGAGAAGCAGAGGAGCTCTACGAACTGTTCATCCGCGAAATCCGCCAAAGACAGATCCCCGTGGCCACCGGCAAATTTCAGGCCATGATGGATGTAGCCCTGACAAACCATGGCCCGGTGACCCTGCTGCTTGACACAAAAAAATAATCCCCGCCTGACCAGTCCGGACGGGCGCTGATTACATTTTTCCTTTTGTTTCCCCGGACAAAAGGGTAAACAGAAGCTGTTTTCGGCAAATGATGATAAACCATGCCGACCGCATACCTTCAGCCAGGAGAAGCCCATGCAGATCATAAAAGCCAGCGCGGCGAAAACCCGTCTTCTGACCATCGCCCTGATTATCTTCGGCTTGATGATCGGCATTGCCCAGGCTGCCACAAAGATGCCGGCCTTTACCCTGTCTTCAGTAAAAGACGGCGCCCTGGTCAAATCCAGCAGTTACCAGGGCCAGGTAATACTGATCAATTTCTTTGCCACCTGGTGCCCTCCCTGTCGCAAGGAAATCCCTGATTTTATCAAGCTCCAGAAAGAATACGGCGCCAGAGGTTTCACCGTGATCGGCATATCCACCGACCAGGGCGGCGCTGCCCAGGTTGAGAAGTTCGCCCAGAAAATGGAGATCAACTATCCCGTCCTGCTGAGCGAGGCGAAAACACCTGAGGCCTTCGGTGGCATCATCGGCATCCCGACCTCGTTTTTGGTAAACCGGGAGGGTAATGTGGTCAAACGCTATGATGGCTATGCCGACCCTCAGACCCTGGCAAACGACCTCAAGGCCATCTTGAAATAACCAGTTTCCCCAGCCAGGCCTTAAAGCCCGTTGCCCTGGGGTTCAATCGCGGCCTTGATCCGTTCCAGCTGCTCCGCAAGATCGCGCAACTCCAGCTGCCAGTACTCACGAGTGCCGAAATCCGGCGCCACCCTGCTTAACCCCTCTTCCGCCACCTGATAAGCGCACCAGGCCATGTAATGGATAAAGCGCATGGCCCGGAGCGGTTCGATCAGCCGCAGGCTGCGCCGGTCGAAATCCCGGAAGGTTTCGTAGCCTTCGAGAAAGAGGTCGATCTCGGCAAAGGTGTCTTCCCGGTAACCTGGCAGCAACATCCAGAAATCCTGCACCGGCGGCCCCAGGGCCATATCGTCAAAATCAATGAGATAAAAGGATTCGCCGGGCCGATAGATGAGGTTGGAGAAATGGCAGTCGCCATGGATGCGGATCATCTCGGTGCTGGCAAAGAGCGGGCTGATTTCAGCGATCAGGGTCTTGGTCAGTTCGGCGAATTGCCGGGCAAGATCAGCAGGCAGAAACTTTCCGGCCAGGAGATAGTCCGCCTGCTGCCGGGTTGATTTGTCTGGAGTCATGGTAATCCGCCCCTCCGGGATCCGGCCCGCGCCCACAGCATGGGTACGGCCCAGCAAACGGCCGATTTCCAGCCACTGCTCCTCGTTGTATTCATCCAGACTGCGCCCCCCGCATTTGGGAAACACGGTAAAATACATCCCCTCATGCTCGCCCAGACTGCCATTACCCTGCAAAACCAGAGGGGCGACAACCGGAATCTCCCGGCTGGCAAGCTCAAGGAGAAACTCATGCTCATCTTCCAGCGCGGCCCGGCTCCAGCGCCCAGGGCGGTAAAACTTTACCACCAGCCCTTCACCGTTCTCGCCTTCCAGCTCGTAGACCCGGTTGATATAGCTGGCCAGGGGCCGACAGAGATTGGTGCAGCGGATATCCAAAACCTTTTCCACCAGACCGAGAACCAGATCCGGGGTCAGGCGATGGAAGGCGGAAGGCGTGAGGGGCCTTACAATGAGATTCATTGTAAGGCAGTGAAAAGTGAAGAGTTAAGAATGAAAAATGGGGAAAAATCCTTGACCCTGCCCCCAAAAACGCCTTGATCATTTTGACCTGTCATTATCTCCTGTCCTTCATTATTAATTTTGCACTTTCCATTCTGCATTGCTTTCTATCCCAGCGCCACATCCAGAACCATCATCACCGCAAAGCCCACCAGGGTCGCAATGGTGACCAGATCAATATGCTTGGGATTCTGCTGCGACTCTGGAATCAGCTCTTCCACCACAACAAAGATCATGGCCCCGGCGGCAAAACAAAGGGCATAAGGCAAAACGCCCCGCATGCTGAGAACAAAACAGGCCCCCAGTACTCCGGCCACCGGCTCCACCAGACCGGAGGCCTGACCCAGCATGAAGCTCTTTGTCCGGCTCATGCCCTCCCGGCGCAGGGGCATGGATACCGCCGCGCCTTCGGGGAAATTCTGCAACCCGATGCCGATGGCCAGAGCAATGGCGCCTCCCAAGGTGGCCGAGGAGATATTGGCGGCCACCGCGCCAAAGGCCACGCCCACCGCCAGACCTTCCGGGATATTGTGCAGGGTAATGGCCAGCACCAGCAGGGTGCTGCGCTGCCAGGTAGTTTTAACCCCCTCGCTCTTGCTGATATCAAGCCCTGGATGGAGATGGGGCAGAAAAAGATCGATAAGCCGCATGAACAGGCCACCAGCCAAAAAACCTAAAGCGGCGGTGCGCCAGGGCACCAGCCCCATCTGCCCGGCCATCTCGATGCCAGGGGCAAGCAGCGACCAGAAACTCGCGGCGATCATCACCCCGGCGGCAAAACCGAGCATGGAATCCATGACCTTGCGATTTACAGTTCTGCTCACAAAAACCAGGGCCGCGCCCGCAGCGGTCACCCCCCAGGTAAAAAGGGTGGCCAGCAGAGCCTGAAGAACCGGATTAAACTCCATGAAAAAAGTAGCCATTGCCATATCCTCCCGCCTTTGTCCGGGTGCTTCAGCCTGTACTGCCTTGTGCGGCCATTGTATTCCAGAAGCGGCAAAAAGTACAGGCGGGAATGGGATGCCAGGTTTCCGGCCTCTGGCGACATGGGGCGACATGGGGCTTGCCTATATCCGCCTATGCGGATATAATCAAACCCTGACTGGTAATTTTCCCAGCCAGAAACACCCCCACCTGAACAGCGCCCAGGATGCTTATGCAAACAACAACCCAATTTTTCAAAGCCCTGTCCGAAGAGCCCCGCCTGCGGATTCTGGCCCTGCTTCTTGGCGGCGAGTTATGTGTCTGCGACCTGATGGCCGTACTCCAGCTGCCCCAGTCCACGGTCTCCCGGCACCTGGCCTATCTGCGCAACACGGGCTGGGTCGAAGGCCGGCGCCTCGGGGCCTGGATGTATTACCAGCTGGCCGGGATGCCGACTCCACTGACACGGGAACTGCTGGAGCTGCTCAAGCAGAGATTGGCAGAACTGCCGGAAACCAGACAGGATCAAGCCGCCCTGGCAGAATTTAGACGCACCAAGGTGAAATGCGCCTGATTTTTTTGCCCTGCTTCTGTCCGGGCCGAAAACAGCCGCCCCAACATTTTTTTAACCATCTGCAATTGAGAGCCGCCATGCCAAACAGAGAGAAAAAATTAAGCTTCCTCGACCAGTATCTCACCCTCTGGATCTTCCTGGCCATGTTCATCGGAGTGATGACCGGCTGGCTCTATCCGCCAGTCACCGGGATCATCAACTCCTTCCAGACAGGCGCCACCAACATCCCCATCGCCATCGGCCTGATCCTCATGATGTACCCGCCTCTGGCCAAGGTGCGCTACGAAAAGCTGCACGAGATCTTCCGTAATTTCCGGGTGCTGGCCCTTTCCCTGGCGCAGAACTGGCTTATCGGCCCGATCCTCATGTTTCTCCTGGCCATCACCTTTCTTTCCGGTCACCACGAATACATGGTGGGGCTGATCCTCATCGGCCTGGCCCGCTGCATCGCCATGGTCATTGTCTGGAACGATCTGGCCAGCGGCGACACCGACTACTGCGCCGGGCTGGTGGCCTTCAACTCCATCTTCCAGGTACTCTTTTTTTCGCTCTACGCCTGGTTTTTTATCTCGGCGCTTCCCGGCTGGCTGGGACTGAAAGGAGCAATAGTGGACATCTCCATGGCCCAGATCGCCGAATCGGTCTGCATTTATCTCGGCATTCCCTTTCTCGCTGGGATGCTGACCCGGTTTATAGGAATCAAGACCAAAGGCGAGGTCTGGTACCAGGAAAAACTGATCCCGAAGATCAGCCCTTTCACCCTGATCTTCCTGCTCTTCACCATCATGGTGATGTTTTCCCTCAAGGGCGAACACATCGTCCAGCTGCCCTTTGACGTAATCCGCATTGCCATCCCGCTCACCCTTTACTTTCTGGTCATGTTTCTGGTCTCCTTTTTCATGTCCATGACCATGGGGGCCACCTACGAGCAGTCTGCCACCCTCTCCTTCACCGCCGCCTCCAACAACTTCGAGCTGGCCATTGCCGTGGCCATTGCCGTGTTCGGAATCAACTCCGGGGTGGCCTTTGCCGCAGTAATCGGGCCGCTGGTCGAGGTGCCGGTACTCATCGGCCTGGTCAACGTGGCCCTGTTTTTCCGGAAAAAATACTTCCCCTTTACCAGGAAAACCCCGACCGGGGTCTGCCATATTTCCTGCGAGCCCTGAGAACCAAAGCCATGCCAACGAACAACCATGACAAACTGCCATCCCCTCCGCCGTTTGCAATCACGGGAAAGGCCAGATATCTCCTCACCGGCCTGGGCGGGCTTGGCCTCTGGTTTACGCTTTACCTCCAGCTCGCACCCTTCTCCCGTTTCTTCACCTCCCGGCTTCTGGGGCTTGATCCGAAAAGCCAACTGGGAGAGATGATCGAGTTTTTCGTCTACGACACCCCTAAGGTCTTGATGCTGCTCACCCTGATCGTTTATGGGGTTGGGGTGCTGCGCTCCTTCTTCACTCCGGAGCGCACCCGCCGTATCCTTGCCGGCAAACGCGAATCCACCGGCAATGTCCTGGCCGCCCTGCTGGGCATCGTTACCCCTTTCTGCTCCTGCTCGGCAGTGCCGTTGTTCATCGGCTTTGTCACCGCCGGTGTTCCTCTGGGCGTAACCTTCTCTTTTCTGATTTCAGCCCCCATGGTCAACGAAATCGCCCTGGTTCTCCTCTTCGGGCTGCTGGGCTGGAAAGTGGCGGCGCTTTATCTTGGCACCGGACTGCTGATTGCCATTCTCTCCGGCTGGATCATCGGCCGCCTGCGCCTGGAGCATTATATAGAAGACTGGGTACGGGAGATGCACGTCAATCTCTCTGATATCCCTGACGAGAATTTGACCTGGCCCGAGCGGTTCAGTCAGGGCAGGGAGGCGGTGCGGGAGATCGTGGGCCGGGTCTGGATCTATGTGGTTTTAGGGATCGGGGTGGGGGCCGGAATCCACGGCTATGTTCCTGAAGGAATGATGGCCTCAATTATGGGCAGGGATGTCTGGTGGTCAGTGCCGGTGGCGGTGCTGATCGGCATCCCCATGTACGCCAATGCTGCCGGGATTGTGCCGGTGGTCGAGGCCCTGCTTGGCAAGGGGGCGGCGCTGGGTACGGTGCTGGCCTTCATGATGAGTGTCATCGCCCTTTCCTTGCCGGAGATGGTGATTTTGCGCAAGGTCTTGAAGCCGCAGTTGATCGCGGTTTTTGTCGGCGTGGTCGGTTGCGGGATTATGCTGGTGGGTTATCTATTCAATCTCATTATCT
>MGTC01000068.1:8973-36660 GCA_001799255.1 Deltaproteobacteria bacterium RIFOXYD12_FULL_55_16
AGGTCGAAAAGCTCATGCAAGCGGCGGTGGCGGAAAGCGGGATTGCCGCCACCATCGAAAAAATCAGCGATTTTCAACAGATCGCCAAGTTCGGGGTTTTCTCCACCCCGGCGGTGATTATCGACGGCCAGATCAAATGCGTGGGCAAGGTACCAACCAAAAATGAGGCCCTGGCCTGGCTTGGCAAAATGGGCCTTGCCCAGACTTCTACCGAAGGCAAAAAGTAATGAACTCCTTGGTACGCCGTGCGGTTCAGCACCGGTCTTTTCCTAACCATCATTGGGGTGGGGCTGATCTGCGCCCTGCTTGACCGGATGCGGGGCCGTACTGGAGCATGCTGGTGGGCCTGATCCTCTTGACCATTGTTCTCTTCACTCTTTCAGGGAGAAGCCAAAAAACCCTTGACGCGACCTGAGGGATAAGTCAAATATGTATTTGATTTAGGGGCCGTTAAGAATGAATTATCATTATGAGCGTTTCTTTACGGCCCCTTATGCCGTTTTGGTCAGACAAAGGGCCAAAATTATTTGTTGAACCTCGGCTTATCCCTCAATAATCCATTAGCCACCCTCCTTAAAGAATGCCGCCCATGAAAAAACGCATCCTTCTTTCCCTTCTCGGCCTGCTGCTGATAATCGGCATTCTTGCCGGCATCAAAGGCTTGCAGATCTTCAAGATGACAGGCGGCAAAGACCGTTTTATTCCGCCGCCGGAAACAGTAACCACAGCCCAGGCCCAACAGGACTCCTGGGAAACCACCTTGCCCGCCGTGGGCTCGCTGGAGGCAGTGCAAGGGGTAAGCGTTTCTGCGGAACTGCCCGGCAAGGTGACCAGTCTCGATTTTACTTCGGGCGCCCTGATAAAAAAAGGCGACCTCCTGCTCAGGCAGAACACCTCTTCCGAAGAGGCGCAGTTGCAGGCGGCGGAGGCCGAAGCCGCGCTGGCCAGGCTCAATTTTGAGCGGCTTCGGCTGCTCGTTGAAACAAACGCTGTTTCCCGGGCCGCTTACGACGACGCCGAAGCGAAAGTCAAGCAGGCTATAGCCCAGGCCGAGACGATCCGGGCGGCCATTGCCAAAAAAACCATTCGCGCCCCATTCTCTGGCCGTCTCGGCATCCGTCTGGTCAATCTGGGCCAGATCCTCAAGGAAGGGGAACCCATTGTTTCCCTTCAGTCTTTAGATTCAATCTTCATCAATTTCATGCTGCCCCAGCAGGAACTGGCCAGAATCAGGCCCGGCCTGCCGGTGCGGATAACCTGCGACGCCCTGCCCGGCCAGACCGTAACCGGCAGGATCACCGCCCTCAACCCGCAGGCTGACAGCGCCACCCGCAACGTGCGGGTGCAGGCCACGGCGGCTAACCGTGGAGAACGCCTGCGTCCCGGCATGTTCGCCACGGTGGCCGTGGCCCTGCCCGGCAAAAATCAGGTGCTGGCCATCCCCGCCACCGCCGTGCTTCCTGCGCCCTACGGCGATTCGGTTTTCGTGGTTGCAGAAAAGAAAGATGAAAAAACCGGCAGGCCCGCTCTAGCGGTGCGCCAGCAGTTCATCCGCCTGGGAGAAAGGCGCGGCGATTTCGTCGCCGTCACCTCTGGTCTTGAGACCGGGGCCACCGTGGTCAGTTCCGGGGTGTTCAAGCTGCGCAACGGTCAGTCAGTGGTGGTGGACAACGCCCTGAACCAGAAATTCAGCCTTGATCCCAAGCCTGATAACAGTTGATTTATTGAGCCAAGGCCCATGAACTTCACCGATCTCTTTATCCGCCGTCCGGTGCTTGCCCTGGTGATCAGCCTGCTCATCATTATCGCCGGCTTGCAGGCCCTGCGCAGTCTTAATGTCCGCCAGTTCCCCCGCAGCGAGAATGCGGCGGTCACCGTGACCACTGTTTATATTGGCGCCAATGCCGAGCTGGTGCGGGGCTTCATCACCACCCCGCTGGAGCGGGCCATTGCCGCAGCCGATGGCATTGATTATCTGGAATCCCAGAGCGCCCAGGGCGTTTCCACCATCAACGTCCGCCTGAAGCTCAACTACGATGCGACCAAGGCCTTGGCCGAGATCGGCTCCAAGGTGGATCAGGTTCGCCGCGACCTGCCGCCCGAGGCCGAGGTGCCGGTGATCAACATCGAATCGGCAGACAGCAAGTTTGCCGCAGCCTATCTTAGTTTTACCTCCGATGTTCTTAGCCAGAACGAAATCACCGACTATCTGACCAGGGTGGTGCAGCCCCGTCTTTCCGCCATCACGGGCGTACAGCGCGCCGATATCCGTGGGGGCCGCACCTTTGCCATGCGCGTCTGGCTCAAGCCCGAACGGATGGCCGCCTACAACGTCAGCCCGGCCCAGGTGCGCCGGGCTCTGGCCGCCAACAACTACCTGGCCGCCCTTGGCCGAACCAAGGGGGCATTCATCCAGGTTAATCTCACCGCCAATACCGATCTGCGTTCGGTGGAGGAATTCAAGCGCCTGGTGATCCGGGAAGAAAACGGGGCCAGCATCCGTCTGGGTGACGTGGGCGAGGTGGTGCTGGGGGCCGAGGATTACGACAACGAGGTGCGCTTTTCCGGTCAGACCGCCACCTTCATGGGGATCTGGCCCCTGCCCAATGCCAATTCGCTGGACATGATCAAGCTGGTTCGCGCGGAAATGGCCAATATCCAGAAAGATCTGCCCACCGGACTCAAGGGGCGCATCGCCTACGATGCCACGGCCTACATCGACAACGCCATCAACGAGGTGCTGAAAACCCTGGGCGATACCCTGCTCATCGTGATGGTGGTCATTTTTCTCTTCCTCGGCTCCATGCGCTCGGTGCTGATCCCGGTGGTGGCCATCCCTCTGTCGCTCATCGGCGGTCTGTTTCTGATGCAGGTTTTTGGCTTTTCCATCAACCTGTTGACCCTGCTGGCCATCGTCCTCTCCGTGGGGCTGGTGGTGGACGACGCCATCGTGGTGGTGGAGAACGTCGAACGCCACCTCCGCCAGGGCAAGTCGCCGCTGGACGCAGCCCTGCAAGGGGCCCGCGAACTGGTGGGGCCGATCATCGCCATGACCATTACCCTGGCCGCAGTCTATGCGCCCATCGGCTTCCAGGGTGGGCTTACCGGTTCGCTCTTTCGGGAATTCGCCTTCACCCTGGCCGGGGCGGTGACCATCTCCGGGATAGTAGCCCTGACCCTTTCCCCGATGATGTCGGCCTACCTGCTCAAGCCAGGCCTGGAAGAGCATGGTCTGGCGGGCCGGATCGCCCGTGGTTTTGCCCGCTTGCGCGGGGCCTATGGCCGCGCCCTGGATGCTACCCTGGCGGCGAGACCTGCGGTTTATCTGGTCTGGCTCGTCATCAGCCTGCTCAGCATTCCCATGTTCACCATGTCGGCCAAGGAGTTGGCCCCCAACGAGGATCAGGGAGTTATCTTTGGCATCGTGGACGCCGCAGCCAATTCCACCCTGGATCAGACCAGCGCCTATGCCGCTGCGGCCAACAAGATCTTTCTTTCCATGCCGGAAACGGAATTTACCTTCCAGCTCACCCAGCCAACTTCCGGGTTCAGCGGCATGGTCGCCAAGCCCTGGGATCAGCGCCAGCGTTCGGTTTTTGAGATCATGCCCGAGGTGCAGAAGAAATTGCAGGCCCTGCCCGGCATTCGGATCTTCCCGGTGTTGCGGCCCTCGCTGCCCGGCGGCGGCCAGTTTCCGGTGGAATTCATCCTGGCCTCCACGGCGGAGGCCCCGCAGATTCTGGAATTTGCTCAGCAGATTCAAAAAAAGGCCATGCAGAGTGGAATGTTCGCCTTCCCGCCGGTTATCGACATGAAGATCGACCAGCCTCAGGCGGAGTTCGTCCTCGACCGTGAGAAGGTGGCGGATCTGGGTCTCAGCCTTGAACAGGTGGGCGCTGATCTCGGCGCCATGGTGGGCGGCAACTTCGTCAACCGCTTCGACATTGCCGGACGCAGCTACAAGGTCATCCCCCAGATCGCCCGGATCGACCGCCTTAACCCGGAACAGTTGAAAAAGATCTATATCAGCGGCCCCAACGGCCAGCTGGTGCCGCTTGCCACCGTGGCCACCATCAAAAACTCCACGGCGCCCCGCTCCTTAAACCGCTTTCAGCAGCTCAACGCGGTCAAGATCAGCGGCGTTTCGGTGCGCCCCTTGGATGAGGCCTTGCGCTATCTGGAGGACGAGGCCGCCAGGATTCTGCCCAAGGGCTATGTTCTTGATTACACAGGCGAATCCCGCCAGCTGCGCAGCGAGGGCAGCAAGTTTCTCCCCGCCTTCGGTCTGGCCGTGGTTCTGATTTTTCTCGTTCTGGCCGCCCAGTTCAACAGCTTTCGCGACCCCTTTGTCATCCTGGCCGGTTCAGTGCCTCTGGCCATGTTCGGGGCCTTGCTCTTCACCTTTCTCAAGATTCCCGATCCCAATGTGCCTTTCTGGACTCACGGCTGGACCACCACCCTCACCATCTATTCCCAGGTGGGGCTGGTGACCCTGGTCGGTCTGGTGGCAAAAAACGGCATCCTCATCGTCGAGTTCGCCAACACCCTCCAGGAGCAGGGGCAGCCCAAGCTGGCCGCCATCCGGGAAGCCTCCCTGACCCGCCTCCGCCCCATCCTCATGACCAGCACCGCCACGGTGGCCGGGCATTTCCCCCTGACCCTGGTCAGCGGCGCCGGGGCAGCGGCCCGTAATTCCATCGGTCTGGTGCTGGTGGGCGGCATGGCCGTGGGCACGCTGTTCACCCTTTTTGTGGTGCCTTCGATCTACATGCTGGTGGCCAGGGATCATAACCGGGGGAATCAGCCCGGCGCCGTGGAGCCGGTCAGAACATGAACACCGCGCAGATATGGGATAACCTGGGCTCCGTGCCAGAGGCAGAACTGGCCCATGTACTCACCCGGCTTTTCGCCCTGTACGAGGCCAGGCTCCAACAAAACCCAAACGACCCGGAGGCCCTGCATTTTTTCAGCAGCCTCGACCTCGCCATCACCCAGACCTGCCAGTGCAACAGCAACCGGCGCTGAGCAACCAAAGCCAGACAGCGGGTGACTACTGTCAATAAGGAGCAGAACCTTTCATGAAAGCGGCCATTCCCGCCAATACCGCCCGCCTGCTCAGGCTGGCAACCTATGCCTCCACCGCCACAGCGGGAATACTCATCGCCGTCAAGGGTGCGGCCTGGTTTATGACCGGTTCCCTAAGCATCATGGCCTCCCTGGTGGACTCACTCATGGATGCGGCCGCCTCGCTGATCAACCTGCTGGCGGTGCGCTATTCGCTGAAATCCGCGGATGAAGATCACCATTTTGGCCATGGCAAGGCAGAATCTCTGGCCGGACTCGGCCAGGCCTGCTTTATTGCCGGTTCAGCCATCTTCCTGCTCATGCACACCGCCGAACGGCTTAACCACCCGCAACCCCTGCAAGAGGTCAGTGTCGGCCTGTGGGTCATGGTCTTTGCCATTGGCGCCACCCTGGCGCTTCTGGCCTTTCAGGGCTATGTCATCAAACGGACCAATTCTTCCGCCATCCGCGCCGACGCCCTGCATTATAAATCCGATCTGTTCACCAACACCGCCACCATTGGCGCCCTGTTTCTTGCCGCCTCTGGCTGGCCCCTGCTGGATCCACTGGGCGCCCTCGCCATTGCCAGCTATATCCTCTACAACGCCTGGCAGATCGGGCGGCAAGCCATGCTTGTTCTCATGGATCATGAGCTTCCAGAAGCAACCCGCCAATACATCTGCGATATCGTCCTGGCCAACACAGAGGTACTCGGCCTGCACGAACTGCGTACCCGGCAGTCCGGGCAGATCATGCTGGTTCAGCTCCATCTCGATCTTGATCAATCCCTGCCCCTTGTCGAAGCGCACCGGGTGACAAAAGAGGTGGAGCTTGCCATCATGGCAGCCTTTCCTCAGGCCGATGTCCTCATCCACCAGGATCCCCGCAATCCAACCCGCTATCGCCATAATTCGCAGGAATGCCGTTGACCGTTAAACCAGCGCAGAGTACAAAAGAGCTTGGTTTCAATTCTGATGGACTTGTAAAAAAGGAAAAAGTTAACAGGATCGTGACATAAGATCAAAGAGTTGAAAAGTGATACCCGTTGTAATCGCGACTTTTTGCGATTTCAACAATTATCATAGGTCCTATAGGACGTATAAGACTTATAAAAAACACCGGCTGACAAACCTATGACCATCCTGCGAACAACCCTTGCCTATGCTCTGGCCCTGGCCGCGATCTTTGGCTTTTGGTACGGAATCGGCCTGCCGCGCCAGATTCCGGAAGCGGAACTTGCTCCTGATCACCCCCTGCAATGCGTGTCCTACGCGCCCTTTGAAAAGGATCAGTCTCCTTTTGATTTTGCCCAGGGCCTGACCATTTCCCCGGCCCGGATAGATACGGATCTGGCCATTCTCTCCCGGCGTTTTTCCTGCCTCCGCACCTATTCGGTAGCCGGGCTTGAGGCGGTGCCGGAATACGCGGCAAGACATGGCATGCAGGTGCTGCTGGGCGCCTGGATCGGCGCGGATCCCAAGCTCAATCAACAGGAGATTGACAAGCTGATCGCCCTGGCCCGTCAGTATCCCGCTGTGGTCCGGGCGGTGGTGGTGGGCAATGAGGCCCTGCTCCGCCGGGAGATCACCGGAGAACAGCTGGCCGGATACATCCGCCAGATCAAGACTGACCTGCCGGGGGTGCAGGTCACCTATGCCGATGTCTGGGAGTTCTGGCTCAGACATCCTGAGGTGGCCCAGGCTGCTGATTTCATCATGATTCACATCCTGCCTTACTGGGAGGATAACCCGGTTGCCATCAGCGCGGCCATGGCCCATATCAAAAAGATCCGGGAAGAGATCGGCCAAAAAATTCCGGGCAAGGAAATCTTCATCGGCGAAACCGGTTGGCCCTCCCAGGGACGCATGCGGGAAGGGGCGCTGCCCAGTCTGGAGAATCAGGCCCGTTTTATCCGGGGCTTCATTGCTCTGGCTGAGCAGGAACATTGGCAGTACAACCTGATCGAGGCCTTTGACCAGCCGTGGAAGCGCATCAAGGAAGGGGCGGTAGGCGGCTACTGGGGCCTGTACAGCCCGGAGCGGATCGACAAACATGTTCTTTCCGGGCCGGCCTCCAATTTCCCCAACTGGCGGCTGCTTTTTGCCCAATCCGCCACGCTTGCCCTGCTGACTCTGCTCATTGCCCGCCGCCACTACGGCATGGGCGCGGCCCGCTGGCTGCGATTTTCTGCGGCTATGGCTGGCGGGGCCATCCTGATCGTGCTGCAAGGACAGCAATTTTCCCTTATTTCCACCAACAATTTTGAATATCTCTGGGCCTTTTTCGTCCTCTCGCTGGCGGTCGGGGTCTACCTGCTGGCTCTGAAAGCCATCGCCTCTGGTATCACCCCCGCTCACTTAAGCCTCGATGACTCCCTGGATTTTCTGCGCGGCAAGTCCCACCTCAGCCCGGCGGCGGTAAACGGCGCCCTGCGGCTGGGGGTGGTGGCCTGCGCCCTGATCGCCGTAGTCAGCCTGGTGCTGGACGCCCGCTACCGGAGCTTCAATAATTTTGCCTTTGTCATTCCCGCCCTTGCCTACTTTTGGTTTTCTCGCAGGCAAAACGACCAGGCGACCACGGGCCTGCTCGAACGGCTCAGCTCCCTGCTGCTCGCCTTGGGAGCGGTGGCAATTTTCAGCAATGAAACCCCGCTGAACTGGCAGGCCGATATCTGGGTGGTTATCTGCCTGCTGCTGGCCTGGCCCCTCTGGCGGGAGAGCCGGGGTGCCTCGCTGCGCCCCCTGCTGCCCTTTGCTCTTTTGCTGCTTACCGCCTTTGCCGCCTTGGTCGCCATCCGTCAGGGCATCTTTATCTCGGAACAACTGGTGGGGGTGTGCACGGACACTCCTGATAAGCCCGTCTGCCTGATTCGCTCGCTGATCGGCCGCTTGATGTACAATCAGGTCTTTGCCTGGGCAAGCATTACCCTGGCCGGGCTTGCCCTCTGGCGCAACTCGGTGTGCCTGTGCGCCCTGGCCCTGGTGGCGAGCCTGGCCGGGCTGGTCTTTTATAATGTTAATCTGGCGGCCCTGGCCTTTGTTCTGACCGGACTCACCCTGGCCCATCGGAAAATTCCACAGAGAGATTAGCAGATGATTGTTTTTGTCGAAACATACAGGTTAAGCTGCTGGCCTTGATTGCGTCACTTTTCAGGCGGAGACTGGTAGAGCCTGCAATTGCTTTTTTGCTTGACCACGTCATGACAATTTCTTACTATTTCATGAAAATGCCTGTGTATCTGCTAACAAGGAGGAAATAATGGCGAATCTGCAAGTGAAAGGAATCGATGACGGCCTGTACGAGCAATTGAAAAGACTGGCAACAACAGAAAACAGATCGGTGAGCCAGGAGATAATCTTTCTGGTCAAGGCGCATCTTTCTTTACAGAAGGTATTCCGTTCCACGCCGTCCCCAGCCGAGGTGCTTCTGCAACTGTCCGGCTCATGGGAAGACCCCCGTCAGGCCAAGGAGATTGTTGCCGAAATCAGAAATACCCGCGAAAACAGCCAACGGCTTGCCGGAGGACTGTAATGTTTCTTCTCGACACCGACACGGTAATCTATGCCCTGAAAGGACAGACCGGAGTGGTGGAAAATCTCCGCGCTCACCTGCACGACCCCCTGTATCTCAGCACCATCACCATGATGGAACTCTACTATGGCGCCTACAAGTCACAGAATGTCGAAGCTAATCTGGCCAAACTCAAAACCATAGAAGGTTCATTTACCCTTTTGCCCCCCGGCCCGGAAACGGTTGAAACCTTTGGTAGAATGAAGGCAACCCTGGAGGTTCAAGGCTTGCGGCTTGCCGACCTGGATTTGATCATCGCCGCCACTGCGCTTACCCGCAATCTCACTCTGGTGACCAATAATCAAAGGCATTTCGGCAGAATACCAGGATTGAAGCTGACAAACTGGATATGAGCGATCCACAAGGCAAAGATGAATTAGATACGGGCCTCGCCGCCATGGGTCTCACCCTTGACGGGCCAGCCCGCGAGCGGCTTTTAGCTTACTGCGCCGAGCTGCTCCGCTGGAGCGCCAGGATCAATCTGGTGGCCAAGGCACCTATCCGCGAGATCTGGGAGAGCCATTTTTTTGACTCCCTGACCCTGCTTCGAGTTCTCCCTCCGCTGGGGGAGATACAGCTACCCCTCCTCGACATCGGCGCTGGCGCGGGATTTCCCGGACTGGCCCTCAAGGCGGCCCGGCCTGAGCTGCCGGTGATCCTGGTGGAGCCGCGTCAGAAAAGGGTTTCTTTCTTGCGGCACGTCATCCGCACCCTGAACTTAAAAGATATCGAAGTACTCTGTGGCCGTCTGGAAAAAAATTCCGCCGAGGTGGCGGGAACAACCCTTTCCGTGCCGATCATCACCAGCCGCGCTTTCACCAGCATCGCCGAGTTTCTCCTGCACACCGCCGCGGTCAATCCGGCAGGCGGCCAGGTAATCTGCATGAAAGGCCCCCGGGCCGAAGAGGAAATAGCTGCCTGGCGGCTAACCCAGCCGGACAGCCCCTACCGCCTGCAAGAGATTGTCAAACTGACCCTGCCCTTTTCCGGCAAGGCCCGCAACCTGGTTATTTTCAGCAAAGGTAACTGTCGGGAATAATGAAAGTGAAGGTCAAGATGTCAGGTCTGACCACAAAAGTCATAAGGCAGAAAGCAGACTTAACCCATACCACACATTTTTTCACTTGCGATGTAAATAAAAAATGTTTACATGTCGATCATGAGCTACGAAGTTGTCATCAAGAAGGCCGCTCTGAAAAATGCGGCAAGAATGCCGCAGCTTATACAGGCAAAATTGGCCATCCTGCTTGACGATCTTCGCGATATAGGCCCGGTGTTACCTTCATGGCCGAATTTTAGCGGGATAGGAAAAGGCCGCTATCATTGCCACCTTGGACATAAATGGGTGGCTTGCTGGCAATGGGAGGACGAAGCCATTAAAATCGAGGTGTACTATGCAGGCAGCCGTGAGAACGCCCCATACTGAAATCAGATTGCGCGGTGACATCCCAGATAAAGTAATAAATTTACTCCGCGCCGAATACGGACAAGATTTTCATGTCGAAACCGATGATGATCCCGAGACGGTAGAGGCCTTTGAATCTGACTGGTATAAAACTGTCAAAGCGGCGATGATGCCCGGCGATACGCTAAAAATCTACCGTGAGAACCATAAATTAACCCAGGCGGCACTCGGCAAGATGCTGGGTGAAATTCCAAGGCAACAGGTGTCGAACATGGAAAACGGCATTCGGCCAATCAGCCTTGCCATGGCGAAAAAACTTGCGACCGTGTTTAGTGTCCCTGCTGATCGTTTCATTGATTTGCGCACAGAATGAATGGCTCACTGGCTTAAACGGTTAGGTTAGAGTTTCGGACATTCTTCAGTTAGACTTTTGGCCAAAGGAATTACCGTAAAGCTTTGTGAGTTAGGGGTGCGAATGTCCGAAAGTCTAACCCGACCCTGGCGCTGACACGACCCTGGCGCTGACAAGCCGCCAGAGCCACAACTTGTTAAATGTAGACAGTTTTCTCTTTTTTAAAAACTATGAGACAGCAGTGACCGTAAAGCTTTGTGAGTTAGGGGTGCGAATGTCCGAAAGTCTAACCTGAACCCCGGGGGTTCCCCAAACACTTCTTCAATGACCACAAATATTTTCCGTTGGCCTAGATAGCTTTCCTTTGATACTATTCGCATCAAACGCTTGAGGTAAGATAGTTCCATCACCTATCAATCTATCAATAGATACTACAAGCCGCCGCGTTCTATCTTCAGCAAACTTGCGTCCAGCAGGTGTAGCCATTACTGCGGGGGATAACGATGCAGCGATGTCATCAATCAGTTTCTCCATGTTTGTTTTTAAAGTGTCTTTCAAGGCATTTACGCACCGCACCTTGTCTTTAAGACCCCAACGGAATTGTTCAGCATGCTCGATAAGCTTCATGCCATCGCGGTAAGATTTGTCTTCCGTGACAGTATTTTTAAGTTTCTCAATTATCTCAACCTTCTCTTGAACACTCGCTTTGGCCTGTTCATCAAGCTTTTTCATAAAATTTGCAAATGTATTTTCAGCGTTAAGTGATGCCTCCTCTTTAGCACGGTTTATTTGAACAGTGAAATATGTGTGATCAAGATCAAGGACTGAGCAGTCAATGTCTTTATACAAGCGGCCATTCTTTTGATTAAACCACAATGCTTCCCAGGGGGCTTGTTTATCTTGCATATCAGGCTTTTGATGATTTGAGTAAGGCAGTTTGACAAAGACATAATTGCCATACTCCAGTCGCCCATTTTCAAGATTCTTGAGAGATTCATCGTCGGAAACGAGGGAAGCGTGATATCGAAATTCTAAATCGTTGTCTTGTGCTTTAAGGAGTCCGCTCCCTATGGTCTCCAAAATGTTAAGTATAGGTGACGCAGGCGGATAGGCCTTTGCGCCCAGGTTTGCAGCTGCGCTCAATAAGTCTACAACTTGGGCATTATTCTGTTTGTCTAGTTCCAAAATATGGAATTCAAGCAGCAGAGATTTGCCTTTATATTCAATTGGTCCATATATCGGTAACTGACTAAAGTTAAGAAATTGACCTTTTTGGATTCCATCCGAATAGTAGATAAGGCGGCCACGGTTCATCCCAGTGGATGAGAAGTCAAAGTCAGTGCCGCTATCCTGTTCAGCTATACGACCAACGGCAGCAATCTCACCTCGAGTACTCTTAATCCACCCCTCGCAAAAATCTTTAATATACGCCTGCTGTAATGTAACTGAAATAATTTGGCCTTCCTGCACCATGGGGCGTTCATTTTTTGGAAAATCTGTACATGCATCTTCTTTGCTACGATTATCGTATTTATTCGAAGTATGCCCACCTTCATCCTTACTATCATCAGAAAAGTTTGCTCCACACACTGATTCATACTTTCTGACTAAAGGCTGACATGATCTCTTGATGCCGATCTGTGCCTTGGCGTAGTCATTAAATCCTTGATCATTGGAAGCCAATGCGGGTTGAACAACAAAAAACGACAAAACAACCAGGGTCTGAAATATAAGACAGCAATTAGTAAAAAACGATAAGCCGATATCGACGTAGTTTAAAAAAACATTTAGATGCTGTTTCATTCATCTCTCCTTTAATTATTTATTTTGAGTCACTGCTGTCTCATAGTTTTTAAAAAAGAGAAAACTGCCTACATTTAACAAGTTGTGGCTCTGGCGGCTTGAGCAAAGCCAGTAAATCCCGTCGTTCAAAGAGATTGAGATTGAAACAGGGGAAACAACGGGAAACAACGGGGTCAGGCATGACTTTCGGACATTCTATCATCCCGGCATGGCTCGTAACGGGCTGCGGAAGACGCGCAAATCTCAATGATAGCCAAAAGACCATTAAGTCTGAACCTTCTTGTATCCCAAAAGCAGAAGAGCGCTGCCAATCTCAAGGGCTATTATGCCAGCCCAAAAGGAGATATTGCATTCCTGCCCTTCCTGTTCCAGCTGTTCAATCAATCCCATTTTTACCTCATAAATTTCCGTGCTATAGCTCAAGTTGCTATACACCAGACTCAGCGCCCCGACCACGATCAGCAGAATTGCCGCAATCTTGATTAGATTCATTTCACTTCCTCATAGCTGTTCAGGTTGTTTAGCCTGCCAGGCTGTAGTCTGCCAGACAGAACCACCAGGGCTGCGATAACCGGACAGCCCCCAGCAGTTTCGGAGGCTGTGCCGCTTCGCTGTTTTTGGGGGATACTCCCTTTCATTTTGCAAGAGGCTCACTTGGCTTGTCATTTTTGCGCCCTGCTTCCCAGCTTTAACTTCTCTCAGGGTACAAAAACAACGAACTCAGTAAATATACGAAGAGAAACTCACATTTTTCTCACATGAACCACTTAATTCTGGCATTTTGTAGAAAATTAAAGAAACACCTGGTAACTCCCCATGTTTTCGAACTAATCAACCTCTTTCTTCCCCTGGTTTCTGTTTACAACTCTCCCATTATGCGACATTAAACGCCTCATCTTCTGAAAACAGGATATAAATGCCAAAAAATCTGAACATCAAACGGCCCCCTTTTCTTGCAAAGTGAAGCGAAGAGAAGTAAGAATAATCGCCTTCAGGAACTGGACATAAATGACCTCTGGATAACGGCAAAACACAGAGTGCGAAGACAACGGGCTAAAATTAAAGGATTAAAACTTTGCTGCCTTGCGCCTCTGCGTTAAAGCTGAGTTGAACAGCTTGCCTGCTCATACGAAACTTATGCCCTTTGGATATAAAAAAACAAGCTGTCACGAATCCAAAAACCTTGAATAATTGCCTTGTCGTCTCTTTCACGCAGAAGATAAATACCCAGGATTCAGAAATGCGTATTCACGCCGTATTCTTAGCTGTAAATCCGGCGATTTTTTCAAGATTCACTGAAAAAGGCGCCTGAACACCATGCCCATCACCAAGACCCCAGCCATCATGTTTCAAGGCACCTGCTCCAACGCCGGTAAATCCGTGCTTACCGCCGCCCTGTGCCGCATCCTGTTGCAGGATGGCTTGCGGGTCGCCCCGTTCAAGGCCCAGAACATGTCGCTCAATTCCTTTGTCACCCGCGAGGGTGGCGAGATGGGCCGGGCCCAGGTGGTGCAGGCCCAGGCCGCCCGGCTCGACCCGGATGTGCGCATGAACCCGGTGCTGCTCAAGCCCTCAAGCGACACGGGCTGCCAGGTCATTGTCCTGGGCAGGCCGGTGGGCAACATGACGGTGGACGCTTATCTGGCCTACAAACCCCAGGTCTTTGTCACGGTGCAGGCGGCCTACGATTCGCTGGCCGCCGAATACGAGGTCATGGTGCTGGAAGGGGCGGGCAGCCCGGCGGAGGTGAACCTCAAGGCTCACGACATCGTCAACATGCCCATGGCCCGCCATGCCGGAGCCAAGGTTCTCTTGGTTGGCGATATTGACCGGGGCGGGGTGTTCGCCTCCTTTGTCGGCACCATGGAGATTCTGGACGACTGGGAGCGGGAGTTGATTGCCGGTTATGTGGTTAATCGCTTCCGGGGCCAGAAATCGCTGCTCGCCGAGGCCCTGGACTACATGGGGCAAAAAACCGGCAAGCCGGTGCTGGGGGTGGTTGATTACCTGGCCAACCTGGGATTGCCCGAAGAGGATTCGGTGAATTTCAAGGCCGGGCTTTTCAGCCCGCACCGGCCTGCGGGCGAGCATGTCACCCTGGCGCTCATCGACCTGCCGCATATCTCGAACTTCACCGATTTTGAGCCGTTTCTGGCCGAGCCGGATCTGTTTGTCAAAATCGCCCGAACCCCGGCCGATCTTGTGGGCGCGGATGCGGTGATCCTGCCGGGGAGCAAGAACGTGATCGCTGACCTCAAGTGGCTTTTTCACTCCGGCCTGGCTGAAGCCCTGAAACAGTACAGCGTGGAGGGTCGGGAGATCATTGGTATCTGCGGGGGATTTCAGATGCTGGGGCAAAGCATTGCCGACCCCTACCAGATTGAGTCCGGCGGCGAGACCCTGGCAGGTTTAGGCCTGCTTGAACTTGCCACCGTGCTCGAAAAAGACAAAACCCTGACCCGGCAAAGCGGCGTCCATCTCGCCTCGGGCCTTGAAGTGCATGGCTATGAGATCCACCACGGCCAGAGTCGGGCCAGCGAAACCTGCGATATTATCCACTTCAGCAACGGAGAAAGCGGCGGAGCAGGCAACCAGAGGCATACAATCTGGGGCACCTATCTACACGGAATCTTTGACGCGGATCCCTTTCGGCGCTGGTTCATCGACCGGTTGCGGCAAAGGCGGGGGCTTGATCCGCTTAAAACAGTGCAGGCCGCTTACGACCTGGAACCGGCCTTTGACCGGCTGGCGGCGGCGGTGCGCAGCCAAATCGATATGGACGCCATCTATCGGTTGCTGAAAAAATGATCGCCCTCGAATACCAGATCCTCCTCGCCATCCTTCTCGATCAGCTGCTCGGCGACCCGCGCTGGCTGCCGCATCCGGTGCGGATCATCGGCACGGTCTGCGCCGGTTGCGAGCGGCTTACCCGCGCCCTACTCCCCCCGTTTGTGGCCGGGATCTGCACCGTCGCCCTGGTTCTTGGATTTACCGTGGCAACGACCTGGGCTGTGCTTGCCGGAGCAAACCTCCTCCATCCCTGGCTGGGCAATACAGCAAGCATCCTCCTGCTCTACACCACCATCGCGGCCCGCGATCTGGTCAGCCACAGCCGACAGGTGTACGCGGCTCTCGACACAGGCAATCTGCCAGAGGCCCGCAGGCGGGTGGGAATGATCGTTGGCCGGGACACGGCCAATCTTGACGAGGCCGGGATAGCGAGGGCGGCAGTGGAGTCGGTGGCGGAATCCATGGTGGACGGGGTGACAGCCCCGCTCTTTTTTGCGGTGCTGGGCGGGCCCATGGCGGCCATGCTCTACAAGGCGGTCAACACCATGGACTCTATGTTCGGCTACAAAAACGAGCGGTATCGCAAATTTGGCTGGGCTGCGGCCCGGCTGGATGATCTGGCCAACTTCATCCCGGCCCGGCTCACCTCCCTGATGATCCCGGCCGCCGCCTTTTTGCTCCGCCTTGAGGCGAAAGGCTCACTTTTTATTCTGCTGCGGGATCGCCTCAGGCACGCCAGCCCCAACTCGGGTCATACCGAAGCGGCGGTGGCCGGGGCGCTTGGCGTTCAGTTGGGCGGGGCAAATCTCTATTCCGGCAAGCTGATGGAAAAACCCGCCATCGGCGAGCCCACTCGGCCCATCGAGCCACGAGACATCCTGCGTGTCAACCGGCTCATGCTGGCCGGCTCCTGCCTGACGTTCATTTTTCTCCTGACCCTGCGCGGCCAGATCCTGGCCCACCTTTTCCGTTTCGCTTCCCGCTGAAACCCGCAACCCCGCCAACAACCACTGCCAGAAAAACCACTGCTTGTTGCCCTGCGCGGCAGGCCGTGAAAACGCAAGCGGAAAGCTTTCTTCTTTATTTGACCTTCTGCTTCTGCTACGATATCCAGGCAATGCTTCCCGGCTTGTGGCCCTATCTGGGCCTGTGACAAAAAACCGATAAAACCGGCATAAACACCAGCATTGTCGACAGTTATGACCCTGTTAGCAATCCAAAGATATGTGATTTTGAGGGATCTGGATATTTCCATCATCCCATTTTAAGGAGATCCCGCATGCTTCAGGAACTGCTTCTGATTCTTACCCAGTTTGGCGGCGGCCCGGGGGATCCGGCCAACAATGTGGTGCGTTTTCTGCTGGCCGCCTTTTTCTGGGTGGTGCTTTTGTTGGTCTCCGGCTTGATGTGGCGCACCTCGGCAGACCGACGGCATCTTTATTTCTCGATTTCAGCCGCCGTTGGCGCCAGCCGGGAACTTTTCATGTTCACTGCCGAATACGGCAGCTTTCGGGGGTATATATCCTTCCCCACTATCTTCCGTTATTACCCTCCGCTGGAACACGCGGTGGCCATTCTTTCCATTATCCTCATGGGCTACGCCTTTCTTCGTTTCTATTTCAGCTTCGAACGCTTCTCCCGTTTTTTCCTGATCTGCAGCTCGCTCCTTACCGTAGTAATCTATCTCGTTATCGCCCCTCTCTGGATAAATTTCCTGGAGGCAACGGCGCGTGACTCTCTGCATGGCGCCCTTTTTATCGGGGCTGCTTTTCATGACTTTCCTGGCGACCTGGTATTCCGCCTGTTAGGAGCCTTTGTCACCTTCGTGATCCTTGGTTCGTTTCTGTATGCAAAGAACGGCTCGATCCGCTTCCCCTGGCTGGCTTTTACTGCTTTTCTCTTCTTTTTCATAGATGACGCGCTTCAGGCGGTAAACGATCTGAACAATGATCGTTATGCCCCGATATTTGCCCCGTTGCGCCACTGCCTTCATATTGGCGCTATCGCCCTTCTCGTTGGTGTCTACTGGTGGGAGATCACCAGGCAGTTAAAAACAAAAGAAAAATTTCTGCAGAGCATGCTGGACGCCATCCCTGACATGATTTTTTATAAAGACACGCAGGGCGTTTACCTGGGTTGCAACCAGAATTATGCCGCCAGTATTATCGGCAAGCCCAAAGATCAGATTATTGGCCGCACGGAATCTGATCTTACTCCTGATCCCGAGATGGCGGAATTCTCTCGCAAAACGGATCTGAATTCTATTAACACAAATGCGTCCTGCTCCTATGAGCGGCCACAAACCCTGACAAACGGAAAAAAGACGATCATGGAGACTATCAAGACCCCCTTCCATAATAATGAAGGCAAGATAGTCGGCCTGATCGGTATCTCCCGCGACATCACCGAACGCAAGCACCTGGAGGAACAGCTCCGACATTCCCAGAAAATGGAGGTGCTAGGACAACTTGCCGGCGGGGTGGCTCACGACTTCAACAATATCCTCTCCGTGATCACAGGCTATGGCGAATTGGCCCTCATGCGCACGGAGAAAGATAACCCGGTGCGTCTCAATATCGAACAGATGCATGCGGCGGCGGAACGGGCAGCCCGTCTGACCAGAAGCCTCCTTGCTTTCAGCCACAAGCAGCCCCTGAACCTCCAGATATTAGATCTGAAGCCAATTCTCCATAATGTTGAGAAGTTCCTCAAGAGGATCATCGGCGAAGATATTCATCTTGAAATAATTCTGGCGGATGAACCCCTTACGGTTTCAGCGGACAGCGGCCAGATCGAACAGATCATGATGAATCTGGCCGCCAATGCCAGAGATGCGATGCCCGGCGGAGGGCGGTTGACTCTTGAACTGCAACGCTGCGAGCTGGATCACCTGTTCATTAAGGCCCATGGCGATGGAACGCCTGGCCAGCATGTCATGCTTGTCGTTTCCGACACTGGCAAAGGAATGAATGAAGAAACCCGGCAAAAGATATTTGAACCTTTTTTTACCACCAAGGAAGTTGGCAAAGGGACAGGGCTCGGGCTTGCCATCGTATATGGGATTGTCAAGCAGCACCACGGCCTGATCAATGTCTTCAGCAAACCAGGAGAAGGGACTGAGTTCAGGGTATATATTCCACTCTGTGCGCCTGAAGCCGACGATGAAGAAAGCGCAGATCCGGCCCTTTTTTTAAAGGGAAGAGGGGAAACCATTCTGGTTACGGAAGATGATGAAGATGTGCGTGGAGTTGTCCTGGCGACACTCAGCAACTTCCATTACAACATAATCCTGGCTGAGGATGGGCAGGACGCGGTCGAAAAATTTATCAAAAACAGGGCGAAGATTCAGCTTGTCCTTATGGATATTATCATGCCCAGGCTGAACGGCAAGAATGCAGCGGAGCGGATCAGGCAGATTCAACCGAAGGCAAAAATCCTCTTTACCAGTGGCTACACCGCAAACATTATTCAAGGACAAGGCGAGTTTGAAGAGGAAGAGCTAATCATGAAACCGGTCAAACCCGTTGAACTGCTGCGAAAAATCAGGGAAATGCTCGACCGCAAATAATGACTCGCGCGCGGCAGGAGCCCTGGTATCGCCAATGTTGCAAAAAAAGGAGGCAATCTGATAACTCATTTTTCAACGCAAAGGCGCAAAGTTTTAACCCTTTTATTTCAAGATGTTGTCTTTACTCCTCTGTGTTTTGCTGTTACGTTTTTCAGTTGTTACAAGACCATCAAAATGGGTCGCCGATCTTTTTCCAGAAGCCATTTTTTTCTGGCACAACGCGAGATTATTGATTCAGGTCAAGGCAAGGAAGGGACGGGTATCGTATAGTGAGAGGCAGGAAGATGTCTGCCATTTACCCTCAGGAGACGCCGCGATGATGGAGAAAAAAAGTCTTGCCGAAACCAGAATTTTTGACAGCCGGAACATGAAAAGGGTCTTGATCCACGACTCACCCTGGTTCAGGATCCTGAATTTCAATCTCAGCGCCGGGCAGGTTTTTCCGGTGCATTCCCATGATACGGAAGGTCAGCTTTCCATTTTAGTGCTGGAAGGAAGCGGGGAATTCTTGGGCAAGGACGAGCAGGCCCTTCCGGCCCAGACAGGCGACCTGCTGCTCTGCGACATCAGCGAGCCCCATGGGGTAAGAGCGCAAACTGATATGCGGATTCTGGTGACCATTGCTCCGCCATTTTAAACAAGGAACACAGAGCATGGACAGAGAACAGGTGGCAGTGCGCGACGGGATGATCCGGCTGGGACAGTTTCTTAAGCTGGCCGGGGTGGTGGATACCGGCGGCGAGGCCAAGGCCCGGATCCAGGAGGGCGAGGCCCGGGTCAACGGCGAGGTGGAAACCCGGCGGGGCCGACAGCTGGCACCCGGAGATCTGGTGGAGTTTGCCGGGGCCGCCCTGGAGGTTGTGGCGCAGACGGCGGCTCAGACGTAAGCCAGAAAAGATCAGCAAACCAATCACGAGGTATACAATCAAGTGCAGCGCTGCATCCTAAACTGTGATCGCTTACCAGATCAGATTCCAGAAGCGGCGCTGGTCATCTGGTCGTAAAATTCGGTAATCTGGTTTTTCTTGTCTGATTCCATGCAGGCCATGGCCGCCCTTGGGTGCTGGTTCATGACCCCGCCGACCATGTAGGGAATAAAGTAGCCCCAGTCGATTTTTTCCCGCCAGGGGAGAATCTCCTCTTCGATAACCTTGATAAGCGGACGCACATCGAACTTGGGGTTTTTGAGAAAGGAGAGCAGCAGCTCCGAGGGGCAGTTGCCCGCGCCGCGCCCCATGCCGTAGAGGGTGGCATCCAGATAGTTGATCCCGCAGATCACCGAGGAGATGGTATTGGCAAAGGCCAGTTGCTGATTGTTGTGGGCGTGGATGCCGATGGTCTTGCCGGGCAGCCGTTCCATGTATTTTTTAGCCAGCACCTCGATGTCTTCCTGGTAAAAGGCGCCGAAGCTGTCTACCAGATAGATGACCGGCACCCGGCTTCTGGCCAGATCGTCAAGCCCTTCTTCCAGCTCCCGTGGGCCTACGGTGGAGACGGCCATCAGGTTGATCGTCGTCTCGTAGCCCTTGTCCTGGCAGTGGTGGGCCAGGGCGATGGCCTTGTCGATCTGGTGGACGTAGCAGGCCACCCGCACCATGTCGAGGACGCTTTCCTTTTTGGGAAGGATATCGTGGTGGTCTATACGGCCAATGTCGGCCATAACCGAAAACTTGATCTTCTTTTCACTGTCGCCAATGATCCGCAGCAGATCATCCTCGGCGCAGAATTTCCAGGGGCCGACCTCTGTACGGGAAAAGGCGGATTCGGAACTGAGATAACCGATCTCCATGTAGTCGACCCCGGCCTCGGTAAGCCCCTGATAGACAGCGCGAACGAATTTGTCGTCGAACTGCCATTTGTTCATCAGGCCGCCATCGCGGACAGTGCAGTCAATAACTTTGATTTCCGGTCTGAACATGGGAAAGTCTCCTTAAAAAGACGTAGTATGCTAAGTAAAGGAAGAGATTATACCAGATCTTTTGCCTTGCGGCAATGCTCGATGAAACATGCTTAATGAAATCATGGGAGCACACCTGCCGGCCTTTCAACCCGTAAGCGGCCAGGTTGTCCAGCCGCTTACGGCGGTGATCCTGGGGGGCAGATTGAAAGGTTGCCTGGTTGTGCAGGCAAGGAAGGAATGGGCGATGACTGAGATCCCGTAAAAATCTTCCAGGCGGGAAAGACCGCGCAAATCATGGCCGCTTGGCCGTTCCGCCAGTTTACACTCGATGGCTGTCAACCGGTTATCGGACTCTATCAGCAGATCAACCTCGTTTCCGCCCTGATCGCGCCAATACCAGAGTGAGGCGGCAGGATTATGCCAGTCGCGCCATTTTTGCCATTGGCTGATTACATGATTTTCCCATAAGGCCCCCACCGAAGAGCTGTTCCACAGTGCATCAGCCGAGGTAAACCCCAGGAGAAAGGCGGCAAGTCCGGTATCGGTAAAGTAGAGTTTGGGCGATTTTACCAGTCTCTTGCCCAGGGACTTGTAGTAAGGCTCCAGCAGGATGATCTGGTTGGATGCCTGCAAAACGCTGATCCACTGTCGGGCGGTGGTGGCTGAAATGCCCACATCGCGACCGATTTCGGACATATTAAGGGTTTGGGCGCAGCGGGCGGCACAGGCCCGCAGAAACCGTTCAAAATCTCGAAGATTGCCGATTTGCAGAAGATTGCGCACATCCCGTTCGAGATAGGTGGCAAGATACCCTTGATACCAGCGATCCCGGGAGACAGGCTTATCTGGATCGTCCCACAAACGGGGGTATCCTCCTCGCCAAAGGAATTCACGCCATAGAGTATCATCCGTTGAACCTTGTGCTGCCTGCCATTCCAGGCCGGAGAGCCCAGAAAAAGGAATGACCGCAGCCCGTCCTGCCAGGCTGTCGGCTACGCTTTGCATCAGCATGAAATTCTGAGATCCGGAAAGGATAAAGAGGCCGTTGCGCGGCCGGTTTTGGTCGACGTGGGTTTTGATCTGTCTGAAAAAAGCAGGCGCATACTGAATTTCATCAAGGATCAGTGGAGGAGGATGGAGCTTAAGAAAATCATCAGGCCGGGTTTCGGCCATTTCGGCGTTGGCCGCAACATCAAGTGAGACGTAATCAAAAGAAGCAAAAGTCCGCTCGATCACGCTGGTTTTGCCAACCTGCCTCGGCCCCACGACCACAACGACCGGAAAAGAAGCGGCAATTTCGGCGAGTTCGTTCGATATTTCCCTTTCAATCCACATGGTTGACATTTTTAAGACAAGAAAGCGAAATTGTCAATGCGAAAAATCAAATATGCTTGATGAAATTTTTCACGTTCACGCTGATTTGATCGAGATTTTTTTCCCGCAGGGCCTTGCCACCAAAAAGGCTGCTGGATACGCCCACCGCTGCTGCACCAGCGACAAAATACTCGGCTAGATTGGCAAGGCTTATCCCACCTACGGCGGCAAGACGGATGTGGTCAAAAGGGCCGCGCAGATCGCGGATGTAGCCTGGGCCGCCCAGGGCGCCGCAGGGGAAGACCTTGACCAGATCGGCCCCGGCAGCCCAGGCAGCGTAGACCTCAGTTGGGGTCAAGGCCCCGGCGACAATGGGGAGGCCTGCCGCTCTGGCATAGGCGATCACCTCCAGATCCAGATTGGGGCTCACCAGAAACATGGCCCCGGCGGCCACGGCCCGTCTGGCTTCTTCAAGATTGCGGATGGTGCCCATGCCCAGCAGCTTGCCGTCTGGCACGGCAGGCCGGCACTGCCTGACGATTTCCTCAGCCCCGACCGTGTTCATGGTGACTTCCAGGGCTGTCAGACCAGCGGCAAAAGAAACGGCCATGAGTTCGCCGAAAAAACCACCCTCCACTCCGCGCAGTATGCCGATTACCGGAACCTCAAGCTCCATGGGCCACTCCTTTTTCAAGTTTTTTCAAGAAAAATATACCACGAAGGACACGAAGAGCTCGAAGGAATTGCCACTCTTAAGGCTCGTTTATTTGTAACTATCCAACTTAATGCCGGGAATGCTCAAAAAACACCGAACTGTAACTGTTCAGCAGTGCCGTAGCTGATAGGCAGAAGCCTGCGACGTGTGCGATTGCTCATGAGCAGGCTGATAACGACGCAGATGCGGTGCTGCTGGGCAGTTACTCATTTGCGGGGTTTGCTCCGATTGGTAGGCTGGGCCTGCCAGGGATCGTCCGGCCAATGGTGCTTGGGGTAGCGGCCCCGAAGTTCCTTTTTCACCTCATGGTAGGCGCCTTCCCAGAAGCCGCGCAGATCCTGGGTGATCTGCACGGGGCGCTGGGCTGGCGAGAGCAGATGGAGAAGCACCGGCACCGTGTTGTGACAGACCCTCGGGGTGTCGGCCAGCCCGAACATCTCCTGAAGGCGCACGGCCAGAACCGGCGGCTCGCCAGGGCTGTAACGCAGGCGAACCCTTGAGCCGCTGGGCACCGTGAGATGGGTGGGGGCCTCCCGCTCCAGCAGGTTTTGCTGCCGCCAGTCGAGCAGGGCGATAAGAATGGCGGCAAGATCAAGTTTTTTAAGCTGTTCCGCGCTCCGCATTCCGGAAAGATAGGGGGTCAGCCACTGCGCAAGGCTTTCGAGCAGGTACTCATCCGAAACCTCCGGCCAGCCCGCTTCCGGCTGCCAGAGCCGCAGGCTTTCCAGACGCGCCTGCAACTCCCTGGCCTTGTCGCTCCAGGGCAAGACGGCAAGACCACGGCTGTGGAGGCCGGAGAGCAGGGCCGCAAGCACCGCCTCGGCAGAGGGCTTTGCCAGAGGAGCGGTTTCCAGAATCAGTTCGTCCAGCCGCAGGAGACGCTGGGCCTTCACCATCCCGCTCTGCTCGTCCCAGTAGACCTTGTCCTCTTGTTGCAGCCGAGCGGCGAACAGGGTTGTCAGGGATTCCCTGGCCAGGGGGGCGGCAAGAAAGATCCGGCCTTCGCTTTTGCCCGCATCCAGCTCGGCCACCGCCAGATACTCGTGGCTGGCAAGCCGGTCGTGGGCGGGGAGTACCGCGCCCCGGCCGGAAGCAAGCTTGTACTGCCCCCGGCCCTCGCCCCGCCGCTGAGCGATCCGCTCCGGGAAGGCCAGGGCCAGAAGTTCGCCCGCAGTCGCCGCTGACTTTGTCGTCTTCCCGCCATTGAGCCGGGCAGGTTTGGGCAGATGTTCCCGAAGCTGTCTGCTGGTTTGCACCACCCTGCGGCAGACATCGGTGTCCGCCTCAAGGCTTTTGGCCGCAGCCTGGCCCTCGCTGCGGAAAACAGCCAGGGCGTGGAGCCGATCTTCGATATCCGCCGAACGCTCCCGGCCCTTGATGATGTCCCGCTCCGAGAGCAGGGCCGCAAGGTCGCAGGCCAAATCCTGGCTGCTTGCGCCCTGTTTGGCAGCCGCCAGCAGCATGTGACCAAGGCGCGGATGGGCCGGGAGCTCGGCCATCTTCCGGCCAAGGGGGGTGAGACGGCCCTGCCGGCCCAAAGCCCCAAGGGCCAACAGCACGGATTGCGCCTGGGCAAAAGCCCCGGCTGGCGGCGGATCGAGCCAGCGTAGACTGGCAGGGTCAGGCACCCCCCAGCGGGCCAGATCCAGGGCCAACTGGCTCAGGTCGGCGGCCAGGATCTCTGGCGGGTCAAAGGGCTTGAGGCCGTGATCTTCGCCAAGGCTCCACAGACGGTAACAGTGCCCAGGGCCAAGGCGTCCGGCCCGCCCGGCGCGCTGGGTGGCCGAGGCGTGCGAGATGCGCTGGGTGGTAAGACGGCTCAGGCCGCTGTTGGGGGCGAACTGCGGGGATCGTTTCCAGCCGCTGTCCACCACGGTATGAATGCCCTCGATGGTGATACTGGTTTCGGCGATGGGGGTGGCCAGGATGAGGCGGCGGCGACCCTTCGGATCCGGCTGCACCGCAGCGGTCTGGGCAGCAAGGCTCAGGTCGCCGTATAAGGGGTGAATAATGATTTCGTCTGGCAGCAAGGCCGCAGTCAGCAAAGCCTGGGTATGCCGGATCTCCGCTGCGCCAGGGAAAAAGGCCAGGATATCACCCGGCTGCTCGACCAGGGCCTGATGGATGGCTGCGGCTACCTGTCTGGCAATCTCGCGGGGCTGGGGCTGAAGCAGTTGCCCGGCCCGGCAGTATTCCACCCCTACAGAGTAGCTTTGCCCTGCGCCTATGACTACCGGGGCGTTGTCGAGCAGTCGACTGACGGCTTCGGTGTCCAGGGTGGCGGACATGAGCAGGATTTTGAGATCCTCCCGCAGGCTGGTCATCACCTCAAGACAGAGGGCCAGAGCCAGATCGGCCTGCAGGCTGCGCTCGTGAAATTCATCAAAAATCACCAGCCCCACTCCGGTCAGTTCGGGATCATCCTGAATCCGGCGGGTGAACACCCCTTCGGTGACCACCTCCACCCTGGTTGCCGCCGAAACCTTGGCCTCAAAACGAACCCGGTAGCCCACACTCCGGCCAACCTCCTCGCCCAGCTGCCGAGCCATGAAGGCGGCGGCCAGTCGGGCCGCCAGCCGACGCGGCACAAGCATCAGAATGGTTCGCCCCGCTAGCCATGGTTCAGCCAGCAAGGCCAGAGGCACTACCGTGGTCTTGCCCGAACCGGGCGGGGCGCTGAGAACCACCGCCTTGCCTCTGGCCAGCTGGGCTCGCAGTTCCGGCAGGATCTCATGGATGGGCAGCACGGTGGTCAAGGGGATTTCCAGCCCAAAGTCTCGCTGCTGGAGCGTGGGGCATTCTCCCAGATCACCAGCGCGCGTTTGCGAACCTGGCCCCAGCGATAATCGCCCATCACGCCGGTCGCTCGAATTACCCGATGGCATGGGACAAGGCAGGCCAGGGGATTCTGCCCCAGCGCGGTTCCCACGGCGCGGGCGGCGGTGGGCTGGCCCAGGGCTGCGGCCAGCTGCCCGTAACTGACAAGGGCGCCGGGCGGCACAGACAATAAGGCCCGCCAGACTCTCAGCTGAAAGGGGGTGCCTTGTGCAAAGGCCCGCAGGACGGGGCGCGAACCGGTTTTTCCTGGCCGCATGAAAACCGTCTCGGTTATCCGCCTCGCAACGGAGTCGTCTCGCTGTAGCCGCGCCTGTGGCCAACTTTGCTGAAGGGCGGCCCATTCCGCCAAGCCGTCTTGGGAGTCGGCAAAGGAGAGCTGGCAGAGGCCACGGGGGCTTTCAGCCACCAGACATCTGCCAAACGGGCTGTCGGCAAAACCAGCGCTGATCACCCAGCCCTCACCGCCGGTTTTCAATTCGCCTGGCAAGGCGGTCTCCAAGTTGACCCGAAAAGCAGACCGACTATCAGGGCCGGAAAGTTCGGCAAGCAGAAAGTGATCAGGCACGCTCCGTCCCTGGCGCAGCAATTTTCTGGTCTGGGAAAGGGTGAGGCCCCGAAGAAATTCCTTGGGCGTGATCCCTGCCCAGGCGAAGAACAGGCGGTGAAAATGAAAATCGCTCAAGCCCAGATATTCCGCCAAAACAGCCAGATCTGGCTGCTCGGAGTAGCGTTCATCCAGATAACGGATGACAAGGGCAATGCGCTGGTAATCGTTCATGAATCCATGATGCCACAAAAAAGGGGTATTGCCACCCCGATTTTTGCGGGGTTCTCATCCAGCTTGCCTTGATGACCTCGTGTGATATTATGCATACAAATAATCCAAGGGAGGCATCACATGGCAACCTCGATTCGACTTTCTCCGGAAACCGAACAACGGCTTGATTTTCTCGCCGCACATACTGGGCACACCAAGGCCTTTTATCTCCGCGAGATTATCGAGAGCTGCCTCGATAAAAGAGAAAGAGACCCTCTTCCTAATCAAGGCGTTACTGAAACAATATCCCCTCCGCATCCCCTTCCTGCCTCCGTTTTCTGGCCCGGTTTCCCTCCTTGACAATCCATTTATTGTGGTGTAATGCAGTGAGTCGCTAAATTAGCCTTGTACGGTTGAAACTTCTCGCTATAATCATGAATTTTAACCCTGAGTTACAGGCGCATCATTTTTTCAATAAGCGCAAGACCGCTGGCTGTGCCTTCGCTTATTACGAAGCCATCATTTATTATGCAAAGGAGTGACCCATGTGCCGGTTAGCCATGAAAACCGCCAGTGAGCCTTTCTCTCCCTTCTCGGTGCTTACGGCCATGGAGGCCATGCAGGAGGGGTATGATGGCAGCGGCCTCGGCCTGCTGCTCAGGGGGCTTACGTTCGCGGATTACAAATACAATGCCGCAGATCCGATCCTTTCGGGTATCGCTCACAGCGAAGCGGCGCTTGCCCGTCTTGACCAGATTATGGACAGGGCCGGGTTCACCCTCAAGTACGATCACGAGTTTGACGTAAACAAGGCGTTGATCGAGGCTCAGGATCGGCACAAGTATGTTCTGCGGGTATACAAGTTGCCCATCGCCTGGAGCAAGCTCACCGCGAGCGAGGTCGAACACGAACTGCTGCTGACCCGCCTTGCCCTGCGCGCCGATGGCGAGGCTCACGGCAACGATCTCACCGCCTTTTCCCTGTGGCCCGATGTGGTGATGATCAAGGAGGTAGGCTGGCCCCTTGAGATCGGCCTCGCCCTTGGTCTGGATTCAGGCAGGATCACCAGCCGGATCTGTATGGCCCAAGGCCGTCAGAACACCAACTACGGGATCAACCTCTATGCCTGCCACCCCTTCTTTATCCAGGGGGTCGCCACCATGACCAACGGCGAAAACACCGCCTTTATCCCCATCAAAGACTGGCTCACCGGCCGGGCCTATCCCGGCTATATCGGCTATCAGTCGGACTCCGAGGTCTTCGCCCATATCCTGCACTATGTGACCAGGCAGCTCAAGCTGCCGCTTGAAGCCTATAAACATGTGATCACCCCGCTCAAGAACGAAGAGTTGGCCGTGCATCCCCAGGGCGATTTTCTGCGCGGCTTGCGGGATGCCTGCCGCCGCCTGATCATCGACGGCCCCAACGCGGTAATCGGCACCCTGCCCGATGAAACCGCCATGCTGGTTATGGACGCCAAGAAGATGCGCCCCGCCACCGTGGGCGGCAAGCCCGGCGAATGGGCCATTGCCTCGGAGATGTGCGGGGTTGACGCCATGATCCCCGACCGGGATCGCAGCAAGGATTTTCAGCCCATGCGGGAGCACACCG
>MGTC01000069.1 GCA_001799255.1 Deltaproteobacteria bacterium RIFOXYD12_FULL_55_16
CGCAGGCCCTGAAAAAGGAAGGGGAGAATCTTTTCCGTCTTGCCGAGGGGGCGGCGGAAGAGGCCTCGCCGAATTTTCAGCTTCTGCAAGGGCATCTGGAAAAATCAAACGTCAACACCGTCACGGAAATGACGGAGATGATCGATCTGTACCGCGCCTATGAGGGGCAGCAAAAAATGATCCGGGCTGTGGACGACCTGGATGACCTTGCCGCGCGCAGGGTCGGCAGCCTGGCAGGATAAGGTAAGCGATCACAGGGCACGACATCTGCTTTGTTATCGGCCTGATCGCATACCATATTGTATAGCTCTCAGGCCTCTGTCGCGCATCTGCCGCACCCTGTAATCGCTTACAGGATAATTAGGGATCAAGGCGCAAGGCACGGTCTTTAACTTTTTACATTTCATCTTTAACCTTTTTAAAAAAGGGGGCCAACATGATCCGCTCATTATTCACGGGACGCACCGGCATGACCGGCCAGCAGTTGCAGTTGGACACCATTGCCAACAACCTGGCCAACGTCAACACCGCCGGCTTCAAGAAAAGCCGAACCCAGTTTGAGGATCTCTACTATCAGGAAATCCGGGCCATGGGCACGGAAACCGCCGATGGCGGCCGGGTGCCTTCCGGCATTCAGGTCGGCCTCGGTGTCCGCCCCACCTCGGTGCAGAAAATCTTCACCCAGGGCAGCATCGTCGAAACCGGCAATGATCTGGATTGGGCTATTGAGGGCAACGGCTTTTACAAGATAGTTCGCGATGGCCAGGATTACTTTACCCGGGCAGGCGCCTTCAGTCTCAATGCTGAAGGCAATGTGGTCACCCAGAACGGCGACCGGCTGCAGCCTGAATTCACGGTGCCTCAGGGGACAATCTCTCTGGGGATCAACAACAATGGGCTGCTCACCGCCAAGGATGCCCAGCAGCAGGTACTCGCCACGGTGCAGATCACCCTGCACAGCTTCATCAATCCCGGTGGCCTGCGCAGTAGCGGGGCCAATCTTTTTCAGGAAACCCCGGCCTCCGGCGCCCCCACCGAGGCCAACCCTGGCAACGATGGTCTGGGCACCATTCAGCAGCGCTTTTCTGAGGTCTCCAACGTGGATGTCACCGAGGAACTGGTCAACATGATTATCACCCAGCGGGCTTATGAGGTGAACTCCAAGTCGGTTCAGACTGCGGATAAGCTGCTGGAAGTGGCGAATACCCTGGTCCGTTAAAAAAGGATTAAAATGCCGCTGTCTCTGTCGCGCCTGCTCATGCTTGCTCTGCTGCTCTCTTTGGCCTGTCCTTTCCCCGGACAAACGGCGGACAGGCTTGCGGAGCAGGATTTCGCCGCGCTGAAGAATATCTTCCGCGAGGTTGTACTCAAGGATTTACCCTGGCCCAAGGAGGATGTCCAGATCGCTGATTTCAGTATTCGGCCCCTGGCGATGACCTTGCCAAAGGGCGGCTTTGACTACCGGATCACCCAGAGGCCAAGCGACTCCCGGCCCGGCAAAAAGAATGTCAGCGCCATTATTTTGCAAGATGGTCAGGAGCAGGGGCAGGTGAAGATGAGTGGCGAGTTGCGGCTTTTTGGCCCGGCGGTCAGCACGATAAAGAGGTTGAACCGCAATGAGCTCATCAGCAGCGCCGACCTCACCGTGAAGCGGCGGGATATCTCCATGCTTGATCCCGGGCTGGTCAAGGATCCGGAGCAGGCGGCCGGGCAAAAGCTCAAGCTCTCGCTGCCAGCCGGGGCCGTGCTCTATGCCCAGGCCCTTGAGGCTCCTCCTCTGGTAAACCGGGGGGAGCGGGTAACCATCATGGCGAAATCTCAGGCAATCCAGATAACCGCGCCTGGCGAAGCCAGAAATTCCGGGGCAAAAGGCGAAATGATCCGGGTAAAAAACCTCACCAGCCGCAGGGAGATTCAGGCCCGGGTTCTGAGCGCTGGCGTTGTCGAAACCGAATTTTAAAAGGAGAAGATTATGCGCCCGACATTCCTTGCCACAACCCTCGGCATATTTCTGCTCGCCGGACTTTCCGGCTGTATCGGCGCAGGTGGGCAACAGGCCCAGCAACTGCCGGAACGCTATACCCTGCCTGCCCCGCCACGGATCGAACCAGCCAGGGCCGAGGGGGCAATCTACGCCGCCAGCAACAGTGGGCTTGATCTCTATGCAGACAGCCGGGCGAAAAGGGTAGGCGATATCGTCCTGGTTCGCATCGTGGAAACCTCCAAGGCCAACAAGGAGGCCAACACCAAAACAGAACGCGAATCAACCGTCACCGGCGGTGTTTCCAGCCTCTTTGGTCTGGAGACCTGGCTGGCGGACAAAAACAGCCGCTTTTCTCCCTCGCTTACCGAGTTGCAGGCCAAGCTGACCAATGATTTTGAGGGCAAGGGGAAGACCGACCGGAAAAGCAATGTGAGCGCCACCATCTCCGCCAGGGTCATCGACATCACCACCGATGGCAACCTGAACATCCGTGGCTACCAGGAGGTGAAGGTCAACAATGAAACCCAGCACATCATCCTTTCCGGCATTATCCGTCCGCAGGATGTCTCCCAGGACAACTCCGTTCTTTCAACCCATGTCGCCGATGCCCGGATAGAATACAGCGGCCAGGGGGCTATCGGCGACAAGCAGCAGCCAGGCTGGCTGTCCCGCGCTCTGGACAGTGTCTGGCCATTTTGAGGATAAAGGCGTCAGGAGTCAGGAGAATTAAGCAGCAACCTTCTGTTCGGGTGGCTCAAAACATCCTGTCTCCTGGCTTCCAGATTCAGAATTTCCCAATATGACGAAGCAACACTAGGCAAAATATTCCTTTCCCGCCGGAGCAAGCAGATGAAAAAAAGGATATTCCCTTTGGAAATGGCACATTACAATATGTGTCTGACCAGTGGCACACTGTTTGCTTTACTTTCAAGATACAGGCTCTGGAAAAAGCAAAAGGACAGTTCCATGCAGATAAAAACATCTGGCCCCAAAAAAACTGAGCAACAGAACCTCCGCTGCCTGGCCTTGCTTTTTGTTGGCGCGCTGCTGCTCGGATTGTTCCTGAACACCGGACTTGCCCATGCCGTCCGCCTCAAAGACCTGGCCTCGGTGAAAGGGGTGCGGAACAACCAGCTGGTGGGCTACGGCATTGTCGTCGGCTTAAACGGCACCGGCGATGGGAACAAGGCCGCCTTTACCGGCCAGGGGCTCAGCAATATGCTCAACAATCTCGGGGTCAAGGTTGATCCCGAAAGCACCAGGGTAAAAAATATCGCTTCTGTCATGGTAACTGCCACCCTGCCGCCATTTTTCAAGGCGGGCCAGAATCTTGACGTGACCATTTCCTCGGTGGGTGACGCCACCTCTCTTCAGGGCGGCACCCTGCTGGCCACGCCGCTCAAAGGTCTGGACAACAACGTCTATGCCATGGCCCAGGGCCCCATCAGCATCGGGGGCGGGGCTGAGCCAGCCGCTGGCGCCCGGCAGAAAAATCACCTGACCGTGGCCCGCATCAGCAACGGCGCCTCGGTGGAGCGGGAAGTGCCAGTGAGCTTTGCCAACAAGGAGAGCATCACGATCAGTCTGGCCTCGCCTGATTTCACCACCATCTCCCTGCTGAAAACCGCCATTGACACCTATCTGGGCGGAAACTATGCCACCGCCCGGGACGCGGCCTCGGTGGAGGTAGAGGTTCCGGCAAAATACCGGGCTCAGGAGATTGCCCTGCTGGCGGCTCTGGAAAATATCGAGATCAACCCGGAACGACGGGCAAAGGTGGTCTTGAATGAACGGACCGGCACGGTGGTCATGGGCGACAATGTCACCATCAACCAGTTTGCCCTTTCCCATGGAAATCTGAGCCTGCAGGTTAAACCACCGCCTCCGCCAGGTGTTCCAGTCAACTCCCCGGCTGATCCGGTCAAGGTTGGCCAGAAGGTCGTGACCTTGCAGCCGGGCGTGTCTTTAGGCGAACTGGTTCGGGCCCTGAATTCGGTGGGGGTTGCCCCCCGCGAACTGATCGCCATTTTTCAGGCCATCAAGGCTGCGGGCGCCCTGCAGGCGGAACTGGAGATCATTTAGATGGACATTATCAGCGAAACAACCACCGGGCTCAAGGGAATAGTCAATCCTGCCGATACGCTTAAAGACAGGAAACTTCGCGAGGCCTGCGCCGGATTTGAAGCTCTGATGCTCAAACAGATCTTGACCCTGGCCCGCCAGAGCGTTCCTAAAAGCGGCCTGCTGGACGGAGGTTATGGCGAGGAGATGTTCCAGTCCATCCACGATGACCAGATAGCCCAGAAAATGGCGGGCAGTAAAAGTATCGGCTTTGGCGACATGCTCTATCGGCAACTGTCGCAGGCCCATGCTTCTCAGAGCTCACAGAGCGGGGAAAAATAGACCATGCCGCAGACAGAACTTACAGGACAACGTTCTCTCCCCGCCAGATTCTTGGAGGCTTTGGAGCAGGAAGTTGTTCTCTCCCAGGATATGCTCGCCATTCTTCAGACAGAACAGAAAGCTCTGTTGAACATGGACATGCAGGCTCTCATCCTCTTGAGCGACAAGAAAGAAAACAGACTGAGCCGGATCCAGGCGCTGGACTCCCAGATTGCCGAGCTGACCAGAGAAGCCCTTCCGGAAGCAGCAGGCAAAACGACAAGGTTTACCGCCCTCATTCCCCTGCTCAAGCCGGAAGAGGGGGAGAAACTGGCCCGATATCGCAAAAGGCTCGCCTGGCTCAGGGAAGAGATTCTCAGCCGTAACCAGATCAATCGACATTTTGCCGCAGATGTAAAAACATACCTTAACGACGCCATTTCCCTGATCACCAGCGGAATAGCGGAGCGTCCCCTGTACGGGGGTTCTGGTTTCAGTCGCAAGCCCTCGCTGAATCAGCCCTCTTTTATCAGCAGAGAGGTCTAGGTCATGAGCGGCATCTCCCAGGTGCTGAGTATTGCCAAGGAGGCGCTCCTCGCCCACCAGCTTTCCATTCAGGTGGCAGCGCACAATATTGCCAATGTTGACACCCCTGGCTATACCAGGCAATCGCTGCGGCTGGAAACAAACAATGCCGCTCCTGTCAGCGCCGGCCTTCTGGGCGGCGGCGTGAAGGCCTCAGTCATCCTGAGAAACTATGATCAGTTTATGGTGCAACGGCAGGCCGGCCAGGAATCAGATCTGGGCAGCCTGCAGGCGCAGCAGGAATCCATGCGGCTGGTGGAAACCGTGTTCAACGAGGCGCCGGGCTTGGCCATCAACGATCTGCTGAGTCAGTTCTGGAGCAGCTGGCAAAATCTGGCTGACAACCCGGAAATTTCCGCAACCAGACAGGCGACGATCCAGTCTTCCCAGTTGCTCATCGACCAGCTGCATACCATGAGCGAAGAATTGACCCAGACCAAAACTGATATTGGCATCAGCCTTGATACCGCCATCGGCGATGTCAACACCATCACCAGTCAGATCGCCAGTCTCAACGTGCAGATTTCCGGGGCGGAATCCGCAGCGGGTCAGGCCAACGACCTGCGCGACAAAAGGGACTCGCTGGTTCAGGAGCTTTCCCAGCTGCTGGATGTTTCTTTTTTTGAGGATAAGAACGGCGGTTACAGCGTGCTGATGAACGAAGGCCACACCCTGGTGGAAAGCAGCCAGGCAGCGCGGGTAGACTGGGAGAACAACGAACTTGTCTGGATAAATGAAGACAGCAACGGTAATGAAACACGTCAGACCGTTGGCAGAGGAGCTGAACTGGGTGGCAAAATCGGGGGCTGGCTGGAGGTGCGCGGCAACCTGAGCGAAGGCGACCCCGACAATTTCCTTGGTCGCCTGAATGCCTTTGCCAACGCCATGATTCGTGAGATCAACCAGCAGCACACGCAAGGGGTCGGGGTCAGCCTGTTTGCTGACACCCTGACCGGCGCGGAGCAAGCGAGTAATGTCGCCCGCCTTACCTCCACTGTGGACGCAGTCACCGATACCGCCACCATTTCCGCAGGCAGTATCACCATCAACGATCGGGAGGTTGGGGAGATCATCGGTGGCGCCGATCAAAACGGCCTGGCAATGAGCAAGGCAGACAATGCCGTGACCGCCATCAATGCGGCAGAGGCCGGGGTCGAAGCGCGGCTGACCACCCTGGTGGCGGGGGTGGCCGTCAACGCTACCAACCTGACTGTCGGCGACACCATCAGCTTCACCCTCAACGGCGTTGCGGTCGGCTATACGGTGGTCGCCGGCGATGTGGGCAGCAACGCCAACTTTGCCACCAATCTGGCGGCAGAGGTGAACAGCGATCTGGCTACCTATAACAGCCTTGCCAGCACCACCAATCCGGTTACCATTCAGGCGACCGCTGGCACCGGCGTCAATGGCGGCCCTGCCAATTCCCTGGTTTTTTACAATACAAATGAGGGCGACAGCTCTTCCATCGCCGTGGCCAATCTGAGCGGCGTCTTTGCTGGCGCCGCGACCATCGCGAACCTGGGGCTTAACAGTGTCACCGGCAACACCTACACCGCCGACGCAACCCATAACACCGGCCAGATTACCCTGTTTTCTGCCAACTCTTTTACCCTCACGGCTGGAGTGAATGACTCCATCCTGGCCCAACTGGGTCTGGACGCAGTTCCCTCTGACTCGCAGGCTGGCGATGGCGCCATCCAATATGGCCCGGAAATCGGGCATCAAGGCCCTCTGCTCTCCGGATATGACTATTTTGACCAGATCGACACCACGGGCAGCTTCGAGATCTGGATTTACAATAACAGCGGAACCCTGGCCATGCCCCGGCCCGTCACCGTTTCCCTGGCGCGTGCTTACAGCCTGGACGACGTGGTCAACATCATCAACAAGACGGTGGCTGCGGCCACCAGCAGCAGCGGCTGGGTTACGGCCTCAAACAACAACAACAGCCTGCGTCTGACCCCGGACGCCAGCCACCAGTTCGCCTTTGCCAACGACAGCTCAAACTTTCTCCAGGCTGCCGGGCTCAACACTTTTTTCTCCGGCAGCAGCGCGGCAGATATTGACCTGAACAGCGTGATTACCGACGACCTCAATAATCTGGCCGCCGCCACCGTTGGTCAGTTTGGCCAGATATTCCGCGGAGACAACAGCAATTCCCTCAAGATTGTTAACATCCAGTACGATGAGTATATAACCTATACCGGCGGCTCCCAGGATACCCTGGACGGTTTTTACAACACCCTGGTCGGCCAGGTCGCCAATACTACGCGCACCATAGGTTATTCCTACGATTCCGCCGTGCTGGTCAGCGCGCAGTTGCGCGAGATTCGTGATTCTGTTTCCGGCGTTTCCCTGGATGAAGAGATGGCGAGTTTGATCAAATACCAGCAGGCCTATACCGCCGCAACCCGGTTGATCACCATGTCCGACGAGATGCTGAAAGATCTGCTTGACTCTGTGCGATAGGAGAGACAGTCATGCGTATCACCATGCAGTCTATTTATGCCAATATCCTGACGAATCTTAACAAGATCACCACGGACATGAATCAGATCAATACCCGGATTTCCTCGGGCAAACAGATGGCAACGATTTCCGACAATCCGGTTAATATGGTGACAGCCCTGAGATTACGGAGCAGCCTCAGTCAGATCGCCATGTATCAGGACAATCTCACCTTTGGTGATAAAAGTATCACCGCCGCAGAAAGCTCTCTCACCCAGATGAAGGATCTCACCCTGCGCGCCAAGGTTTTGGGCCTGCAACAGGCTAATGCCTCGGTCAGCCCGCAGAACCGGGCCAGCGCGGCGGAAGAGGTTCGTAATCTCTGGGAAGAGGCCATTGCCCTGGCCAACAGCAAGGTGAATGGCAAATACGTTTTTGGCGGCTACCGTACCACCGGCTACACCGAAACGGAACCGGAGCCTTTTGTCGCCGATCTGGCGAGCGGCTATCGTGTTAATGGCAAGGCCCTGGCAGCCGTCAATTTTGCGGCCCTGCCTGAATACGATCTGGCCGCAGGGGATCTGACCATCAACGGCATCTCCATTGCCAGCACTGGAGGGGATGGCTCGGCAACAGCCAAGGCCGGGGTGATCAATGATGCAACCGACACCACCGGCGTCAGCGCCGAGATCACTCCCGCCTTCCATGCTGCCACCGTAGCGGTAGGAGCCGGTTCCCTTGGCGTCGGCGATTTGAGCATCAACGGGCAGGATATTTTTGCCGCCCCCACTGCCATTCTTGCCCAGGACACCGACAACACCCTGGTGAATGCGATCAACGCCAAAACAGACCTCACCGGGGTTATCGCCTCCCGCGACAGCAGTGGCAAGCTGTCTCTTGCCGCAGAGGATGGCAGCAATATCCGGATCATCACTACCGCCAACGGGGAAGCCGTCAGTCAGCTAAACGGCGCAGCCGCAGACAAGGTCTACTTCGGCACCGTGCAACTCTTATCGGATCGGCCATTTACCCTGGAATCCACAACCATCACGGAACCAGGCTTCGTCGCTCTTGGTCTGGATGGAGGATTGGCCACCACCAGTGAAGTTGACGATCTTGCCGCTGATGGCTTGTTGGCAGTGATCACCATTCAGCAACAGGAAGACAATGTCCGCTATGCCGGAGATCCTGATAATAACCTGGCCATCAAGATTGGCGGAACAAGCACCCTGGAGGTGTCTAAAAATGGCAAGACCGCCATTGCGGACACCGGTATTTTCGCCATGCTCAAAAAACTGCAGGACAGCCTGCTCGGTCAGAATTTCAGTTCCGTCACCGGCCTGAACACGGCCACGGATACCACCGCCAAACTTGACAGCGGCGATACCGGCCTTGAGCAGCAAGCCCAGTCGTTTACCAGTGGCATCATCGCCTTTACGGTGACGGATCACGCCTATTACCCCCCTCTGACGAATACGACCAGGGATGTCAGGGTTAATGTTGCCGCAGACAGCCCGGCAGAGGTTGCCGCCAGAATAAACGGCATCCCCGGCCTGAGCGCCTCCTGGGATGCCGCAGGCCAGTTGCAGCTTGCAACCACCGATCCCGAAAGATATACCTTTACCTATACAGACACCAGCAACTTTCTGGAGATGTCGGGGATTACCAGTGATGCCATGCAGGTTCAGGCCATTAACCAGGCCACTGCTGATTCCGATACGGTAATGGATAATCTCTCCTCCCAGATCTCCGACTTTGGCGCCCGGGCGAACCGGATCATCGTCCAGCAGCAGATTTATGCGAACCTTGAACTGGCCACCAGAGAAAATCTTTCTGAGAAGGAAGACGCCGATATGGCGAAAGCCCTGCTGGAACTAAAGAGCAAGGAAACGGCCTACCAGGCGGCTCTGGCGGCCGCTGCCAAAACCATGCAGCTGAGCCTGGTTGACTTTCTCAAATAGGATGCCCTCGCAAAAAAGGAAAATGCGCCCAGGGAAGAGCGCGCCTCATCATCAACCAAGCCAGGGAGGGCCGATAAGGTGCTGATACTTGCCAGAAAACCAGGAGAGACCATTGCCATTGGCGAGGGGATAAAGATCCGGGTTCTTGAGATAAAAGGCGGCCAGGTGAAGATCGGGATCGAGGCCCCGGCTGAGGTTCTGGTTCATCGCGAAGAAATATACCTGCGCATCCTGGAGGAAAACACCCGGGCGGCTGCGGAGGCTCCAGCGGATCTTTCCGCGCTTGATTCTGTTTTCAGGAGCCGTTAGATGGTCTTGTATGTAAAAAACGGAACGGCAAGACGCAGAGGCGCAAAAACAACCTGCTGAAATAAAAGGATTACACCCAGAGGGCATAAGTTTCGTATGAGCAGGCAAGCTGCTCAACTCAGCTTTTCACCCAGAGGGTATAAGTTTCGTATGAGCAGGCAAGCTGCTCAACTCAGCTTTTCACCCAGAGGGTATAAGTTTCGTATGAGCAGGCAAGCTGCTCAACTCAGCTTTAAAACTTTGCGACCTTGCGTCGCTGCGTTAAATTAATTTTACGGGTACAGCAAGGTTACACGGCTTTTTAACCCCGCAGGAGTAAAGTAATGAGGCACGCCATGGCCATAATAACCTGCACGGAAAAACAGAGGGAAATCACGGTGTCTACCAGTCGTTTTGGCGAACTGTCAGTCAATCCTGAAAAGATCATCACCCTGACCTCGCCTTTTTTGGGCTTCCCTGAGGCAAAACGGTTCTTCATCAAGCAGCATGGAGAAGAATCGCCGTTTCTCTGGCTTCAGTCCCTGGATGACCCGAAACTCGCTTTTGTGTCCATGCAGGCTGCTGTCCTGACTCCGCAATACCAGCCGGAAATTTCCAGCCTGACCCGACAGGAACTGCAAGCCGCGCCGGAACAGGCCCTGGAAGTCCTGCTCATTCTGACTGTTCCCAAGGGAAATCCCGAAGGGATGACCGCCAACCTGATGGGCCCGGTAGTGATCAATACCGAGAAGTGTCTGGCCAAGCAGGTATTGCAGAACCCCTCACGCTACGAGGCCTGCTGGCCAGTGTTCACCAGGGAAGAGGCGGAATAAACGGGGATAGATGGAAGAAGCGCAGAGGGGGGGGGAGGAAGGCTGAAACTGCCGGGGCTCTTGGGAAAGCCTGGTTTCACAAGAGAAGAGAACTCGGTTGATCCTTACTCTGTCAAGGTCTCGGAGAGCAGACTGGCCAGCATTTTATCGGCCAGCCGGAAAGAATCCACCTGATATTCGCCCCGGGCAATTTCTTTCTTGAGCGCCTGAACCCTGTCTGTGCGAACATCAGGAGTCTGCGCCAGAATATCCCTGATTTTCTGCGCCTCCAGAGAACCAGCCGAGAGTACTACCCGATCCGCAGGCTGGGCGAGGCTGTCAGTCCTGAACGCATTGCCAGCTTTGGGAACGGAGGAGTCTTCAGACTTCTTGACCTGAACCTTCTCTGTTTTAATCGGAGAAAAAATGCCTGTCAGTTTCATCGCCAGATCCTTGCTTCATTCTCTACAGGTTATCTGCTGTTGCTCTTGCTTATGCAGACACCCTGTCCAGCCCTCTGTCTGCACCTTGTAGTTATCATATCGGACTTCTGGTTACAAACTTTAAAAAAATATGCCTGCTCAGTTCAAGCCAAAGAACAGAGGGAAACATCCCCCCTGTATCACTTTTACCTTTGGCTGACTTTCAGGCAAAGGCGCTTTCAGCGCAGGACAGTGACGACGAAATCGCTGTAGCCTGGCCAGAGGCCGAGCAGAATCATGGCCGTAGTCAACAGCGCGAGACAGGTGCGTTGCAGGGGCTCGACCGTGAGCATCGGCCTGGCCTCAGAGGCTTCGTTGATGTAGGCCTCTTTCACGAGGAGGAGATAGTAATAAAGGGAGATGGTGGAGTTGAGGGCCGCGAAAACCACCATGGCGTAGTAGCCCTGCTGGGCTGCGGCGGCAAAGAGGAGAAACTTGCCAAGAAAGCCTGCCAGAGGCGGGATGCCGCCTAAGGAAAACATGGTAAGCATCAGCACCGCCGCCAGACCAGGATTCTGTTTGCCCATGCCGCGCAGGGAGGAGAATTCCTCTTCCCGGTCGCGGCCGACTATGGCGATGAGGAAAAAGGCGGCGAAGTTGGCGGCGGCATAGACCAGCAGGTAGTAAAGGATGGACGACCAGGCCGCGGCGCGGGGGCCGACCAGGGCCATGGTCAGGTAGCCCGCCTGGGCGATGGCGGAATAACCCATGAAGCGGCGCAGCCTGGTCTGGCGCAGGGCGCCCAGGTTGCCAGCGGTCATGGTGGCGCCAGCCAGCAGCAGCAGGGGCATTTGCAAAGAGGTGTGCAGCGCGGCCAGGGGGCCATGAAAAAGGATCAGGAAAAAGATGATGGCCGTGGCCTTGGAGGAAACGGCAATGAAGGCGGTGACCGGGGTCGGCGCGCCATCGTAGACATCCGGCGCCCACATGTGGAAGGGAAAGAGGGTCAGTTTAAACCCCACGGCCGCGATAATAAAACAGACCCCGAGGCCAAGCAGCGGCGAAGCGGGCGCGGCCATGGCCGCCTGTTTGAGGGCGGCGAAATCAAGGGCCCCGGCCGCGCCGTATAAAAATGAGAGGCCAAACAGCATGAAGCCGGTGGCCAGTGAGCCCATGACGATATATTTCATCGCCGCCTCACTGGCGCGGTGGTCATTTTTGTGATAGCCGGCCAGGATATAGAGGGGGATGGTGGCGAGTTCCATGCCGATAAAAAGGGTCAGCAGGTCGCCAGCCGAGACCACGGCGAACATGCCAACGCTGGCGAAGATGATAATCCCGTAAAACTCTCCCTGATAAGCCAGCCTCCCCCGTTTGTTCCCGCCCGATCTGAAGTAGGGGCGCGCGAGCCACACCGTGAAAAGGGCGGAAAGAATGAAAAGCTGTTTGCACAGCAGGCTTGTCCCGCTTACCTGGTAGCTGCCAAGCCAGACAAACTGCTGGTCGTAAGGCAGCGCCAGGAGCAAGGCGAAAATCAACAGCAGGCCTGTCCAGGAGAGATGAAAGCTGCCACTTGCTGATGGTTTTTTGGCGTGCAGGAGGTCCAGGGCCAACACCAGGACACCCAGCAGAAGAAGGAACAGATCTGGCAGCAATAATAAGGACATGGCTCAGCGCATCATATTGTTAAAGATTGGGTGGACAGCGTTGTCCACCAGTTTAATGATCCAGCCGGGCAGGATCCCCATCCCGAAGAGACAGGCCAGCAGGATGGTGACGGGCGCCCGTTCCAGCAGGCTGGCGTCGGTAAGCAGGGCGAAGCGTCCAGCAAGCGGCCCGCCTACCAGGGAGTTTACCGCCCGCAGCATATAGACGGCGGTGACGACGATGGAAAGCACGGCCAGCACGGTGCAGATGCGGTTTAAGGTGGCGGGGTTGGCGTAGGCGCCGACAAAGATATTGACCTCGGCAACAAAACCCGAAAGACCGGGCAGGCCCAACCCGGCCAGACCGGCGATGACAAAGGCCACGGACAAAAAGGGCATCACCTTCATGAGGCCGCCCATGTCATCCACCTCGCGGGTATGGGTGCGGCTGTAGATCATGCCGATGAGACAGAAAAAGAGCGCGGTCATCAGGCCATGGGAGACCATCTGCAACACCGCGCCCTTGAGTCCGGCGAAGGTCATGGCGGCGAAACCAAAGAGTACCAGGCCGCAGTGGGAGACCGAGGAGTAGGCGGTGATGTATTTGAGGTCGGTCTGGCGAATGGCGCAGAAGGCCCCGTAAAGCACATTGATGGTCACCAGCACCAGAAAGAAGGGCAGCCAGAATTGGGCGCCTTCGGGCAAAAGATAGATGGCGACCCTGAGGCAGCCGTAGCCGCCAAGCTTCATCAGCACCCCGGCGTGAAGCATGGAGACGGCGGTGGGCGCCGAGGCGTGGCCGTCCGGTGACCAGGTGTGGAAAGGAAACATGGCGCCCAGCACGGCGAAGCCGGTGAAGATCAGCGGGAAGGCCCAGAGCTGGAAGGCCAGAGGAAAGCGGATCAGTGCGAGGCGGCTTAAGTCGAAACTTTGCAGGCCTGATTCAAAGTAAAGGGCGAGAATCCCGGCGAAGATGAAGGCGGAGCCCGCCACCAGCATGAGGGTCAGCTTCATGGCGGCGTATTCTTTTTTGCCCGTGCCCCAGAGGCCGATGAGCAGATACATGGGCAGCACCGCCACCTCGTAGAAGAGGAAAAAGGTGAAGAGATCGAGGGAGACGAAAACCCCGTAGACCCCGCCCACCAGGACGTTAAGCAGGATGAAGAATTCCTTGCTCTGTTTTTCAAGTGGCCAGCTGGCCAGGATCCCGCAGACAATGACGATGCCGGTCAGCAGCATCATCAAAACGGAAATGGCGTCAACGCCGATGTTGTATTCGATGTTGAGAATAGAGAACCAGGCCGTGCGATAGGCAAAGAGAAAGTGGCTGGCGTGGCTGCCAGGGGGCATCGTCGGCGCGGAGTCGATAAAGCGCAGCAGCAGAAAAATGATGAGCAGCAGATTGAGGCCGTTGCCCAGCAGGGAAATCTGCTTGATTTTCTGGTGGGCGTCCCGGTTGAGCGGCAAGATGGCCAGGCCGGTGATAAAGGGCAGGAGCCAGATGGTGGTGAGCAGCAGGGGTCCGTTCATGGCTGGTGGTGACCTTTAAATAAGATAGACAAAGGTGAGGAGAAAAAAGACGCCGAAAATCGCGGCGCCAAGATATACCTGGAGCTGGCCGTTTTGCAGGCAGCGGATTGTTTGGCCGCCTGCCTGGAGGATCGTGGCGCACAGATCCATGGCGCCGTCCACGACCTGGCGGTCAAACCAGGCCGCCGGTTGGGCGAGGCCGGCAAAGATCAGCCTGCGGGTAACAAAGAGATAGGCCTCGTCGAGATAGAACTTGTTGAAGATGATCCGGTGCGCCAGGCCCAGACGCTGACAAAGTCTGGTCGCCAGCCGCAGATCGCCCTGGCCGTAAAGGGCCCAGGCCCCGGCGATCGCCGTCAGCCCCACCCCTGAGGCCAGCCAGGGCAGCCAGGCGGCCTGACTGTGGACAAGGGGCGCGGGCAGGGCCGGAATCACAGTGGCGGTAAAGAGATGTTCCAGGCCCCCGGCAAACACCGTCGGCACCGTGAGGATGACGATGGCGCAGGTCATCCAGGGATCCTCAGGGTCGGTATGGCCGTGGCGCGGCGCGCCGTGGAAGGTGAGGAAAAAGAGCCGGAACATATAGAAGGCGGTAAGGCCGCCGGTGACCAGAGCCACAGCGAAGACCAGCAGATGGCCGGAGGCAAGCGCCGCCAGCAGGATGGCGTCCTTGGACCAGAAGCCGGAAAAGGGAAAGATCCCGGCGATGGCCAGACAGGCCGTGAGCATGGCGCAGTAAGTCCAGGGCAGGCGGCGTCTCAAACCGCCCATCTGTTCGAGGTCGCCGGCATGCACCGCGTGGATCACCGCGCCAGCGCCAAGGAAGAGCATGCATTTGAAGAAGGCGTGGGTGAAGACATGAAACATCGAGGCGCTGTAGCCAAAAACGAGAATGTCACCGCCGGGTGTTGTTTTAGCCACCCCCAGGGAGAACATCATGTAGCCCAGTTGGGACAGGGTGGAAAAGGCGAGGATGCGTTTTATGTCCTTCTGGGTGATGGCGATGACTGCGGCAAACAGGGCGGTTAAGGCGCCCACCGTCATGATCACCGTCAGGGTGCCAGGCGCGGCGGCAAAGAGGGGGAACATCCGGGCGGTAAGATAGACCCCGGCCACCACCATAGTTGCCGAATGGATGATGGACGAGACCGGGGTTGGCCCCTCCATGGCGTCGGGCAGCCAGACATGCAGGGGGAACATGGCCGATTTTCCCCAGCCTCCCGCAAAGATAAGCAGGCTGGTAAGGCTGAGCAGGTTGACGTCCAGGCCAAGAATTGCCACCTGATGGTTGAGGAGCGTGGCAATGGCCGGGGAGTTGAGCAGGGAAAAGTCGAACCCGCCGGCCTGCTGACTTATGACGATGATACCTAAGAGAAAGAAGGCGTCGGCAAAACGGGTGACGATAAAGGCCTTTTTTGCCGCCGCCACTGCCGCCGGTTTTTCGTACCAGAAGCCAATGAGGGTGTAAGAGGAGACCCCGACCAACTCCCAGAAGACGAACATCTGCAAAATGTTGGTGGCAAGAACCAGGCCGAGCATGGCGAAGACGAAGAGGTCGAGCAGGGCGAAAAAGCGGACAAAGCCAGGGTCATGGCGCATATAGCCGATGGAATAGATGGTGACCAGAAAGGCGATGCTGGTAACGACCAGAAGCATCATCACCGAGATGGGGTCAAGCAGCACACCCATGTCGGCGCTCATGCCAGGAGCAAAGTTGAGCCAGCTTGTTCGTGTGGCCACCAGGGTCTGATCAGGGTAAAGCCCCGGTTGCTCCAGCACCGTCAGTTTGTAGGCCCAGGCCAGAGCCAGGCTGGAGCAGAGGGCAAGAGTCGCCATGGCGATAGCGACAGCGCTGGCCAGCTTGCGGGATTCGCGGCCAAGACCAAGGCCGATGATGATAAAACCAGCCAGAGGGAAAAAAAGCGCCAGATAACTGTGGTTCAGGATCTGTTCAACCACGGAGTTCCTCCAGGGAGCGGACGTCCAGTTGCCTTCGGCCACGGTACAAGGCGATGACAATAGCCAGGGCCACCGCCATTTCACAGGCGGAAACCGCCATGACGAAGACCGGAAAGATTGCTCCAGCCACCGGATCCGTGGCCCTGAAATGGGCGAAGGCGGCGAAGTTGAGATTGGCGCCGTTCAGCATCACCTCCACCGACAAAAGAAGACCGATGAGATTGCGGCGGCTCAGGAGGCCATAGACCCCAATGGCGCAGAGGATCAGGGCCAGGACGATGCAGTGGCTGAGGGTCATGGCGTCTCCCCCTTGTCCTTGCGGGCGATGACCACCGCGCCGACTAAGGCGGTGAGCAGCAGCACGGAGATGAGCTCGAAGGCGACGACAAAGCCGTTTTGGGTCGCCAGCAGGCGCAGACCGATGGCGTCCAGGCTGACCGCCGGGTTAGTACCTGCGGGCGCGGGCGGTGTCCAGCGCCCAAAGGCGACTATGAGCCCGCCGAGAAAAAGGGCTGCCAGCCCGGCCCCGGCGAGCCTCCGGCTGATGGTTACCGGCAGCCGCCGTTCTTCGCCGATGCCGGTGGTGAGCAGGATGATGATGAGCATGAAGATGACGATGCCACCGATATAGAGCATGATCTGCGCCAGGGCCAGAAATTCCATCTCCAGCATGATGTAGATCGCCGCAGTAACGAAAAAAGAGGCGATCAGGGCGATGGCCGCATGCAGCAGGTTGGGGACATGCACTGCCAGCAGGGAAAAGATCACCAGGGCCGTGGCCAGGAGATAGAAGAGCAGGTCAGACATTGGTGGTTGTCTCCTCTTTCTGGTTCAGCACCAGGGTCAACTGTTCGCGGTCGTACACGGCCAGCTCAAAGGCCTGGCCCATGGCGATAGCGCCGAAGGGGCAGGCCTCGACGCAGAGGTTGCACAGAGCGCATTGCGAGAGGCGGTAGAGATAGCGTCCCAGCACCTTGCGGCCAGCGCTGTCTTTTTCGCTGAGCACGGAAATGCTGCCGTTGGGGCAGGCCTTTTCGCAGAGACCGCAGGCGGTGCAGCGGTGGTTTCCCGCCTCGTCTTTGGGCATGACCAGCCGCCCCCTGAAGCGCGGGGTCATCCGCAGGCTGGCCTTATTTTCCGGATACTGCTGGGTGATGACCCGAGCAGGGGAGATAAAATAGCCAAAGGTCAAGCCCAGGCCCTGAAAAAGCGAGAGCAGGTCGCCTGCCAGGCGGCGCAGCCTTCCTTCTTGTCTGGCTCTTGGTGCTGTCATAAGATCCACCCCCTGATGACGAAGAAGGCGGTAAGCGTCAGCAGCACCAGGTTGGCGGGCAGGAGGAGCTTCCATTCCAGGTACATGAGCTGATCGACGCGCAGGCGCGGGAAAGACCAGCGGAACCACATGTAGATAAAGACCACCAGAAAGGCCTTGGCGAAAAACCAGACAAAGCCCGGCACGAAATCTACCACGGCATCGAAGAAGGCGAGGCCAATGCGGGGGGCGAGAAAGCCGCCAAGAAAAAAGGTAGTGGCCAGCCCAGCGGCGACAAACATATTGACGAATTCGGCGAAGAAAAACATGGCGAAACTGATGCCTGAGTACTCGGTGGCGAAACCGCCGGTCAGTTCTGATTCGGCCTCGGCGATGTCGAAGGGCCCCCGGTTCAGTTCAGCGGTCGAAGTGACCAGATACATGGCGAAGGCGATAAGCCCCAGCCCCGGCAGTTTGAAGATCCACCAGTCGAGGATCGTTCCCTGTTGGGAAAGGACGATCTCCCGCAGCGAGGCGCTGCCGCTCACCATGACCACCAGCAGCATGAGCAGGGCCAGGGAGATTTCATAGGAGATCATCTGGGCCCCGGAGCGCATGGCCCCCAGCAGGGAATACTTGTTGTTGGAGGCCCAGCCGGCCAGGAGGATGCCAAGGACGCTCAGGCCGGAGATGCCGATGACATAAATAATCCCGGCGGGCGGGTCAGCCACCTGCAGGTGATGGTCGAAGGGCAGCACCGCCATGATGAGGAAGGTGGCGCTGGCCGGGAGAATTGGGGCGAGGAAGAAGACGAAGCTGTCCGCGCCCTCGGGCTTGAGCACTTCCTTGAAGACCAGTTTGAGGCCGTCGGCGGCGGATTGTAAAAGCCCGTGCCATCCGACCCGCATGGGGCCGAGCCTGGCCTGAAAATGGGCCGCCACCTTGCGTTCCAGCCAGATGAGCAGCACTGGTAGAAAGGCGACCAGAGCCAGAAGGGAGGCAATGGCCAAAAGCGTGTTGATGGCCGGGGCGCTGGCTGGAAAAAGCTGGCGCACCGCGTCGCCGATGGCGTTGGTGACCGGAAAGGTCTGGGAGGCAGGAAGGGCGTTCATCGATCCAGATCCGGGACCACAAAGTCCAGTGAGGCGAGAATGGTCACCAGGTCGGCGATCTGATGACCGGCGGCGATGGCGTTGACCACGCTCAAGTTAGAAAAGCTGGGAGAGCGGAACTTGACCCGGTAGGGCTTGGGGCCGCCATCGGCGATGAGGGTGACCCCGAAGAGACCACGAGCGCTTTCCACCTGGCTGTAGTATGAGCCGGGGGGGAGTTTGTAGGCCGCCCGTTCCTTGGCGCGGTGCGGGCCGCCGGGAAAGGTCGCCGCCGCCTGTTCCAGGATGGCAAGCGACTGGCGCATCTCCTCCATCTTCATCAGGTAACGATCGAAGCAGTCGCCTCTGGCGCCCGTGGGAATCTCGAAGGCGAAGCGGTCATAAATGGAATAGGGGTCGTGGCGGCGCACGTCGTAGGCCACGCCCGAACCGCGTAAAACAGCGCCGGTGCAGCCATGGGACAGGGCCGTGGCCGCAGGCAGGACACCGATGCCCTGGGTGCGTTCGCGGAAGATGACATTGTTGGTCAAGAGGGTATGGCACTCAGCCAGCGCCCCCTTCATGCGGCTGATAACCTGGCGCACCCTGGGTAGGAAGCTGTCCGGCACATCGGCCCAGGAGCCGCCGGGCCTGAAGAAATTCATGGTCAGTCGGGCGCCGCACAGTTCCTCGAAGATGTCGGTGATCTGTTCCCTCTCCTTGAAGCCGTAAAGAAAGGCGGTGACCGCGCCCAGATCCATGCCAAAGACTCCCCACCACAGGAGATGCGACTGGATACGCTGCAACTCGCAGAGCATGACCCGGATATACTCGCCCCGTTCCGGCACCCCGATCTGCATGGCCTCTTCAATGGCCAGACAGACACAGAGGTTGTTGCTGAAGCTTGAAAGATAATCAAGGCGGTCGCTTAAATGGATGAGCTGGAGGTAGGTCTGATTTTCCGCCACCTTTTCTATGCCACGGTGGATGTAGCCTAAATGCGGCACCACCTCGACTACGGATTCGCCGTCGAGTTTGAGAACGCAGCGCAAGACCCCGTGGGTGCTGGGGTGCTGCGGCCCCATGTTGAGGTAGTATTCCTCTGTGCTGGCGTCCGAGCGGCTGCCGGTGCGAAAGCCGGGGGGGCTGATTTTTTCCTGTGTTTCCATCATCTCAGTATGGCCGCCTGAGCACCCGCGCCGGATCGTCAAAATCCTTGCGCAGGGGATGGCCGGGGAAATTGTCCATGAGAAAGATCCGGCGCAGGTCTGGATGGCCGGTAAACTGGATGCCGAAAAGATCGAAGACCTCGCGCTCATGCCATTCCGCACCCAAAAAGAGCGGGCAGAGAGAAGCAATGCTTGGCCTATCCCGATCTACGGCCAGGCGGAGAAAGATCTTGTGGCCATGCCCCGTGGAGAGCAACTGCACCAGCAGGTCGAAGCGGTCGCGCCAGTCCACGGCTGTGATTTGGAGGAGCAGATCCAGCTTGAGCCTGGGGTCGTCCCTGAGAAAGGCTGCCAGATCGAGGTAGTGGTCGCGGTTGACCGCAAGTTCCAGCACTCGGTCGCCATTGGTGTCCGCCACGGCGGTGAGGTCGGGAAAGGCCTCGTGGATGGCGGCGAGCAGACCGGCGTTGTCAAGACCTGGCCGGGGCCTTTTCTGGGCGGCTACCTCGGGAAAGGTCGTTTTTTCAAGACGCCCCGGGCGGGGCTGTTCTGCCGTTGGCGCGGTCTCGTCTTGGTTACGTTTTTCCCACTGGCTCCTGGCAAAGCTATGGGTATCGATAAAGGGTTCGCGAAAAAGGGTGCCGACCCGCCAGGGGTTCTTGCGTCCTTCGGTGCGGATCTTTTTTTGCAGTTCCATGATGCCGTACAGAAGCGCCTCAGGCCGGGGCGGGCAGCCGGGGATATAGACATCCACCGGCACCAGCCGGTCGCCGCCCTTGATCACCGAGTAGGAGTCGTAATAGAAAGGCCCGCCGGAGATGGCGCAGGAGCCCATGGCAATGACATATTTGGGGCCGGGCATCTGTTCGTAGAGGGTGACCAGATTCTGGGCCATTTTCTCGACAATGGTGCCGGCCAGAACGATGAGATCCGCCTGGCGCGGGGTGGCGCGCGCCACCTCGACCCCGAAGCGGGCCCAGTCGTGCCGGGAGGATCCGGCGGACATCATCTCCATGGCGCAGCAGGCGGTGCCGTAAACCAGGGGCCAGAGGGAGTTGGCCCGCGCCCAGGCGACGACGAACTCGATGGTGTCTGCCAGACTGGCGCCGCCCGGCAGCCGGTCGAGTATTTCAGCGATCTGTTCCGTGACTGGCGAGGCGCCGCCTACTCCCATACCAGCACTCCCTTGCGCCAGGCGTAGACAAGAGCGAAAACCAGGATAGAGACAAAGAGGGCCAGCTCAACGACGAGGAGTATCGGGCTGACCGCCCCGGCCTGGCCTGTGACCACGGCGCGGAAGATCTTCAGGCAGGGGAAGAGAAAAAGCGACTCGATATCGAACAGAAGAAAAAGCAGGGCGAAGATGTAGAAGCCAACCTTGAAGCGGATGCGGGCCTCGCCGATTGGCTCCTCGGAGCATTCGTAAGGCTGCACCTTGCGCTTGCCGGTCGGACTGTGGAAGGCGAGCAGCTTCGAGCTGAGGATAGCGCCGCCAACGAAAAGTGTCCCAAGAAAAACCGCGTAACCGAGAACGATGTAGGATTCCATTCGCCCTTCCTGTATTTTGCCATCTGTTGACCTTGTCTCATATATATCGTTTTTAAAATAAAAAAACACCACTAAAAAAACGCCGGATTTTAAAGGCAGGCAGCCCGACTTCCAGGCCCGGATCCCTGCAAAGTTTTCCTTGCCGTAAGCATGACCCTTTCGTATAATCGCCGGATTGTTTCGTAGCATAAGATCATGCCTGTTCAATCAAAGCGCTAAAGGAGATGTATTTCATGAAATTAGGCATTAACGGCCTGGGCCGGATCGGCAAGCTTTCACTCTGGCATCATGTTGCCCGCAAGCATTTTTCCGAGATTGTGGTCAACGTGGGTCGGCAGGTGGGCACCGGGCTTCAGGATATCGCCAGTTCCATCGATCGGGACAGCTCCTACGGGCGGCTCGGCATGTATCTCCATGGTTGCAAGGGATCTCAGGTTATTGAAAATCTTAATGAGGCAGACGGCACCATGACCATCAACGGCGTGCCGGTCAAGATCCTGCGAGAGGCCAGAAATCCGGCCGATATTCAGTGGAAGGAAAACGGGGTTCGTCTGGTCGTTGACACCACCGGCGTCTTTACTGATCCCACCGCAGACGCTGACAGTCCTAAGGGCGCCTTGCGGGGCCATGTTCAGGCCGGGGCTGAAAAGGTGCTTCTTTCTGCGCCTTTTAAAATAAAGAACAAAGGTCTGGAGATGCCCGCCGATGCCGTAACCACGGTGATGGGCATCAACGATGGCGATTTCAATCCGTCCCAGCACACCCTGATTTCCGCAGCCTCCTGCACCACCACCTGTCTGTCTTTCATGATCAAGCCTCTGCTGGATCATTTTGGCGCGGATCGTTTTTTAAGCGCCTCCATGGTCACGGTTCATGCCGCCACCGGCAGCCAGCAGGTTCTTGACCGCCTGCCCAATGCCGGGGCCACTGATCTGCGGAAAAACCGCAGTATCTTCAACAATATCATCCTGACCACCACTGGCGCGGCAAAGGCCTTGCCCCTGGTCATCCCGGAGATGCAAAGCATCGGCTTCATTGCCGAGTCGGTGCGGATTCCCACCAATACCGGCTCCCTGATTATCCTGGTACTCAACCTTCAGGATGAGAGCATGGAAAATCCCATCAAACGGAAGCTGGTGAACTCCATCTACCGGGATTACGCCAAGAACAGCGCTTATCTGGAATACAGCGACGAGCAGCACGTTTCCACGGATATTATTGGCCTGCCTTTTGCCGCTGCGGTTATCGAAGGATCGGAAACTCATACCCGCACGGGCAGCCTCAAGGTGAATCTGGCCAAGCTCGGCTGCAACGGTGGGCCTGCCAAGCTGGAAGTGCCGGTGACCCAGGTAGTTGTTTACAGCTGGTACGATAATGAGTTGGGCAGCTATACCAATGTGCTGGGTGACCGGACCGTTTCCATTGCCGGGCAGATGATTTAGAAAAGCAGAGGGAAAAAGTTAAAAGTTGAGAGTTAAAAGTTGAAAGGTGAAAGTTGAAAGGTGAAAGGTTCAAGAAGGAAATTCTCGAGCCTTGCGCCTTTTTAGTTCGGCCCATGACTGGTGGTGATCTTGAGGTGGTGGCCACCATCGAAGCTGAGAATTCCTCGCCCTGGGCCATCGGACAGCTGGCCAGTGAGCTTGCTCAGGAAGGTGGTTGGCAGTTTGTTGCCGAAGCGTCCGCTTCGGGGTTGGTGTGCGGCTTTGTCTGTGGCCGGAGCTGCGTCGGGGAGGCCGAGCTGTTGAAGATCGCGGTGGGCCGTGAACACCGGCGGCAGGGGATAGCGGCGCAGCTGGTGGCCCACACCTTGCGCTCTCTGGCGGCACAGGGCGTGGCGCGCTGTTTTTTGGAACTGCGCGCTGGCAATCTCCCGGCCCTGGCCTTGTATGAACGATTCGGCTTTCACCGGCTGGGGCTGAGAAAAGATTACTACGCTTTGCCAGCTGAAGATGCGATACTCATGGAAAAGAGAGTTCTGGCCGACGCTTAACAAAGTTTGAGGGAGAAACGCTTCATGAAAAATATCCGTGATCTTGACATCAAGGGAAAGAAGCTGCTTATCCGGGTTGATTTCAACGTGCCGCTGGATGAACAGCTGAACATTACCGATGATATCCGGATTCGCGGGGTGTTGCCCACCCTCAATTACGCCCTGGATGAAAATGCCAAGGTCATTATCTGTTCGCATCTGGGTCGGCCCAAGGGCGAGCGCAGGCCCCAGTTCAGCCTGGCCCCTGCGGCCAAGCGCCTTTCCCGGTTGCTGAACAAGGAGGTTGTGCTGGCGCCTGATTGTATCGGGGCGGAAACCAAGGCTATTGTCGAGGCCATGCAGCCTGGCAGTGTGGTTCTGCTGGAAAACCTGCGTTTCCATGCGGAGGAACAGCAGAATGACGAGGGCTTTGCCAGTCAGCTCGCCAGCCTGTGCGATATCTATATCAACGACGCCTTTGCCGTGGCGCATCGGGCCCATGCCTCCGTGGTGGGAGTGACCCAGTTCGTCGAGCAGTGCGCGGCCGGTTTCCTGCTGCAAAAGGAGATGGATTATTTCCACCGCTCAGTGAGCAACCCCATGCGCCCCCTGGTGGCCATCGTGGGCGGGGCCAAGGTGTCGAGCAAGCTTGGCGCCCTGGACAATCTCATGGATCGGGTGGACAAGATGATCATTGGCGGGGCCATGGCCAATACCTTTCTGAAGAGTGTTGGCCATGATATGGGCCAGTCCAGGGTCGAGGATGAACTGCTCGATACGGCGCGGGAGCTGCTCAACAAGGCCAAGCGCTTGGGGGTCAAGCTCTATCTGCCGGTTGACTGTATTGTTGCCGACAGGTTTGAGGCTCGGGCCGAATCCAAGCGGGTAACGGTGCAGGAGGTGCCGGCCGACTGGATGGTGCTTGACATCGGCCCGGCCACCACGGTTCTTTTTGCCGAGGCTATGGAGTCTGCCAAGACCATTATCTGGAATGGCCCTATGGGCGCTTTCGAGATGGATGCGTTTTCCAGGGGCACCATGGCCATGGTGCAGCATGTGGCCCGCTCCCACGCCCTGACCATTGTCGGCGGGGGCGACACCGATGTGGCAGTGCACAAGGCAGGGGAGTCGAGCAACATCTCCTATATCTCCACGGGCGGCGGCGCATTTCTTATGTTGATGGAAGGCAAAAAGCTGCCTGGGGTTGAGGCCCTGGAAGCGAAGGAATAAGGTAAGCGATCACAGGGTACGACATCTGCTTTGTTATCGGCCTGTTCGCTACATATGTATAGCTCTAAGACCTCTGTCGCGCATCTGCCGCACCCTCTAATCGCTTACAGTTTGGGATGTAGCGCTGGAGTTGGCCGCATACTATGTGATCAGTTACAAGAAATAAGGAGCAGCCATGCAGCGTATTCCCTTGATTGCCGGGAACTGGAAGATGCACACCTCGCTTGTCGAGGCCAGAAATCTTGCCGCCGCCGTGGTCTCCGTCTGCAAGGGCCTGACCGACCGGGAGGTAATGATCGCCCCGCCCTTTACCTCCTTGGCAACGGTGGCGGAGGTGGTGCGTGGTTCAGAGGTTAGGCTGGCGGCCCAGAATGTCTGCTGGGCAGAGCAGGGCGCCTTTACCGGAGAGATAGCGCCAGGCATGTTGCGGGAGCTTGGTTGCAGCATGGCCATTATCGGCCATTCGGAGCGCAGGCAGATCTTTGGTGAATCCGATGCGCTCATCAATCAGCGGGTGGCTGGGGCCCTGCGTTTTGGCATAACCCCGGTTCTCTGTTTTGGCGAAACCCTGGCCGAGCGCGAGGCAGGGCAGACCATGGCCGTGCTTGAACGGCAGGTTCGGGCCGGGCTTGCCGGTATTGCGCTGCTTGAGCCTGCCCGCCTGGTACTTGCCTATGAGCCGGTCTGGGCCATCGGCACCGGCAAAACCGCTAGCGAGGAACAGGCGCAGGAAGCGCATGAATTCGTGCGGAATCTGTTGCTTGACCTGTGCGAGAAAAGTATTGCCCGGCAAATAAGAATACTGTATGGTGGCAGCGTCAATCCGGGGAACGTGGATGCCCTGTTGCGGCAGCCCGATATAGACGGGGCCTTGGTTGGCGGGGCATCGCTCAAGGTCGATTCCTTCGAACGCATCATCAAGTTCCGGCAGTTCCAGCAATAACGGTAACCAGGAAATAATGAGTACCTTACTGACCATTGTGCATATAGTTGTCTCCCTGTTCCTCATCGTGATCGTCCTCTTGCAGCACGGCAAGGGCGCCAGTATGGGCGCGTCCTTCGGCGGCTCCAGTCAGACTGTTTTCGGAACGGAAGGGCCCCTGCCTCTGTTGAACAAGATCACGACCTGGGCCGCGATTGTTTTTATGCTGACCTCTATCTCCCTTGCCTACATGTCAACCAGGATTGGAGATGGCTCGGTCATGAAAGAGGTGGCCCCGATTGCTAAACCGCAGAACGCGCCGATTCCGTTGCCCGCTGCGGATGGAGCAGTACCCTTGGCGCCTGGGCATAGTAAGTAGCAGTTTTTTGTTTAAACTAAAAAAAAGGATTGCCGGAGTGGTGGAATTGGTAGACACGCAGG
>MGTC01000070.1:0-7203 GCA_001799255.1 Deltaproteobacteria bacterium RIFOXYD12_FULL_55_16
GCCCAGAAACCCTGCAACAAGCCAAAGCCCTGGCCCGCGAGGCCGGAAGCCTTTTTTTTATCCATCTTGCTGAAACCAGGGATGAGATTGCCCAGAGCAAAGCACAACACGGGAAAACCCCGGTGGGCCTGCTCCATGGGCTTGGCTTGCTGGATGAAAATACAGTCTGTGTGCACTGTGTCTGGTTGACCGAAGATGATGTTCGCCTGCTGCAGGAGACCGGGACCAAGGTGGTGACCTGCCCGGAGAGCAATATGAAGCTTGGCTCTGGCATCGCTCCTCTGGCTCAACTGCTCACCGCCGGGGTGCAAGTGGGTTTGGGCACGGACGGTTGCGCCAGCAATAACGACCTGGATCTTTTTCAGGAGATGGCAAGCTGTGCCAGGCTGCACAAGGTTGCCACCCGAGAGCCAACCTGCCTGCCTGCTTCTGTTCTTTTGGATATGGCCACGGGGATGGGTGCCGAGGTGTTGGGTCTGGCCCGACAGACTGGTCGTCTGGCCGTGGGGCTAAGGGCAGACTGTGTTATCATTGAGCGCAGGCAGCCACATCTGACCCCCTTTTACAACCCGGAGACCTTGGTTTATGCGGGCAGGGGGAGCGATGTCTCTACGGTGCTCATTGATGGCAGGATAGTTATGCGGGATCGGCAGTTTCTTGCCTTTGATCTGGAAGAAACTATGGGTGAAGTCCGGCGTTTGGCCAAACGGGTGAGAGCGGGGGAGTGAATGAGTGGGCCAGGTTCAGGCTGCCTGCCAGCCGTGGGTGCCAACCAGTTTGACAAAACGGACACTTTCCACCGCGGTGGTGGTCACCGCTCCCCCTTCTTTTTTGACCACCATGAGGGTTTGCTTTTCCAGATCACCCACCGGCAGCACCATGATGCCAGGGTCCGCCAGTTGAGTCACCAGTGGTTGCGGAATCTGCGGTCCGGCAGCGGTGACAATGATCGCCTCGAAGGGGGCATATTCAGGCCAACCTTCGGTGCCATCCGCAACCTTGCTCATGATATTGTAGATCTGGAGTTGGTCAAAGGTTCGCCGGGCGCGGGCCAGAAGTGGTTTTAATCGTTCAATTGTATACACCCTTTCGCAGAGCGAGGCAAGAATGGCGGCCTGATAGCCGCAGCCGGTGCCGATTTCCAGCACCTTCTCCTTGCCGGTGAGCTGTAGAAGCTGGGTCATGAGGGCCACTATACAGGGTTGGGATATGGTCTGACCGTGGCCGATGGGCAGGGGAAAATCGCCATAGGCCTGGGCGTGCAGGGCAGCGGAGACAAAAAGATGGCGTGGAACAACCTCCATGGCGTGGAGCACCGCCGGATCCTCAATGCCTCTGGTGAGCAACTGCTCCTCAACCATGCGGGCCCGAAATTTTTCGTACTTGTTAATCCGCACGTGGCACACTAATGGAAATCCCGCTTTTTTTGAGCTCTTTTTCATTATATCCGCGATATAGGCAGGTGGCCACCGTGTCTCCGATAAAGGTTATGGTCACCACATCATAATCTTCCGAGCCTATTGTTTTTCCAAGATAGGGGGTTTTTCGCAAAAGGCTTTTTTTCACTTCCTGATAGATCCAGATTTCTCCCTGCTCTCCCTTTTGTTTTTGATCTGGAGGGCCAAGGGCGGAAACAACCTCCTGTTGGGTGAGGTTGGGGGTAATCAGACAGATATCCGAGGAAAGATGGCGCACCGGTTCACGGTACAAACAACCTGTTCCGACAAGACTCAGCAGGCACAGACAGACGATAAAACGAAAGGGGAAAACGGATCTCATTTTTCTCTCCTCTGAGAAAAGGGGGTGGAGGCAAAAGCACGGCCAGACAAAGTTGCCGCGCTTGCTTTTTTGCTGTGAAGATAGGAGAATGTCTTGACCATCTGTGAAGATATATGTAATCGTTCACCAAGGGCACCAAATTTCAGGTAAACCCGGGACTGTAAGCGTTCAGCAGTGCCGCAGATGCGCGAAAGAGGCCTGCGAAGTGTGCTATTGCAATAAGCAGGCCGATGACAAAGCAGATGTGGTGCTGCTGAACGATTACAGATATATAATAAAGTTGTAGCATTATTCATACTTTTTTCTTGACCATCTCAGCGGTTTCTACTGTGCAAAGGGAGATTCATTATGCGTTGCCCAAAATGCGGCTATATCTCGTTTGATCGGCAGAAATCCTGCGGCAAATGCGGTAATGACTTGACAGCGGTAGCCGAGCAGCTTCAAGGTACGGTGAGCAAGCATGCGGTCCCTTTTTTTCTTGGCTCGATCCTTGGGGAGCAAAAAGCATATGAGGCAGAGTCTGGGGCGTCTTTTAACGAAGCGGAAGAATTCCTGATTCTGGATGAACAGGAAGTTCAGATTCTGCCTGCAAATACGGATGATTTCGCGCTCGTCGAGGCGCCGCAGACAGAGATAGCTCTGGAAGACCAGACTGTGCCGGTATTTGCTCTCGAAAATGTCGATGCTTCAGATCTGGCGCCGTTACAACCAGAGAGGGAAAAACCAACGCTATCCATGGATCAGGAAACAGAGGCCGAAAATCTTGTCGCACAAGAAAGCCGCCCTGACGAGCTTGAACTTGAGCTGGCAACACCACGGGTCAAGGGGAAAGATAAAGATAATATGGCTTACTCCTCCTTGATTGATTCTGAGAAAACGGCAGGAATGCCGGAGGAAAATGAAGAAATTCACGATATTTTTGAGTTGTTTCTTGAAGATGGTGAAAAGGCGTCAGTCTCTGCTGAAGGGGCCAAAAAACCTGTAAGTGCGGGGCCTGATATCCCGGATCTCGGCCTGACCCTGGAGAAAGATGAGCAGTAGGGAGGGTGATACGCCTATGGCTGTGGAAGTTGCCCCTCAGCCCCAATACGCTGGTTTTCTTGCCAGGGGGATGGCTCTGGGGATCGATATTATCTTGATTAAGCTGCTGTATTTCTGTTGCCTGTGTGCGGTGGCCGCAGTCTTACGGGGGCATTCTTCTAACTGGGCCGTCCTGCTCCCTTCCATTTTTTCCTGCTTTATTTTTTTTCTGTTTACCTTCCCCCTGTTTACGGCAATATATTTTTTAATCCTGCATGGGTGGCAGGGGCAGACTCTTGGCAAGATGTTCATGGGCCTCAAGGTTGTGCGGGCCGATAATGGCGGAGTGACTCCGAGTCTTGCTTTTCTGCGCTTTGTCGGCTATGGCCTGTCTGGTTTACCCCTGGGGCTCGGATTTTTCTGGAGTATCATTGATCGGGAAAAATGCGCTTGGCACGATCATCTGGCCACCACCAGGGTGATAATGAAATAAGATTGAATGTTTACAAATCATAGTGTTCATGAAATAGGTTGACAATCAGGGCAGATTTCAATATATGATAGCTACTTTTTCGCCGGGATAGCTCAGTCGGTAGAGCATCGGACTGAAAATCCGAGTGTCCCTGGTTCGATTCCTGGTCCCGGCACCAGTAAAATCAAGGGCTTGTAGCTTATTTGCTGCAAGCCCTTTTTTGCGTTTAGAAGCCGTGCGAAAAGAAGTAATCCTGTCTCTCCTTTACAGCTCCTTATGCCGTATTGGTCTGGAAAATTTTTTTAATTTTCGGCAGATTTTCCATAAAAAGATCAACCAGCTTGGGGTCAAAGTAGATGCTGCGCAGTCGCGTCACTTCAGACACAGCATCTTCAAAATCCCACGCTTTCTTGTATGGTCGTTTTGAGGTAAGAGCGTCGAAAACATCACAGATGGAGGTAATTCGGCTGGCCAGGGGAATTTGCCATTCGGTAAGGCCCTGGGGATAACCTGAACCATCCCATCGTTCATGGTGGCTGAGGGCAATTGTTTTGGCTACCGTCAAAAGAAAGGAATCGCTTCCGCCCAAGAGATCTGCTCCTACCTGACAATGAGTTTTTATTATTTCAAACTCATTGGAAGAAAGCGGGCCCGGTTTGCGCAAAATCGAATCATCTATGCCAAGCTTGCCTACGTCGTGCATGGGTACGGCATGAAACAACGCCCAGTTGGCTTTTTTGCTCAGGCCAAAGGAACGACCGAGGATGCCACAATACTGGCTTAACCGCTTGATATGGGCACCAGTCTCACCGTCACGATAGGCGGCAGCATGGGCCAGACGACTAACCACATCAAGCTGGGCCTTGCGCAGCTCCTTGGTCCGTTCGATAACAATAAACTCCAAATTCTCTTTGTGGAAGGAAAGCTCACTTTGAACCTCGATGAGCTTCTCTTCAAGCAGCATTTCTTTGGTAACATCAATTAGAGAGCCATAGGAGAGCACAACCCCGTCACGATTATGGATCTCGATTCTGGCCAGGTCTTTAAGCCATACAGGACCGTTGTTTGCCTCGATTTTGTAGACCGCCTCCACGGCGCCGCTCCGTTCCGCAACGCGGCGCATGGAATTTCGCATACTGTCAATCTGGGATCTATTTCGGATGATCTTGTCGATAGCAGGAGGATTTTTCTGATTTCGATAAAGGCAACGAGTGATGATATTGGCGCGAAACGCCTCGGCCAGATCCGTCGTTTTAAGCCCGAGCAGCGAGTGTAGACGCAAGCCCGTATATTCGTACCAGATATGCTCATCATCAGGGCGCCAGGCCGCGATGTAAGGAATTATCGGTGAACCTATTCTTTCCAAAGCTTCAAGATGGACAATGGCTTGAGAAAGATTGTGCTTAAGTTCCTTACTATAAGGCCCAGCAAGGATTAAGCCAGTATAGTTGAACCGTTTCCGAAAAGAGGAGAGTATGTCTTCCGTCATTCTTTAACCAGAGGTGGTAATTTTTTATTTAATTAGTGCTAATCAGGAATTTTTATGTCTGGGCGGCGTCAATGGCCAAGCACAAAAAAAGCAACATGATGCTATCTGAAATCAAAATCGTCCGGGGTGCACAACTTTGCGGGGCATTTGAAGCCCAGCGATTTACCTGCCCAAAGCGCAACCACCGATAACTTCTGTGCGTAGTTCACCCCGCGACATGGCATGCGTAAATCACGGTGTAGATAGTTTCATGAGACACCTGCAATGTGGGCGTATTGGGATGCACAATGGCCAGTATGCCAGAAATCTGCTCAGGCGAGTAGCCTTTTCTCAGATACCCCGCGACATGCCCATGCCGGATGTTATCCTGTTTGGCTTTTATATATTTGCTCAAGAACAACTACACAACGGTAATCCCCCTAAGATCGCGATTCACCTTCCTCCGAATATCTGATCAATAAAAATCGCTTTTTCTTTCACGTAAAAGGGCCGCATATGATTATCATCTCTATATAGAGGAATGCCATCCTGAGTAATCGCTGGACAGGTGCCGCCAGGGCACAATACATCCAAAGGGTCAATTATTCTGGCACCGGTAACGAATGCAATCTCTTGCAAGTGCTCGCTCAAAGGACGTACCCGCGAAACCAGCTTTCTTTTCTCAAGCCCCTTCTTTGTTTTTATATCTACAGAATCTCTTAAGCGACCATACATGGATAACGGGTTAAATTCCTCTCCAACTGGACTCTGCAAAATAATATATACATCTTTACCTGCACCTTTTAACCTTAGAATATCTTCTTTAAAAACCGCAAAAATATCCTTAATTTCAGAATCATAAAACCCCAGAGGTTCCTTGGTTTTTTCCGCAACAAGATAAAGAAGATTATTGGCAGAATATGGTTCAGCATGTAACGCGCTGAAATAACCTTGCCAGTTTGCCCCCAAAACAACAATTTTAACATCATCTTCCTGAGCTCGTTTCATCGAGAAGGAATAAAAATTATCACAAGAATATTTTGTATAATTATTAGTACTGAAGCGATTTATTAAAGGAAGAGGCGGACAGCCGCCATATGTTGAAAACAGAGCAGATTGCGTATTATTATTTTGCAAAGACAAGAAATGAGCTCTTTCCCAATATTGTTCTATATGAGAGTCTCCAACAAATAAGATTTTAGAACTGGCTTTAATATTTGTATCTACTATTTTAAAATTATCCGCTTTCCCCATATTACCACCAGGATAGTTCCAGTCCTCCGTGGCGGCGGTTTCTATATTTTTGGCAAACATAGAATTTGATAGCCGCCCAGGCAAGATAGAAGCATACGCAAGAAGAAAACCGAAACTCAAAATACCCATAATAGAAGAAAGCACCAAAACTGGCCGAGGAAGTCTACCCTGGAAACGAATAGGCTTTTCAATAAATACATAGGTAATATACGACAATAATACCGATAAAAAAATTATTCCTACACGTATCTCAACCGATGGAATATGCCCTGTAAGAATGTAGGCAAAAGACAAAAGCGGCCAATGCCAAAGATACAAAGGATAGCTTATAAGTCCTATACTTATAGCAATAGGATTGGATAACAAAACTTTATTAAGCCAAGCCTGTGAACCAGCAGCAATAATAAATACAGCGCCAAGAGCAGGCAGCAATGCGCGCCAGCCAGGAAAAGGTACTGTGTTGTCAATAAAAACTAACACCGCTAAGACAATCAGTAAAAAACCGACCGCAGCCATCACATCACAAAAAATAGTCCCTTGCAAGACCCTGATTATATCAGACAATCTATTGTTGGACTGATGCCCCCTTAATTGGGTACTTATGAAATCTGGCAAACCATTTTTTGATGTTTGGCAGAGATCGCCATTAACCTGCAGCCGCTTCCCGGAAGAGATCATACAAGCTAAGAGACTACCTGACATAAGCTCCCAGAAGCGCGTCGGGGGCAGAAAAAAAGCGAAAACCGGATGATCTGAGATTGCCCATAGATTAATCCCAAAAGACAATATCAAAAAGAACGAAACAATATAAATTGTCTTCCATTTACGACTGAAAAATAAATAAAGCAGCACTGGCCATAAAAGATAATACTGCTCTTCAATACCTAAAGACCATAGATGCAATAACGGCTTAGTTGCTATAGCCGCCGCGAAATAGCCTTGTATTTCCCCTCGCCAAAAAAAGAAATTGGCAAGAAAAATCGTACTTCCAAAGCCATATTTCCCGAGTTCACTAAATTGCCCAGGAAGCATAATAAGAAAACCAACTACTATGCAAAAAACTAAAATAAAAATTAAAGCTGGGAAAATTCGTTTTATTCGCCGAGCATAAAAGTCTGAGAAGCTAAAATTACCCTGCTGTAGTTTTTTAAGAATAAGACCAGTAATCAGAAAACCAGAAATAACAAAAAAAACATCCACCCCCACAAAG
>MGTC01000070.1:7212-28831 GCA_001799255.1 Deltaproteobacteria bacterium RIFOXYD12_FULL_55_16
ATTATATCAGGAAAAACATGGTAGCCAAGCACCGATAAAATGGCGAGCGCGCGCAAACCATCTACATGAGGATAATAACTTGTATGAGTTAGTTGTTCTTTAGTCATGATTTAAAAAATGATGCCGCACATTTTAACAAACTGCCAAAAGAAAAATCCGCCTACCGTTTGGTAACTGCAACAACTCTGACTACAGCACCACGGTCCGCTTGATATACTTCACCACCTCCGCCGGATCATCCATGACCTGAAAATAGAGGAGGTCATCTTCCGTAATATACCCCTCGGCCAGCATCCTTTCCTTGATCCAGTCCACCATGCCACCCCAGAAATCAGAACCCACCAGAATAACCGGAAACCGTTTGACCCTTCTGGTCTGAATCAGGGTCAGGGATTCAAACAGCTCATCCATGGTGCCAAAGCCTCCGGGCATCCCGATAAAGGCCATGGAATACTTGATAAACATCACCTTGCGCACGAAAAAATACTTGAAGTTCATGGGCACGTTAGTAAAGGGATTGGGCTCCTGCTCAAAGGGCAGGTTGATGTTGAGGCCGATGGACAGACCTTCGGCGATGGCCGCGCCTTTGTTGGCTGCGGCCATGATCCCCGGCCCGCCGCCGGTGATGATCCCGTAACCAGCGGTGGCCAGGTCAAGGGCGATCTTCTCGGCCAGCTTGTAGTATCGATCTTCCGGACTCGTTCTGGCGGAGCCGAAGATCGATACCGCAGGCCGACCGATGTTGGCCAGGGTGTCAAAGCCTTCGACAAACTCACTCAAGATCCGGAACAGACGCCAGGAATCCCCTACCTGAAAACTGTCCAGCGAATACTGCTGCCGTTCGTCAACCACCCCTGCCTTTGTCACCCTCATATCCAGTCTCCTCGTAAGCGTTCAGCAGCTCCACATCTGCTTTATCGGCACTGCTGCCGATGATTGACAGTCATCGGCCTGCTCATGTGCAATAGCACACTTCGCCGACCTCTGGATTTTATGCCCCTCCGGGGTGCGTATCTGCGGCACTGCTGAACGCTTACTAAATTTTGGTGCCCTTGGTAAACGCTTACAGCGATCACAGTTTGGGATTGCGCCCTCAAACAAGAGCTGCCAAGGCCGCCTGGGCCTGGGCATGCTCCGGAAAGTACCGCAACACCTTTTCGTAAAGCTTTCTGGCCTTGCCTGACCTGGCCTGCTGCGCAAAGATTCCGCCCAGCAACAGGGCTGCCTCTGTCTGCTTCGGATCAAGCCGAAGGCACTCGGTCAGGGACTGCCTGGCCCCCTCCTGATCCTGCATCAAGGTCTGCACCAGAGCAAACCGGTACCAGTGGGCGGCCTTGCCTCCATCCAGCTCAACCGCCTGTTCGCACAGGGCCAGGGCGATATCGAGGCCCTGTTTTTCCAGGGCATAGAGTCGGCCAAGCCTGCTCAACGAACCGGCGTCCCTGGGGTTGCCGCTGACCGCGCGCTGATAAGCGGCAATGGCCAGGGCGTTCTCCCCCAGGGCCTCACAGGCCCGGCCCAGCCAGCGCGCCACCACCATGGGCTCTCCGCCCTGCTGGGGATTTTTTCTCAGCAACTTGTCACAACGCGCCAGGATCTCGTGGGCCTCGACAAATCTTCCCTGCCGACAATAGAGCATGCCAAGATGCTGCAGGAGATCGGGCTGCCTGCCATCCACGGCCAGAGCCCTTTCCCAGAGCGCCAAAGCCTCTGTAGCCTGATCGTCGTCCAGACAGATAAAGCCCAGATTGAACAGGGACATGAAATTGGCGGGCTCAATCTCCAGGGCCTTCGTAAAACAGGCCCTGGCAGCCTTGAGCCGATTGAGCTGGATGCTGGCCACCCCCAGGCTGTTGAGGATGTTCACATTGCCCGGCTCAAGCAGCAGACCTTGCCGGTATTCTCCCAGGGCCTTGACCAGATCGCCTTCGTTATAATAGACATCCCCGCTGATATTGAGACTGACCGCGTCAAAAACAGCCAGCGAATCCGGGCCGAAAAAAGCCGCGTGCTGCAAGGCCTTCCGGCAGTTCAAAGGCAACAGCGATTTCTTGAAATCATGAAAAGGGAAGGTGGCCACCCCCATGGAAAAAGAGCTGCCGCCAATAGCCTCCATCTTGCTCCGGAAATTCGCCAGCCAGGTGCGGGCCGCCATTTCGTCAAGCCCGTCGAGAAAGAGAAAGGCCTCCCGCTGATTGACGAGCACCAACCCCTTCTCCTGTCCGAGCAAGGTTCTGAGCCGCTTGGAAAAATGGTTGCTGGCCGGCTCCTGATCCATCTGGAGCAAGACCAGGGAGAACTGGCTTTTCCCGTGATACAGGGCGCGCAATTTCCGAAGCGCCGACTCCGGGGTTTTGCGAAAAGGATGCGACTCAATATCCTGGGCGGTGACATGGCCGCAAAGGCTGAAAGGCCCCCGCAGGCGGGCAGTGCGCAAAGCCTGCCAGGCCTGCGCCAGAAGTTGTTCCGGGGCGCCGCTCTCCTCTGGATCGTGGGGCGTCACCGTGGTGATCCCGAGATGAGCCGTAACAAAATTTTCCCGTTTGAGCCGCAGAAGAAGCGATTCCCCCAACTGGCGGGCCTGTTCCATGTCCAGGCCATACCAGAGCAGACCAAAGATCCCGGCGCCAAGATGATGCAGATGCATGTCCTCGCCAAGCATGGAGGCAAGACAACTGCCGGCCCGCACGATGTAGCGCAGACTCCGATCCGCGTCACGGCTGCGTGGATAAACCTCCAGCAGGACAAGGGTGGCCGGAGCCAGAGGCGATGGAGTCTCTTTCTCCTGGCCCAGGGCCTCAAGCTCCCCCCGCAGATGAAAGCCGTTTACCAGCCCGGTGGCCGGATCCTGACAGCTCTGTTTAAGCAGATAAAATTCTCTGGAGATGATATGGCTCTGCTCATCGAGCCAGACCGGCGGCATCCCGTAGAGCTGAGACTCGCCGCCCTGGATCACCAGCAGCCCGCAGAGCGCTTCCCCGCCCCAGATGGGCAACAGCAGTTCCTGTTTCTGGCTGTTGACCACGGGCAGGCGGTGGTCGCGAATCTGCTTCAAGCCGACCTTAAACTCCGCAGGCGGCTTGCGCTCCTCTTCTCCCAGAGGCACCAGCCGGGCAGTTTCACAGGGAAAAAAATCAAAGGCCGTCTTGGTAAACAGGGTGGAAAACCGGCGCAGATCGGCAGGGGCAAGCGGCCCGGCCTCAAACAACAAAGGGATGGTCATTGGTTTTTAGCCTCGTAACTACTCAGATCAAATCGAAAAACAAACTAAAACCTCACAACTGTAACTGTTCAGCAGTGCCGCATATGCTAGGAAGAGGTCTGCGAAGTGTGCTTTTGCACATGAGTCAGGCCGATGACAACGCAGATGCGGTGCTGCTGGGCAGTTACTTAGCCTCAAAAACTTCTTTCAGACAATTGGCCAGCAGCGTCACTTCCTTGTCAGCCACGGTGCGCATATCGAGCAGCAGCCGGTCATCCTCGATGCGGCCAAGCACCGGCAGCGCCAAGGCTCGCAAGCCCTTTTCCAGCTCATTGACACTTCTGTTCAGAGGGGTAAGGGCCACGGCCCGGCTGGGCAGGGGCTGTTCCGGCAGCGAACCGCCGCCCACCATGGAGGCAATAGTCTTGAGCTCCACCCGGCAGACCGGGGCAAGCTCCTTGCCGATCAGGCGGCGCAGGCGTCTGGCCCGGCGGTCGATTACAGCCAGCGGCATGGCCAGCATAGCCAGAGTGGGAATGGCGGCGATGGCTTTTTCTTCGTCGAAGTACAGCCGCAGCACCGCCTCAAGCCCGGCCAGGGTGAATTTGTCGATGCGCAGTGCCCGGTTCATGGGGTTGGCCTTGATCTGCGCGATAATTTCTTTCTTGCCCAGGATAAGCCCAGCCTGGGGGCCGCCCAGCAGCTTGTCGCCGCTGAAGGTCACCACATCAACCCCGGCCCGGATCACCTCGCCCACCGTGGGCTCCCTGGCCAGGCCAAAGCGGGAAAGATCAAGCAGACAACCGCTGCCCAGATCCTCCATGACCGGCAGGTTGTGGCGGGCGGCCAGCGTGACCAGCTTGTCAAGCGGCACCTCGGAGGTAAAGCCGATCATCCGGTAGTTGCTGGTATGCACCTTGAGGAGCAGCGCGGTTTCTTCCGTAATGGCCCCTGCATAATCACCAAGGTGGGTGCGGTTGGTGGCCCCCACCTCGATCAATTTGGCCCCGGTTCGGCTCATCACCTCGGGAATCCGGAAGGAGCCGCCGATCTCCACCAGTTGCCCCCGGGAGACGATAACCTCGCGCCCCTTGGCCAGGGTGTCCAGCACCAGCATCACGGCGGCAGCATTATTGTTGACCACCAGGGCGGCCTCGGCCCCGGTCAGCTCACAGAGGAGATCCTCCACCAGGCTGTAGCGGCTGCCCCGCTTGCCAGTGGCCAGATCAAGCTCCAGGTTGGCATAACGGCTGCCTACGGCCAGCAGGCTCTCCATGGCCGCCTCGGGCAGCAGGGAGCGGCCAAGATTGGTATGGATCACCACCCCGGTGCCGTTAATGACGGTGCGGAAATTGGGACGGAGCCGGGCGGCAAGGAGGTCGGCAAAACGGGGCAGCAGAGCGGCCTGGCTCAGGTCGGCGGGCTTGACTGGCGCGCCCTTGAGGATCTCCTGGCGAAGAGATTCCAGCAGTTGGCGCACCGAGCTTTTCACCAGCGAGACAGGCGCGGCGGGAGGAGGATCCAGCCAGCCAAGAAATTCATCAACCTTGGGAATAGCCCGGAGCAGGCGTTGGGCGGCAGCGGCCGGTTGCCCGGCGGATTCAGGTCTGGTGGTCATTTGCTCCCCATTTCCGGCAGAAAACGAAAAAAACGGCGGCTTCGTCTCAGTAAACCCATAACATACTGAAAGGACTTACCGTTTTTCCGGAAGACTGTCAAGAGGAAGGCAGCAACACGGAGGGGGTCAATTTTGATGGGCTTGGAATGCCCTCTCTGAATCAAAGGTGCATTTGCAGCTCATTGGGTGAAGCATGCAACCTGCCGTTTTCATGAAGAATCACCCCACGCCCGCGTTGCCCCGATCAGCTTACAGCGGCTTCTGGCTTTCCATCAGCAAAATCAGATCCAGCACCCGGTTGGAGTAGCCCCATTCGTTGTCATACCAGGACAGCACCTTAACCGAGGTGCCGATCACCTTGGTTGACATGGCGTCAATCATTGAGGAATGCGGATTGCCCTGGTAGTCGATAGAGACCAGCGGCTCATCGGAATAGCCCAGGTAGCGGTTGGCTGCCTCCTTGAGAGCCTGATTCACCTCCTGCACCGTGGTTGCCCGTTCCACCTCCATGACCGCGTCGACCAGGGAGACGTTAGGGGTTGGCACCCGCACCGCCAGGCCGTCGAACTTGCCTTTCAGCTCGGGAATAACCAGGGAGACTGCGGCGGCGGCCCCGGTTTTGGTGGGGATCATGGAGAGCGCTCCGGCCCGGGCCCGGCGCAGGTCGCTGTGGGGGAAATCCAGAATGCACTGGTCGTTGGTGTAGGAGTGGATCGTGGTCATCAGACCGGTCTTGATCCCGAAGCGGTCGAGAATAACCTTGGCCATGGGCGCCAGGCAGTTGGTGGTGCAGGAGGCGTTGGAGATGATATGGTCTTCGGTGGGGTCGTATTCATCCTCGTTGACCCCCATGACGATGGTCTTGACCTTGCCCTTGGCCGGGGCGGAGATCACCACCTTTTTTGCTCCGGCCTCAAGATGCAGGCCCGCTTTATCACCATCGGTGAAGAGACCGGTGGATTCGACCACATACTCGACTCCCAGTTCGCCCCAGGGGATGTCGGCGGGATTACGGTGGTTGAAGATCCTGACTGGGCGGCCATTGACGATCAGGCCCTCCTCGCTGGCCGTCACGCTTTTGTCATATACCCCCATGATTGAGTCGTACTTGAGCAGATGGGCCAGGGTGGCGTTGTTGGTCAGGTCGTTGATGGCAATGACCTCAATCCCGGCAAAGAGCGGATCTTTGTCAATGGCCCGAAAGATGTTGCGGCCAATGCGGCCAAAACCGTTGATGCCTATGCGTATCGCCATGCCAGTCTCCTCTGTGTTGTTTTGTAATTCTCCAGCTTGATTCCGCAATTAGACGAAACTCTCGGAAAATAACTGTTCAGCAGTGCCGCAGATGCGAGGAAGAGGCCGGCGAAGTGTGCTATTGCACATGAGCAGGCCGATGACAAAGCAGATGCGGTGCTGCTGGACAGTTATTATTGTACCTGTGAAAGCGCCTCGCGATAAAGCGATAAATAATGGGCCAGCACTTTATCCCAGGTATAGGTGTCGTAGATCATTCTGACGGCGGCCTGCTGCATGGCCTGGATTTTTTTGGGATTGCTGCGAAAGGTTTGCAGGGCTGTCTGCATGGCGCCCATCAGGGCGGCGGACTTGTGCTCCGGGTAGGAAAAACCGGTTTCCCCATCCTGCACCTTGACCAGGCCGCCGATGTGATGGACGATGGGCAGGTTGCCGAAGAGCTGGGCGATATAATCGGTAAGGCCGCAAGGCTCATAGCGGGAGGGGATGAGAAAGAAGTCCCCCGCTGCATAGATGCGGTTGGCAAGCTGCTGGTCGTAGCCCCGGAGCAGACAGATGCGCCCCTGGTTTTTAGGGGAAGCGGCCAGACCGGCCAGGGCCTCTTCAATATCCCTGCTGCCCGAACCCTGAATTAGAACCTGAAAGTTCTGGTCCAGGGGCAACAGGGTTTCGAGAGCCCCCAGCAGCTTGTCCACCCCCTTTTGCGAGGAGAGACGCCCGACAAAGGTGAACAGCGGGGTGTCTGGCCGGTTTTCCAAAGAGCCGGTCTGGCGGACGGTTTTCAGTTTGTGCCGGGCCAGATCCTTGAGCAGGCTCTGGCGGCATTCCGCCTTGCCTGCCAGATCGCTGTTGGCTGGGTTGAAGGCGGCGGCAAGCCCCAGGGTCTTGGGTCTGGTCGGATCGAAATCCGCCGGGTTGATGCCGTTGGTCACCCCCTTGAGCACCACGCCCCGAGCCAGAAGACGGTGGCCCAGCCAGCCGGTCAGTACATCGTCGTCGGTTTCCCGCAGCTCACGGGCATAGTTTTCGCTCACCGTATTCATGGTCGCATAGGGCGAGGCGGCAAGCAAGGGATCGAATTTTTCGTCCAGCAGGTTGTTGCTGATCAGCGCTCCGGGCAGGCCGGTGATCGCCTCGGCAAAGGGCAGGTCGGCAACCTCCTGATGGTAGCCGATCCCGGCATTATGGATGGTCAGCACGCAGCCGGTCTTGGCAAAATAATGGCGAAAACCCTCGCTCTCGCGGAGGATGGCCGGGAGGATGGCGGTATGGCCATCATGGCAGTGGATGATTTCGGGCCGCTCGCCCAGACGGATCATCAAGGCAGCGGCGGCTTTTTGCAGCAGGACGTTCATAGCGAAGTAGTCAAAATGACCTGAACCCTGGTGGTGAAAAGGGTCAAGGGCCTCATCCTCTGCGGTATAGGTGTAGACGCTCTTTTTTTCCAGATAGCGGGCCGCATCGATCAGGTAGATAGCCAGCGCTCCTCTTCTTGCCGCCGGTTTCTCATGCCTGGCAAAGATCCGCACATATTCCCGGCGAGGTTCTGCGGCATAGTCCAGGTCGATTTCAAAGGCCAGCTCCAGGGGGGTAAAACCCAACTGCTTGGGATCTATGAAGCCGTAAAGGGGCAGAACCACGCTGACCTTGCGGCCCGAGCGGGCCAAGGCCTCGGCCAGTTGCCGGGCCACATCCTTGACCCCGCCAGCCCCGGCCAGACCGTCGTATTCGCGGGTCAGCATCCAGACATTCTTGATGGTCGCTTTTCGTGGCGTTGCAATGCTCATTTACAGTTCCTGTTGCTGTTGCTCGGCTTGTTTTTTCGCCTTAGCCCCCCCTCCCTTGATGGGTGTATAGACCGGGGACATAGGTAACCGCGAGGGGGGGACTTTATTTTTCACGCCTTTGCGTTTATTTGTTCAGGCGATGGCCTTTTGCCTGAGCAGATGATCGGCCAGGGTCAGGGCCACCATGGCCTCGCAGACCGGGATGATCCGGGGAATGGCGGAGATGTCGTGCCGCCCGCCGATGCTTACCGTGACCGGCTCGTGGGCCAGGTTGATGGTCTGTTGTTCTTTGCTGATGGAGGGGATAGGCTTGACCGCGACCCTGGTCACGATGGTATCGCCGTTGGAGATTCCAGCCAGAATTCCGCCTGCATTGTTGCTGGCAAAACCAGCGGGCAGGATAACATCGTTGTTCTCTGAACCCCGCATGGCGGCAGCGGCAAAGCCCGCGCCGATCTCCACCCCCTTGACCGCGCCGATGGACATGAGCGCGCTGGCCAGGGCCGCATCGAGTTTCTCAAACACCGGTTCGCCAAGGCCAGCCGGGCAGCCGGTGGCGACAATCTCGACAATACCGCCCAGGGTGTCGCCCTCCTGCCGCACTGTTTCGAGATGGCTGATCATTCTGGCGGCAGCCTCGTTGTCCGGGCAGCACAGGGGGTTGTCGTTGATTTCGCCCAGATGGCGGCGGGCGGTGGTAATCTCACCCAGGGCCACGGTGTAGGCAATAATCGTAATGCCATGCAGACTGAGAAGTTGTTTGGCTACGGCCCCCGCCGCCACTCGCCCTGCGGTTTCCCTGGCTGAGGCCCGGCCGCCGCCCCGGTGGTCGCGAAGGCCGTACTTTGCCAGATAGGTGATATCGCCATGCCCTGGCCGGAAGATATCCTTGAGCTTGTCGTAGGATTTGCTCATGGCATCCTGGTTGAAGACCGCCAGGGCAATGGGGGTGCCGGTGGTTTTTCCCTTAAAGACCCCGGAGAGGATCTGCACCGTGTCGGGTTCTTTTCTCGGGCTGGCCGCAGGGCCTCCCTTGCCGGGCCGCCTGCGCTCAAGCTCCGCCTGGATATCTGCGGGAGAAAGGGCGAGGCCCGGCGGGCAGCCGTCAATGGTGGCCCCTACAGCGGGGCCATGGGATTCGCCCCAGGTGGTTACGCGAAAAACAGAGCCAAAGGTATTTCCTGCCATGATCAGTACCTAACAGAATATGGGGTCATTGGGAAGAGAGGCTTCGACGGCACAAAGAAACGCATCGTCTCCCAGGGCCAGTTCAATAAGATGCACGATCTCGCCTGCGGTCTTGTTGCTGGTGTCCACCGTGAGATGCGAGCCTTTTTTATAGAGCGGTTCCCGCTCGGCCAACACCTGGGCCACCTCGGTATAGATGTCCGAACCGGTGAGTGTTGGCCGCTGGCTGGTGCTGTTTGTGTCCGCAGCCAGCCTGCGGCAGATAGTTTCAATATCTGCGGTAAGCCAGACGGTAAGGCCGGTCTGCCTCAGAAGATTCCAGATCTCCTGCTGAAGAATCGCCCCGCCTCCCGTGGAAATGACTACATCCTTGCGGCAGAGCATCTCGCCCAGCAGGTCACGCTCAAGGAGGCGGAATTGTTCCCACCCCTGCCGGGCAACGAGCTGACTGATGGGCTGCCCGGCCCGGATCTCGAGCATCTCGTCCAGGTCGAGGAAGTCAAGGTTAAGGCTCTGGGCCAGCATCAGTCCCACCAGGGTTTTGCCGGTGGCCCGGTAACCGGTCAGGATTATTTTTCGTCGTGGGATAAACATAAAGAGAATTTACGGGAAAGAGAGGGATGGTGTCAAGCACGGCCTTTGTTTCTTTTGCCAGTTAGACCGTAAACCATAAAAAAGCGCGCATCTTTTGCAGGTAAGACAGCGGATATTTGGCGGAGAGATGCTTTTCTTTTCTGCTAACACCTTGAAAGTAAAGATGTTTTCATGCCTGCTTTTAAACAGGACAAAAAAGGTTTGACTTTACCTTTTTTAAATGATAATTATTATCAAACAGGAAATAAATTTCTTTGCTCATTCCTTAATTTACAATGGAGAGATGTCATGACAGAAAACTGTTGCGCTGGGTTGCAGGTTGGTCAGAATGTGCCGGATTTTACCATGGAAACCTATGAGCCGACCGATTACGGTTTTGGCACGGTTTCCCTGGAGCAGCTGAAAAAAGCGGGTAAATGGACGGTGCTGGTTTTCTATCCGGCAGACTTCACCTTTGTCTGTTCCACCGAGTTGGGCGATCTGGCTGATGAATACGCGGAGATCAAGGCCGCCGGAGCTGAGGCGGTCACGGTGAGCACTGATACGGTTTACACCCACCTGGCCTGGAAACGGGAAGAGAAATTCTTGGAAAACGCCAGATACCCCATGGCGGCGGATCCCACCGGCGCGGTGGCCAAATTGTTCGGCGTTTACGACTATAATACCGGCCTGGCCCTGCGCGGCACCTTTATCATCAGTCCCGAGGGCAAGTTGGTTGCCTCAGAGGTGAACTTTTACAACGTAGGCCGTAATGCCAAAGAACTGGTAAGAAAACTTAAAGCCAGCGTCTATGTGGCGGCCAATCCCGCCGAGGCCTGCCCGGCCCGCTGGGAAGCAGGCGACAAGACCCTGACTCCCGGACCCAAGCTGGTCGGGCATGTGTATGAAGCCTTGAAATAATCCTGTTTCCCCCTTCCTTTTTCGGCATAAAAAAAAGCAAGCTCCTTATTGGGGAGCTTGCTTTTTTTATGTGCAGCAAGTCGTGTTAAAAAAACAACTGTTGTTCAGACCGTTTCAGACTTCCTTCTCAAGCTTGACGCTAATCGCCACCTTGTAGAGGATGGAGAGAATAAAGGCGCCCGTGGCCCAGACAGCTGCGGTAACGCCAATCTCCTGAGCGCTGGGATAATACTCGGTCACATAGTCCATAGGACTGGGAACAAAACCGCCGAGTACCAGACCCAGGCCCTTGTCAATCCAGAAGGCAATGAAGATCAGCAGGCAGGAAAGCACCAGCAGCCCATCGCATTGCTTGGCCCGGGAAACAAAGATCAGGCCGATGCCAGCCAGACCCATGATCACCGAAGCCCGCATGAAAGGCACCAGATTGTTGAATACCTGATCGCCATGGCCAAGCCCCCAGAAGAGATAATCCAGGGTATGCATGTGGCCAGGGATCTGACTGTAATAGGCGACAAAGAATTCACAGCCCAGGAAGAAAAAGTTGAGCATGGCGGCATAGCCGATGATGGTCACCAGCTTGTCCTGCGCCTCTCTGCCCACGTCAAACCTGGTGGTTCGCTTGAGGATCATGGCGATGATCATCAGCAGAGCCGGCCCGGCAGCAAAGGCTGAGGCAAGAAAGCGGGGGGCAAGAATGGCGGTGAGCCAGAAATGACGACCCGGCAGGCCGCAGTACAGAAAGGCGGTGACGGTGTGGATACTGACCGCCCAAGGGATGGAGAGGTAGATAAAGGGCTTGACCCATTTGGGGTACTTAATCCCTTTATATTCTGATTGCAAGACCACCCAGCCGCAGAGGACGTTCAGGAACAGATAGCCGTTCAAGACGATCATATCCCAGAAGAGCATGGAGTTGGGGGTGGGATGGAGCAGGACGTTCAAGGCCCGCATGGGCTGGCCCAGGTCGGCGATGATGAACATCAGGCACATGGCGATGGCGGCAATAGCCATGAACTCGCCTAAGATGACGATGCGCCCGAAGGCCTTGTAGTTATGAAGATAATACGGCAGCACCAGCATCAGACCGCCTGCGGCAACGCCGACCAGAAAGGTAAACTGGGAGATATACACCCCCCAGGTCACATCCCGGCTCATGCCGGTGATGCCCAGGCCATAGTTGAATTGCTGGACATAGCAAAGACCACCCACACCCATTATGGAGAGCAGGAAGAGCATCCAGACCCAGTACCCCGTGCTTCCTTTTAATGCTTTCTCAATCATGATCTTTCACCTCAAATAATATAGAAGAGGGATGGATGTGTCCCTATTGCCGGATTCCGCTGGATCGTAAAGGATGTCTTCAGCACCTGGCTGATCTCAGAGTTGGGATCATTCATGTCGCCGAAGACAAGGGCTTTGGTTGGGGTGGCAACTTCCACACAGGCCGGAAGCTGACCAATGGCCAGGCGTTCGGTGCAGAAATTGCATTTTTCCACCACGCCGCGCATCCGGGTGGGATATTTTTGATTTATTTCCTTGATAAACGGTCGACCGTTGGCATCCTTGCCGCGCGGGTCGCGCCAGTTGAAGCTTCGGGCGCCATAAGGGCAGGCGGCCATGCAGAACCGGCAGCCGATGCAGCGATGGTAGTCCATGCCCACGATGCCGTCTTTCTTCTTGTAGGTGGCCTTGGTGGGGCAGGCCCGGACACAGGGCGGGTTATCGCAGTGGTTGCACAGGGTCAGGATGGGCATGCCCTTAAGGGCATCAGGCCGTTTGTACTGGGTATTCTCCGGAAAAACATGCTCGTAGGAATCAACCCAGATCCACTTGATTTCATCCTTTTTATTGCCGAAGTCCGGCACATTGTGGATGGTGTGGCAGGCAGAGATGCACTGGTTCGCCAGCTCAGGATTTTCGGTAAACTTCCTGACATCAATGACCATGCCATAGCGTTTGCCGGTCGGAGCAACGGGGCCATGACCGCCAGCAGGGGCGGAGGAGGCGTTTGCCTCACCCTTGAGCAGGGTGCCAAAGGCCGAGGGAGCGGCAATGCCGGCAATGGCGGTAAGCCCGGCAATCTTCAAAAAATCTCTTCTCTTGCTATCCATGTTACATCGCCTCCTTCGGCTGGAGATGACAATCCCAACAATACGGTTTCACGGAGGCATAAATGTGGCAGGTGTCACAGAATTTTTTCTTGTCGCTGTGACATTTCATGCAGCCATTTTGCAGGCTCCGTACATATTCGGTGCCGTTGGCGGTTTTCCCGACGCGGGTTCCGCCTTCGCGCAGGATGTCATCGCGCCATTCGTTGAGCAGCACCATGTGCGAGGTCCGCATGTATTGAACTGGCGCAACACACTCCGTGTAGTCTTTTGGTTTTTCAGGTTTGGGCATTTTGCTGACATCCCCGGACTTGTACCAGATCGGGGTGGTCATGAGGCCCAAGAACAGTATTAACGCAGGTATGATTCTTCCTTTCCCGTACATGGTTATCAGCCCTCCATTCCTGCCAGAGGCGCAAAACGGAGATCCGTTTCCCGCTCTTTTTCACCTTCCATAATGAGGGCGTTGCCCAACAACTCGGAAACACCGCACACCTCGACATCTGGATTCCAGTACTGATTGAGGGCCAACAAGGTTGCCCGATCAATGGCGCAGACACAGGAGAGCATGTTGACCCCGTGTTTGTCAGCCACATGGCGAACCGCATTTGCCCGGGGCAGACCGGCCCGCATCCGCAGATCCATAATCTCCCCGGTGTTTAACCCTGTGCCGCTGCCGCAGCAGAAGGTGTTCTCGCGGATGGTATTTTCCGGCATTTCATGAAAATTGTTGCAGACGCTTTTTAGGATATGCCTGGGCTCTTCCAGCATCCCCATGCCGCGCGCGGGATTGCAGGAATCGTGGAAGGTGACGATCCGGTGATCGTTGCGGCTTTTGTCGAGTTTCAGCTTGTTGTGGTGGAGCAGGTCGGCGGTGAACTCGCTGATGTGGATCATCTTAGTTGTGGCCGCATTGTCAAAGCGGGTGCCGGTAATCGGTGAAACAGGCACCTGAAGGAAATCAGCCGGGCCGTTCATGGTATCCATGTACTGGTGGAGTACCCGCCACATGTGGCCGCACTCACCACCCAGGATCCATTTTACCCCCAGACGCTTGGCCTCGGCGTAGATCTTGCCGTTAAGTTTCTTCATCAGGCTGTTGTGGGTAAAGGAGCCGAAGTTGCCACCTTCTGAGGCATAGGTGCTGATGGTGTAATCAAGACCGATATGTTCAAAAAGCAGCAGATAGCCCATGAAGGTGAAAATGCCCGGCTCGGCGAAGACATCGGCGGAGGGGATGACAAAAAGGATCTCCGCTCCCTTGCGGTTGAAGTTGAGGCTGTTCAGGCGAACACCAGTGGATTCTTCGATGTCGTCTAAAAGGAACTCGGCATTCTCCTTGAAGGTGTGGGGCTGCAGGCCCAGATGATTGCCGGTCCGGTTGGAATTGGCGGCCGGTTCCAGAATCCAGTTGGTGCCCACCCCTACCAGATGGAGCAGCTCCCGGGCCATCATGGTGACCTCGGCGGTGTCGATGCCGTAGGGGCAGAACACTGAACAGCGGCGGCACTCGGTACACTGGTAAAAATACATGAACCATTCTTTCAGCACCTTGAAGGTCATGGGCCGGGCGCCAGCCATCTTGCCCAGCAGTTTGCCGGCCAGGGTGAAATCGTTGCGGTACACGGAGCGAAGCAGTTCAGCCCGCAGCACCGGCATGTTTTTCGGATCGCCGGTGCCGAGGAAAAAATGGCACTTGTCGGCACAGGCCCCGCAACGGACACAGCAATCCATGAAGATCTTCAGGGAGCGGAACTTGTCCAGCCGATCCTTGAGCCCGTTGAGGATGATCTCCTGCCAGTTTTCCGGCAGGTTCCAGTTGTCGCTTTCCGGATCCCAATCGCGGGGCACACCAAAAACCCCGGGCAGGTTCTTGTTGTGATATTCAACCATGCTTTTCTTGGCCGGGTAACAGTAGTTGCCCTGCTTAAAAACAGCTTCCACGTCCCACCAGTCCTTGGCTGGAACGGCGCCAGTCATCAAGGAGGGCTCCTTGACCACTTTCTCCTTCATCTGTGCTACTTTGGTATCTGCCATTGTCGTCATTCCTTCTCAGAGATTTTCAGGCTCACTCGGCCACTTTCGCTGCGTCTTCCTCGGCAGGCTGAGCGGGCAATTCTTTCTCGACCGGGATGTCCGCCCCGACCATAAACTCGCGGAACTCATCCTCGTACGATGCGTAAGAATGAGGCTTGATTTTCGGATCATTCCAAGGATTGATATGCCGAACCATCCGGCTGTTGTTGATCATGTTCCGGGTGGGGCTCATGAAAACACCGGCCAGGTGCATCAGCTTGCTGAAGGGGAAGTAGATCAGCAGGGCGCAGACCAGGAAGATATGCACGAAGAAGATCGTGCCGATCTGTCCGGTGATGGCCGGGGGAGAGAGTGTGGCCAGACCAAGGGTCAGCTGCTTGATGGCAACCACATCAACCCTGAGAAAATAGCGCATCAGAATGCCGGTAATGGCGATGCCCATGATCAGGAACAGGGGGAAATAGTCGGCGGGCAGCGAAATGTAGCGGATGTTGGTCAGCATCACCCGGCGGAGAAAGAGAAAGGCCAGGGCGCCGAGAAAGATGGCGTCTGTCTGGTAGAAAACCGGCAGACCGATCTGCATGAAGCCGTCTCCGAACTCAAGGGCGGCGACAAAGCTCGGGATCGGATCCATGAAGAGGCGCAGATGACGGAGAATAATAACCAGGAAACAGTAATGGAAGAGCAGGGCGAAGAGCCAGAGAAATTTGCTGGAGCCGTACACCAGCTTGGGGCCCTCGTGCATTTCGGCCTTGGTGTTGCGGAACAGTGAGCGGAACAGCAAAACCTCGAGCAACATCCGGCCAATTACCCCGGCCTTGGTTGAAGGGCAGTCCAGCTTGTTCTGCTTGATCCAGGGCAGTGAGTTCGCCTGGCCGCAGGTGGTTGGAATTCGGAAGGGAACCGGAGAGCTTGACCAATTGACCACTCTGGAGACCACGCCCCCCAGAAAGACGGCAAAGGCAAGATAGGGCAAGATGATCCCCACCAGTGCCTGCCCACCCGGCCCCTGAGCGGCCACCAAGGCAAGCAGAACCAGCGCCAGCACTGCGATTAATGGACTCATGATTCTCATTTACCGTCACCTCACATCATGGTTTTTAGGGGCCGTTACCAAACAACCTGTCCTATCCTGCCCCTTTTTGTTCCGGCTTTTTCTGCCGTTTTCGGGGTCATAATTGTTCAGGTTATTTTTTAACGACGGCTTAAAGAATGTTGCGTAGAGCTTCCGCCTTTTCCGCGTTGTTTCCTGTCAAAAGCTGGGAAGGACAGCAGCCACCTTCGCTTAGAAGGGGGTTTCCCCGCCGGTACTCATCAAGCCTGGCCTTGTGAAGCTGTTCTCGACTGGCCACATAGAGATCAAACAGGGTGTAGGCCAGGATATCGGCTTTTTCCTCAAAGGCCAGCCAGCCGTCATGATCAGCCAGCTTTTCCTGACGATAGCAATTCTTGACCACCTCTTTCAGCTTGTAGGCCATCGAAACGGCCTGGGACGGAATAAATTCCTGCACGGCGCGGATCTTGGCCAGTTGCCTCAAGGCCGGGACAAGTCCTTCGAGCGTCTCGCTCTCAAAAAGCAGAGCATAGACCTGCCACAGACTATTTTTCACCGCATAGCCAACCGGGTTGGCAAACTGGTTTTTCTCTTTTTTAAAGATCCGGGCCCCATCTTCCGGGTAGGTCGCCAGCACTTGATCGACCCAGGCATCTAGAATCTCGCCCTTATTTTCGATAAGCATTTTTTGCAACAGCATGATTTCCCCGCTTGAACCCCTTGTTTTTTAGGGGAAAATACCTATATCCTGAATGACCATTCAGAACATGAAAGGCATTGGTAGCATGTTTCAATTTAGATTTCAACAAGAAAAAATTAAGGGGAGGGGACGGATTATGAGATGGTGTTAAGGAGAATACCGGCTTCCTGCTGAAGGTTTTTCAGGAGAACCGGCAGATCGTTAAGGTCAATGACCACATCACCGATAATGGCGCATTGTTCATTGCCGGTGCAGTCATAGACATCAAGGGAATAGCCGTGTTCATCCTTGATAAGTACAAGATGGATGAGAATTTTTTGCTTTTCAAGATGGAGGTTTACCTGTGCCACCAGGCGGCGCACTGCGGTTTCCTCGGTTGCGGACAAAAGAGTTTGCCCCTGTTGCCGACGCCCATCCCTGTCCCGTTGCCAGTCCCGCGTAAAGGCGCCGATGCGCGCCACCGGGGCGAGACCGTTAACGGGATCTACCTTTTTTTCTGTACGATAGGGATCAATTCGTATCGGTCGTGGGAATTTGATTTCATCGGAGATAACCATTGCTTCCCCTACTGTCTGGTTTTCCTGCTTCTCCTTGATATTCTGTCATAATACCCATCGGCATTATGAGCAGAGAACTATAATGGGGAACCTTGAAAAATCCGTAGGATCCAGAATTCAGGAATCATAATTTAATAATACTGGCGTGAATACGCCCTCCTGAGTTCCGACTTCTGAGCAGTTACCTTTTTCGAGGGAGAGTTGAAAAGACCCTTGTTCAAGGTTGTCTAATGTTTTTGCCTTCAGCAGCCTTCCTGCCTGTTAAAAGCAATCGCCTCGGCGTAGGTGATCCCGGTTCCGCCAAAGATATTGAGAGCGCTGCCGATAGTGACGTCCAGACGGTTTTGCCCCAGCTCCTTTACCCGGAGGAGATCAGCAAGATTCTTCACCCCGCCCGCATAAGTGGTGGGGATGGGGCTGAAGCGGCCAAGCAGCGTGGTGAGTTCCTCTTCAATGCCAGCGCATTTGCCCTCCACATCAACGGCGTGAATCAGGAATTCACCGCAATACCCGGAAAAATATTGCAGGGATTCTGCGGAAACAGTCACCTGGGTGAATTTCTGCCACCGGTCAGTGACGATATAATAGGCCTTGCCCTTTTTTCGGCAGCTTAAGTCAAGGACGAGCCGGTTACGGCCCACGGCCCGGGCCAGCTCTTTAAGCCGGTCTTCATGCACCTGCCCGTCCTTGAACACTGCCGAGGTGACGATCACCGCGCTTGCTCCCTGCTCCAGCCAGTGGCCAGCATTGTCCGCAGTAATTCCGCCACCCACTTGCAGCCCGCCGGAAAAGGCCTGCAAGGCCTCGGCGGCTGCGGTCTCGTTGCCAGGGCCCAGCATGATCACATGGCCGCCAAAGAGCCGGTCGGCTTTATACATCTCGGCATAATGGGCGGCTGGCTGGTTCGAGGCAAAGTTGGTGGTCAGACTCTCCTGTTGCGCGTCGGAGAGGGTGGAGCCGACGATCTGCTTTACCCGGCCATGATGGAGGTCAATGCATGGTCTGAATTTCATGAGGTCTCATCTTTCTTTGGACAATAAGCTGATTTCTGGCAAGAGTAGCCCTTTCTCCGGGAAAAGGTCAATAAAAAAGGTGGACAGCTTGCGCCGTCCACCTTAGGAGCCATCCTTTATATTGTTACGGCAAACACCTACTTGCAGTCTTCCCTGATCATGAAGGTCATGGGATCGAGCTTGAGGAGCTTGCCGCATTTGCTGACCGCAGCTGAGCCCTTGAGAATCCTCAGGTCGATGCAATCGCTTTGCGAAACCGGCTGGAGAAGGACAACGGTATTGAACAGATCCTCCACGCCCTTGCAGGGAGCAGGTACCCCGGCAGCGCTCTGCTGGTCGGCGCTCTCATTGCACACGGCGGAAAACCAGATCTGCAAGTCCATGGCGCTGGCCAACCCCCGCATTCCTTCCAGCGCCGCGCGATCGGTTCTGGCAAAATCAAAGCCGTCAACCACCATGCAACTGGGCTTGATGACATTCTGCTGCACCAGGTCATGCAGCCGCTCTTCCAGTTTGGCCTGGTTGAACGTGGATTCGTTGAAGGTAATAATCATCCGGTTGCGCATGATCGCATCATGGATTTCCCCTGCCTTGTCAAGCTTGCAGCCCTCGGCGATATCCTTGAACATGTCGTCATACCAGAGCTTGGTTTTATCAAGGCTCTGGCCTACGCTGACATGGACAACCTGTTTGTCGTTCAACAGGCTGTCCAGGGCGATTTGCACCAGCAACGCGGTTTTGCCTACCCCGGGCCGGGCCATGACCAGACCCATCCGACTGGATTCCTTGGCGTCGCTCTCACCCTTCAGGTGACGGATGGGATTCTTTTCAATCAGGTCTTGTTTCTTCATGGCGGCATCCTGTTTTTGTAGTAACTAGGTGAATATTCAGTCTATCCACCTGAGTAATTATTTTTTATCTTTCTTCTGGGCCTTGACAATCAACTCTTCGGCAACGCTCTTAGGCACCTGTCGGTAGGTGGCAAATTCCATGGTAAACTCCGCCTTGCCCTGAGTCAAGGAACGAAGATCCGTTGAATAGCCAAACATCTCGGAAAGCGGCACCTCGGCCTCGATGACGGTGTAAGCTTCTTCTTCGTTGGTGCCGATAATTATGCCACGGCGCTGATTCAGGCTGCCCATGATTGAGCCCTGAAACTCGGAGGGGCCTTCAGCCGCCACTTTCATGATTGGCTCCATGATCACCGGCTTGGCCTTGCCGTAGGCCTCCTTGAATCCGCCGATGGCAGCCAGCTGGAAGGCGATATCTGAAGAGTCCACGGCGTGGGAGGCGCCGTCGATGATGGTGCAGCGAACTCCGGTGACATGGGCGCCAATGAGCGCGCCTTTATCCAGGCACTTCTGGAAGCCCTTGTCGCAGGAGGGGATATACTCCCTGGGCACCGAGCCGCCGACAATCTTGTCGACAAATTCATATTCACCCTCTTCCAGAGGCTCAAGAAAACCGGCCACCCGACCGAACTGGCCAGAGCCGCCGGTCTGCTTTTTGTGGGTATAGTTGAACTCAGCCCGCTGGGTGATAGTTTCCCGATAAGCAACCTGGGGCGCGCCCACTGTTACCTCGGCCTTGTATTCACGCTTCATCCGTTCGACGTATACGTCAAGATGCAGTTCGCCCATACCGGAGATGATGGTTTCCATGGTCTCGGTATCCACATAGGTCTTGAAGGTGGGGTCTTCCTTGGTAAAGCGGTTCAGGGCCTTGGACATGTTGTCTTGGGCCTTGTTGTCCACCGGAGTGATGGACAGGGAGATAACCGGCTCCGGCACATGCATGGAGGTCATGGAAAAATTATAATCCCCGCCGCTGGTGAAGGTGTCGCCGGAGGCGCAATCAATGCCGAACAGGGCGACGATATCACCGGAACCGGCTTCGTCGATCTCTTCCATATCGTCGGAATGCATCCGCACCAGGCGGCCAACCTTGGCCTTCTTGCCGGTTCGGACATTGACGATGGAGTCGCCTTTCTTCAGGGTGCCCTGATAGGTGCGGACATAGGTGAGCTGCCCGTAGCGGCCATCCTCAAGCTTGAAGGCCAGGGCCAGCAAGGGGTCGCTTGAGATGTTGCTCACCTTGACCTCGGCTTCCTCATGATCCAGATCCAGGGCGAAGTTCTCAACATCGGTTGGGCAGGGCAGATAGGAGACTACCGCGTCCAGCAGGAGCTGCACCCCCTTGTTTTTGTAGGCGGTGCCCATCATCACCGGGGTCAGCTCCAGATCCAGGGTGCCCTTGCGGATCGCGGCCATGATCATTTCTTCGCTGGGCGTACCTTCAAGCACGGCCTCCATCAATTCGTCGGAAAACATGGAAACTGCGTCCAGCATCTCTTCCCGCCTGATGTCGCATTCCTCTTTGTACTTGGCAGGGATCTCTTCTACGCGGATCTTGTCGCCGTTTTCTCCATCAAAATAGACCGCCTTCATCCTGACCAGATCGATCAGCCCCTGCATCTCGCCTTCAAGACCCATGGGCACCTGGATAGGCACGGCGTTGAGACCCAGCTTGTCGCGCAACTGCTTGATGACCTTGTCCGGATTGGCGCCGGTGCGGTCGCATTTATTGATAAAGGCCACGCGGGGAACCCGGTAACGGGTCATCTGCCGGTTGACCGTGATACTCTGGGACTGCACCCCGCCAACAGAACAGAGGATCAGCACCGCGCCGTCAAGCACGCGCAAGGCCCGCTCAACCTCGATAGTGAAATCCACATGCCCAGGGGTGTCGATGATGTTGATGGCATGATCCTTCCAGTCGCAATAGGTTGCGGCGGAACAGATGGTGATGCCGCGCTCCCGTTCCAGCTCCATGGAGTCCATCTTGGCGCCGACCCCGTCTTTGCCGCGTACTTCATGGATTGCATGAATACGCTGGGTATAAAAAAGAATGCGCTCGGTCAGGGTGGTTTTGCCTGAATCGATATGGGCGCTGATGCCAATATTGCGAACCTTTGTAATGTCTCTCATGGTAAATCTTCCACTCCATTCGTGCAGATATGCGGTTACGCCTGGCGCCGGTCAAGGCACCATACCTTGGCAAACCGGCCTTAAGCCATCGTTAAGCCGTTACGCAAAGACAACTTGAATATCTAGTCCTGCCAAGACGGCATAAGGAGCCGTAAAGGCGAGGCAAAATAGTACAGGTTGTTTTCGCACGGCTCCTGAAAAATAACTTCTGACAATTGTGCGCCTGCGAACGGCATGACCAGCCGAAACGAAAGGCCAAAAAAGTACAGGTTTTTTGGTGACGGCTACTAAAAAATGGCCCTGGTTCAGGGCCGGATGAACAGTCTTTTTCAGAACCGGCACTTTTACTCTCAAGCACTGCGGCTGTCAAGGGAAAAATCAGGCGCATTCGCAAGCAGTTACTGCCGGCGGCAAGGGGAAAATGGAGTGGTGGGAGAAGGGGGAACCGATGGTCTTCGCTTTGAAAATATGGCGACGGCAAGCCTGTTGCCGCATGGCACGCCATTGAGGCTTTGCGAGTAAAAGTGGGCAGCGCTTCATTACACCCAAAGGGTATAAGTTTTGCTTGAGCAGGCAAGCTGCTCAACTCAGCTTTGCACCCAGGGGGTATAAGTTTC
>MGTC01000070.1:28943-31920 GCA_001799255.1 Deltaproteobacteria bacterium RIFOXYD12_FULL_55_16
TGTCGCCGTCGACAGGAGGTTCAGGGGCGCAGAGTCAATCGTCGTCTTCAAGCTCATCCAGAACCTCGGTTTCGATATCGGAATCCTCTTCCGCGAGCCCGGTCTCATCATCCTGCGACAGATCATCGTCTGTGGAGATACCTGCTTCCTCGTCCAGTTCAACGGCAAGGCTGTCGTCGTCTTCGTCGGAAGGCTTACGGATTTTTGACGGGGGCAGAATGATAGCGGTGATTTTCTCTATATCTTGTCGCACCAGAGGATCTGCAAGGCAGAAAGCACATTCGGCAAGGTGCTTTTCCATGAAGGAGACCATGCGGGCGGGAGCCATGGACTCTTCCTGAACTTGGCCATACCATGATTTGACAAGCCTCTGCAAGCGCTCGCATTCCATTATTTTACTCCTTTGTCTGATTTAAAACCGCCGCAACATCATCAAAGAGACAAGTCCTATGCCTGCCGTAAGCTGTTGTTGGCTAACAGCCGCATTGTTTATGCCGCTGTCAATGACGCCTGTAAAACTGAAATGCCGTGACCGGCATCAGGAGCAGGAAAAACGTCCAGAATTAGGCAACCGTTTCAAGGCTCTTGAGTCGAGCCATATTTACTGTATTTTTTTTCGAATGCCCAGACTCTTCTGTAAAAAAAAAGAAAAATGTTGTTTCCTCGCGGGCAACATTATATCTTGTTGCCGTGGATGGAAGTGGAAAGGGTGCTGGTGATCTTCCCGGACTTCAAATCCGGTGCACCGGGTTAACAGCCTGGTGGGTGGGTTCGATTCCCATGCACTTCCGCCAGTTATGCTTTACTAAAAACCGATAATGTCCATTTAAGCCCAGTGAAATCGGGGTTTTTCTGTTTTTGTCGTCCAGGGCCGTCCAAGCAGAACCCCAGCCAGGCTCAACCAGCGGAATCTCCCTGAAAACCTTCAGCTTGCGCTCTTCAGTTTATCCGGCTGCCCAGTTGCCTGTGCTTTTTCTTCCTGGCTGTGCTGTCCTTCCCGCCAGAGCAGTTGCCGACAGACCCCCCGGATGATCTTGATCTCCTTTGACTTCAAGCCGAGCCGCCCTAAAAACTGGCGGATGCTTTTCATCCAGTAATTATCCTCCCCGCTTTTTAAAAAGCCGATGGTCTGAAGCACCTCTTCCACATGGCCGAACATGGCTTCCAATTCCCGCTTGTCCCCCTGTTTGGGAGTTGAGGCAGGGAAGGCCGTCCGGTTTACCGCTTCCAGAACGCTGTAATGAAGTTCGTAGCAGAGTACCGCCACGGCCTGGGCCAGGTTGAGAGAGGAAAAATCCACCGTGGGGATGGTGGTGATCTGGTTGCAATAGCGCAGTTCCTCGTTGGCCAAGCCCCGGTCTTCCGGGCCGAAGAGGAGGGCGACCCGGTTGTTTTTTAGTTGGGGCAGGATCTCGTCCATGAGCTGTCTGGGGCTGTCAACCGTAGTCCGCTTTCTGCCCTGGCGGGCGGAGGTGCCCAGCACCCAGGTGAAGGGGGCCAATGCTTCGCTCAGCTCCTGATGGTGTTCCAGATTGTCGATGAGATGGGCCGCCTTGGCGGTGGCAAGGGTGAGCATCCGGTTACGCTCCGGCATCTCTTTGCAAACGAGAAGGAGTTGCCCGATCCCCATGTTCGCGGCGATTCTCGCCGCTGAGCCGATATTTTCCGCAAACTTGGGAGAGACCAGGACGATAGCCACCCTGGCCATCAGTTCTCGCACCTTATCCTGTCTTGGCTGGGTCATCAGCGGTCAGCGGCCCGTTTTTTCCGGGCCTTGGGACGCTTGTCTGCGCTTGGCGCTGCCAGAATATCCGTGGCGCGGGCCAGCTTTTCTTCCACGCTGAAATTTATCCGCCGCCGGGGAATTTCCACGCTGGTCAGCCGTACCCGCACCAGGTCGCCGAGCTGGAAGATGGTCTTGGTTCGCTGGCCGATGAGCCGGTGGCGGCCTTCCTCCAGTTCATAATAGTCATCACGCATCTCAGTGATCGGTACGGCCCCGTTAACAAAAACCTCGGTCAGTTCGACAAACAGGCCGAAGGCGGTGACCCCGGAGATAAGGGCCTCAAAGGTCTCGTCGATCTTGTCGGCCATGAAATGAACCTGGAGCCGTTCAATCATCTCCCGATCAGCCTCCACCGCCACCCGCTCCCGTTTGGAGAGAAAGGCGCCGGACTCTTCCGTGGATACTGCCTCTTTAGCGGGCGAAACCTTCCCTTTTTTTTGCAGGCTTGCGGCCAGGGCCCGATGAACCATAAGATCGGGATAGCGGCGGATGGGGGAGGTGAAATGGGTGTAATGGGTGGCGGCCAGGCCGAAATGGCCAAGATTGTGGGGGGAGTAGCGGGCCTGCTGCATGGTGCGCAGCAGGAGATTGCTGATGATGTACTCCTGGGGGGTGCCTGCCGCCAGGGCCAGCACCTTGCCAAACCACTTAGGCGAGCCGCCGCCGTCATCATCGACCTTTAGCCCCATGCTCTGGGCAAACTCGGTAAACTCCGCCACCTTGAGCGGGTCGGGTGCTTCGTGAATCCGGTAGAGGCTGTCGATCTTGCCTTGCTCCAGGGCCTCGGCCACCGCCTCGTTGGCAGCGAGCATGAACTCCTCGATGAGCTTGTGCGCCTGATTGCGCTCGCTCCGCTTGATGGTCTGCACGGTGTTGTCTGCCCCCAGCACGATCAGGGGTTCCGGGAGCTCAAAACCGATGCTTCCCCGTTTGACCCGCTGCTTTTCCAGACTTAAGGCCAGGCGGCCCATGCGTTCCAGATCCTCCACCATGTCGGCGTACTGGCTGCGCACCGTGGCCTCCTGATCCGTTAAAATCTGTTTGACCGTGGTGTAGGTGAGGCGATACCGGCTGCGGATGATGCTTTTGGTGAAGCGTTTTGCCAGCCGGGCGCCATGCTCGTCAAAATCAAGCACAGCGGTGAAGGTGTAGCGGTCTTCATTGGGCACCAGGCTGCAAAGGTTGTTGGAC
>MGTC01000070.1:32322-40238 GCA_001799255.1 Deltaproteobacteria bacterium RIFOXYD12_FULL_55_16
GCAAAGGAAGTGACCTCGGCTAAAACCGCGTCGCCATTCTTGGCCCCTCGGCTGTCCTCCTTGCGGATGAGCAGATTGTAGGGGAAGCGGGCGTCCTCCGGGATCACCAGACCAATTACCCCGGCCATGTAAATCCCGACCAGCCGGGAGGTGGCCCGGTTCAGAACCGCGATTACCCGGCCCTCGCAGCGCTCCTGACGGCGGTTCGTCAACAGAACCAGAACCTTGTCGCTGTGGGCCGCGCCGCCCAGCATCCCAGGCGGGATAAAGACGTCCTTGGTAATCTTCAGTTCGGCCGGCGCCTCGGTGGGGGCGACAAAACCAAAGCCCTTGGGATTGACGCTGATCGGGCCGGCAAACAGCTCCACGCTCTTGCGCAGGGTAAAGGTGTCCCCTTTGCAGGAAAGCACCTTGCGCCGACAGAGATCATCCAGCACCCCCAGAATCTCCTGGCGATGGCTCCTGCTTAAGCCAAGGGCTGCCAGCAGTTCCGGCGCGGAAAGCGGCAGGCCCGCCATGTAGAGTTGGCCCAGGATCTCGCCTGCAAAGCGGGCCTCCTGCTGCTGGCGCGGCGGGGCGCCAATCTCGCGCTGTCGTTTTCCTGGTCGACCCTGTTTGCTGTGGGGAATCCTTCTCTTATGCGGCACAGGCTTGTCTCTCCCCGATTATTTTTTTGCAGAAATAGAAAATCAATTGCACTAGGGCTGAGAACGACATACCCTTATTTAATACCCTGATATCTGGATTGTACCTTATTTGCAAGCACAGAACATCCAATTTAGGAGCCGTGCGAAAACAACTCAGGCTGTTTGCTTTGTCTTTACGGCGCCTTATGCCGTCTTGGCAGGACTCGATGTGCAATATTTTGCTTAACGGCTTACCTGGATGATCGGACAAGAATGGACAGCGCCCAGCCATGACCCCCGCCAAGAAATTTAATATAGCCGCCTATTGCGAGCGCATGGAACAGATTCTCGGCGGACAGGAAGGCCCGGCCAGAATCTTCTGGAAGGCGTTGTCCTTTGCTGTTTCCGCCCATCAGGATCAGCGGCGCAAATCAGGTGAGGTCTATGTCAGTCACCCGCTCCAGGTGGCGAAAATCCTGGTGGAGGAGTTGGATATCCGCGATCCGGAGTTGCTGGCCGCCGCCGTCCTGCATGACACGATTGAGGATGTGCCCGAAGTAACCAGCGAGGTGATCGGCGAGATTTTTGGCAAGAACATCGAGATCATTGTCGATGCCTGCACCAAGATCACCAACTTCGCCGGAGATAAACAGACCTTTTACAAGTTGGTTCACCGCAAGCTTTTCTCCGGGGCCGCAGCCCATCTTGAGGTTCTGCTGATCAAGCTGGCCGACCGTCTGCACAACCTGCGAACCATGGCCTCCATGCCCAAGGATAAAAGGCAGAAAATCGCCGAAGAAACCCTGGACATCTACGCGCCCCTGGCCAAGATCATGGGCCTGAACCGCATCAAGCGTGAGTTGTACACCCTGGCTTTGATGTATAAATTTCCGCGCCAGAGCCAGAAGGTGCTGGCTGCCATCAAACGGTTAGAGAGCAGCGCAGAGGTTCTGGCCATCAAGCAGACCCTGGAGGAGAAACTGAAAGAGGCCTGGATCACCCACGAGATCCGCCTTAACCCCAAGGGCCTCTGGGCTTACTTTGATCCGGGCCAGAAGGTGCTGCACAAAACCGTGGCCAACCCCCTGGGTTTTATCATCATTACCAACGATATCCAGACCTGTTACCGGGTTCTCGGGGTCATTCACCAGAATTATCCGCCCATCCCCCGAACCATCCGGGATTTCATCGCCAACCCCAAGGCCACCGGCTACCAGAGTCTGCATACCCGGGCCAACATCAAGGGCCGCAACTACCTGTTCAAGATCCGCACCGCTGAAATGACCACCTCTTCCCGCACCGGCCTGGTACGGGAATGGTTTGCCCACAAGAAAATGCCCGGTAGTTTTGAAGTGGAACTGCGGGAGATGCTGGATATCCTGGGGACAGACGGGAATCTCTCCTATCGGGAGATGATCGCGGTCAGCGGCAATAAGGCCATCTACACCTATACCCCCAAGGGCGATCCAGTTGAACTGCCTGCCCACAGCATCGTGCTGGATTTTGCCTTCAAGGTGCATACCGATGTAGGCAAGCGCTGTATCAAGGCCAGGATTGGCAAGCGGCAGGTAGAACCGGACGCTCTTCTTGAAGACGGCGATCAGGTGGAGATCATCTGCCAGAAAGAGCCGGTGCGTTTTGAGCCGGAAATTCAACAGCGTTGCCAGACCCCCAGAGCCCGGGCAGAGCTTTCCAAGCTGTTCCGCCAGCGGCGCGAGGCCCTGGCCCGGATGATCGGCGAGAGCATCCTCCGGCAGGAGCTTAAACGCTATGGTCTGCCCGTTGATCTTCTCGAAAAACCGGGCATGGCCAATATCCTGGCCGCGCTCGGGATTCGGGAGCTGCCAGAGCTTTTCCTTGGTCTGGGCGAGGGGAGATTCCGCCTGCGGGAACTTATCAACGAGATCAAAGGCCAGCTGTATGCGGGCAGGGAAACCCTGCTGCCTCCCACTGGCAGCCTGAACCGCATCGAGCTGACCACCCTGGATCCGGTCTGTATCAAATTTTCCCGCTGCTGCAATCCGGTGCCCACGGAAAACTGGCTGTACGGCCTGCTCAGCGAACGGGGGCTTTCCATCCATCAGAAGGAGTGCGCCACCATCACTTCCGCCGCTCTTCACGTGCAGCGGGAGGATGTGGTGGAGGTGCGCTGGCGGCTCAAGGAAACGCTGGTGCCCAAGAGGCAGACCATCCTCATTCTGACGGCTCCCTCCCGCAACCGCGTTCTGATGATGCTGGGCGTGGCCCCGGAAGAGATGAAGATCAGCGAGGTTGAGCTGCTTTCCAGTCAACCGTCACGCACCTCTGCCTGGCAGGTAAACTTTCAGGTCGATACCCTGCAAGGGCTAAAGAACATCCTGGTTCACCTGGGCAAGACCGGGATGGCCTTTGAGTTCGGGCTGGAGCAGTAGTAACCGTTCAGCAGCACCACATCTGCGTTGTCATAGGCCTGCTCATGTGCAAAAGCACACTTCGCAGACCTCTTCCTAGCATCTGCGGCACTGCTGAACGGTTACTCTTCCGTGGCAGCCTTGAGGTGTCTTTTCGTCGCTCTTCCGAAGAATTCTGACTTCTGAATCTCACAGCTTCTCCCCCAAAGCCAGATCCTCAAGACCATCTCGATCCAGAATGGTGATCTGCGGGCCTTCGCTGCTGATCAACCCCTGTTTGCCAAGCTTGGTCAGGATGCGGGAGAGGGTTTCCGGGATGGTGCCCAGCAGGCTGGCCAGCTGGGCCTTGCCGATGTTGAGCTTCACCGTGTCGCTGTCTCCCTGCTGGCCGCTGAGATAGAGGAGATGGGCCGCCACCCGGCCCGGCACCTCTTTAAGCGAAAGATCCTCGATCAGATGGGCAAACTTCTTGAGCCGCATGGACAGAGCGGCCAGCATGTTCATCGCCAGGGCCGGATTAGTCTGGATCAGTTCGATAAAGGCGCGGCGCGGGATGAAGATGGTTCGGCTTTTTTCCAGAGCCAGGGCATGGGCCGGGAAGGTCGAGCCGATAAAGACGGCGGCCTCGGCAAAGGGCTCGCCTGGCCCGAAGATATGCAGGATCTGCTCCTTGCCCTCGATGGAAAGCTTGTAGATCTTGACCAGGCCCTCCATGACCACATAAAACCCGGTCCCCTCGTCGCCTTCGGCAAAGATGCCCTGGCCTCGGCGATAATCCTGAAGGGTGATGATCATGGCCAGTTCGTCATACTGCTCGGCGGTCAGACCGGCAAACAACGGGATCTGTTTAAGAAAAGACATTAGTTCCATCGGTGGTTACTCCTTGGTTGTGAGCATCGGACAAGCCATAGCCCAGGCCAGCTTGTCCGCAAAAAAACAGAGAACGTTAATGATTGGTGGGCCGAGATCCTGCTCTCTGGCCGAGGTAAAAGTCAGAGCCAGGGGGGTTGTCGGAACGCCTTGGCCGCCCTGCCCCGCAAGGAGCCGGATTTCCCGCAAGCCGAGCAGGGGGCTGATCCTGACCATTTTGCGCACCGCCTCCTTGGCCGCCCACAGCAGGGTGAGCCGTTCTGTTTCTGTGAAAGATCGGGGTAGCAAAGAGGCATGCAGAAGCTCTTCTTCCGGAGTGGTAAAGCGTTTTCTGACCGTGTGCAGCCTGGGATCCGGCTGCTGGAGGTCAAGCCCGCAAGGGAGATTTGCCGCCAGGGCCGCAGCTAGAGGCCCGCTATGAGAGATGGAGATGAACGGGGCCAAGGCATGCGTCTCTGTGGCGAGACAGGGACGGCCATCTTCTGCGCTTCGGATCAGCAGGCTGTGCCAGTCCCCCGCCGTTTCGCCCAGCAGGCCAGCCGCCGCCCATTTGGCGGCCATGCGTCCGCCCAGCCACTCGGCGCGCCTTTTTTCCAGGCCAAAGTCGGCCCATTGCTCCTGCTCACAAGCATTCAAATAGCGGCTGGCCACCTCGGGCGCGCACCCGGCCAGGGTGGCAAGTGGCGCCGCCCCCAGCCGCAGCCGGGCCTCCGGGCTGAAATGCCGCTGCCAGAGCGGCCAGCATTCCTCAAAAATGGCTTGGGCAAACGCCATTGTCTTCTCCTCTTATAAAAATCTGTTTAATGCCGGGATTGAATAACAACCACGGAATATAACTGTTCAGCAGTGCCGCAGATGCGCGTGTCAATCGTCGGCAGCAGTGCCGACCAAAAGGGCTGCGAAGTGTGCTATTGCACATGAGCAGGCCGATGACTGTCTGTCAATCATCGGCGGTAGCGCCCGATCATCATCGGCAGCAGTGCCGATAAAGCAGATGTGGTGCTGCTGAACAGTTATAAAAATACTTGCTCTTGGCCGCAAGCCATTGTAAGCCGTAAGAAATCATGTCTTAGGGAGCAAACCATGACTGCAATTGATTTCGGCGCCATCGCCATCGTTCTTTTCTTTCTTGCCCGTGGCATCTGGGTTGGGCTCATCCGCCAGCTGGCTTCCCTCGCCGCGCTCATCTTAGGCTATCTCTTTGCTGGTCGTTATTACGAGCAGATAAGCCCCCGCCTTTCCTCGGTAATTACCTCGCCGCCGCTCTGTTTTCTGCTGACCTACGCCCTGCTTTTTGGGGCGGTTTTTTTCGGGGTTCTGGCTCTGGGCTTTGTGCTGAAAAAGGTCATGAGCCTCTCGCTGCTTGGCTGGTTTGACCGGGCTATGGGCGGAATTCTCGGCCTGGTCAAGGCGGGGGTAATTGTCAGCGTTGGCTTCATGGTGCTGTCCGGGCTGCTGGCAGAGGCCAATCCACTCATGACCAATTCCCTGGCCGCGCCCTATCTACGCAAAAGTTCAGGGTTTCTGCTTGCCTTTGTCCCGGATCAAAACCTGCACCGCCTCCTGCTTCCCAAAGAACCCGCCCTTATCCTTCCTGAGGCCGTTATACCAGCGGGCCAGCCGGTTCGGACTGATTCCGCAAAAAAAACCAAGTAAAATCAACTGATTAATCACGGTGGTGCGGACAAGCCCCAGGCGTTGCCAGCGCCGGGCCGAGGTCAAGGCCGCCGTTGGCAGCAGGGCAAGGCGGCCAATCTTAGCCAAGCGGAGCACCAGTTCAAGATCCTCCAGCAAGGCCATCTCCTTAAAGCCTCCCATTGCCTGAAAACGGGCGGCGGATAAAAACAGGGCCTGATCGCCATAGGCAAGGCCAAACCAGGCGGCCCGCCGGTTGACCCCCTGCTCAAGCAAGCGGAAACGCCAGCCTTGGGCGGCAACGGCGAAGCGAAAGGCCCCGGCCACTATGCCTGGCAGGGCCAGGGCTGCGCGGATTTGTGCGGCAAAGCCCTCCGGGAGCCGGGTGTCGGCATGGAGAAAAAGCAACGCCCGGCCCTGGGCCACCAGCGCCCCGGCGTTCTGCTGGCTGCCGCGCCCGAGCGGGGCGGAGATCACCCTGGCCCCGGCGGCCCTGGCTAGGGCCACGGTTTGGTCGTGACTGCCGCCATCGGCCACGATTACCTCCACGCCTGGCTGTCCACTCAGCCCGGCCAAGGTTTGACCGATGCAGTCCGCCTCATTAAGGGTGGGAATAATTATCGATATGTCGCAGGTCTTCTGGCCGGTCAACATCGGCAAGGGGCTCCAGGAGATGGGTGGCAAGAGGCAAAGCCTGCGCCTGTTTCAGGGTTACGGCCAGCACCTCCCCGCTGCCCCAGGGGATCTCCTTAAAAAGGGCGGCGGCAGGCTGGTTGAGACCGATAAGATAATAGCCGCCGTCCATGGCCGGGCCCACCACCAGATCCTTTCGAGCCAGAGCGGCAAAGGCCTGGGCAAAGATATCCGGGCCAAGGCCTGGACAATCGGCGCCGATAATCACCACCGCCTGAGCGCCCTTGGCAAAGGCCTGGGCAAAGGCCCGCTGCAGGCGAGCGCCCAGGTCGCCCTCGCCCTGAGGCAGACAGGGGATGTCGCTGGCAAGCCAGTTCTCCATGGCCTGCTGATTCCCATCGGCATAGCAAATCTCCAGGGCAACCGGATATTGCCCCGCAAAGCTGATCATTTGAGCAACAATCGCCTCGCTCATCCGCCGCTGGAGCGCGGCCGCGCCCTGGGCGCCCAGAGCCGGAATCAGCCGGGTTTTCGTCCGGCCCGCCTCGGGATAGCGGGTAAAAAGAATGAGCCGCGCCTGTCTGTCTCTGTCCATCCTTGCCGCTCGTCCTGTTCTCCGCTATACTGCCGTTAAGGGTAATACGTAGAATTCAGGAGTCAGAATTAAGAAGACTGCCTGAATACGTCCTCCTGAATTCTGACTTCCGACTTCTGGCTACCAGGAGTCTTGCTCCCAACAACCCCTTCACCATACCAGCCATCCCGTGACCGTCAAAAGAAAAAAGAAAAATCCTGATCCCTGTTCCTACCAGAAGCGAACCTACCGGAACCGTGTCGAGCCTGGCCATCTGGTCGCTTTCGAGGTGCGGATCAGGGAAACGGATCTGCAAATTCTTGCCGGAAAAGACCTGCGCGCTGAGGCCAACGCTGCGGTTTTCCAGTATCGCAGCCAGCTGGAAAGCTACATTGCCCGCCATCCTGAATTTGCCAGCGCCCTTACCCCTCTGCCCGCCGATCTCACCGCCCCGCCGATTGTCAAGGCCATGCTCGCTGCAGGCCAGGCGGCGGAGGTCGGACCCATGGCGGCGGTGGCCGGGGCCATCGCCGAATATGTCGGCCTGGCTCTTTTGGCGGCCGGAGCCGGGGAGGTAGTGGTGGAAAACGGCGGTGACATTTATTTCTGCCGCAGGCAGGAGAGCGTGGTCGGCATCTTTGCCGGGCCCTCGCCGCTCAGCAACCGGGTGGGGCTGAAAATCCCGGCCAGCCTCATGCCCCTTGGCATCTGCACCTCCTCCGGCACCGTGGGTCATTCCTTAAGTCTGGGCGAGGCCGATTCCGTAACGGTGCTGGCCAGGGATACCGCCCTGGCCGATGCGGTGGCCACTCTGGCGGGCAATGCGGTGCAGCCGGGGCAGAGCCTTGAGCCCGCCCTGGCCAAGGCCCGCGCCGTGGCGGGGATTCTGGGCCTGGTCATCATCCGGGGCGAGGAGCTGGGCGCCTGGGGAGAGGTGGAGCTGGTGGCCCTGAGAAAGTGAGATTATGGGTTAGCTGAGCATGACCCTTGTCGCAGCCTTTGTGCAGCTTGTTTTTTCTCTTTGTTGCCGGAAAGATTATGTTATCATGACCGTAACTATCCAGCTTGAAGCCGGAAAGTAAGAAAAACCACCAAATCGTAACTGTTCAGCAGTGCCGCAGATGCGCGACAGAGGCCTGAGAGCTATAGCTGAGTTGAGCAGCTTGCCTGCTCAAACGAAACTTATAC
>MGTC01000070.1:40264-55560 GCA_001799255.1 Deltaproteobacteria bacterium RIFOXYD12_FULL_55_16
CCTGCTCAAACGAAACTTATACCCTTTGGGTGCATACATATGGTATGCGAACAGGCCGATAACAAAGCAGATGCGGTGCTGCTGGACAGTTACTCATGACCCCTAAATACCCTTACAAGCACGGATGAACGGCGGGCCAAATTTTTCTGTCAGCAACGGGATGTCAGCATGCGTGAATTTCTGGAAAAATTTTCCCAGTCAACTGATTTCCTGGCGCATGGTTACTGTCTGGTCTGGGACCCGTTGCTGCTCTGGCTGCATGTCGGCTCGGATATCGCCACCGGGCTTGCCTATTTTACGATCGCGGCCTCACTTTTTTATCTGGTGCGCAAACGGCATGATCTCCCGTATTCCTGGCTGTTTCACTTATTTGGCGCCTTTATTACCGCCTGCGCCATCACCCATTTTTGCGCGGCCTGGACCATCTATGTGCCTTCCTATTGGGTCGAAGGCATTATCAAGGCGGTAACCGCCGTCATCTCCATCATCACCGCCCTGCTTCTTGTTCCTTTTCTGCCAAATATAATGAGTTTGCCCAATCTTTCCCGCGCCCTAGGGGAAAACCAGCGGCTTAACCGCAAGCTGGAGAGCCAGCTCGATTTTTTGCGGAAATCAGAGGAGCGTTTTCGCTCCCTGGTTGAGGCCTCGCAAGACGCCATCGTCATAAGTGATGAACAGGGGCACATCCTCTCGCTCAACCATGCGGCGGAAAAGATGTTCGGCTACGAAGAAAGAGAGATCGAAGGCCAGCCGCTGACCATTCTCATGCCCGAACGTTACCAGGCCAGGCATCTTGCGGGGATGCGCCGTGTTGTTGCCACGGGCACCTCCCGGTATCTGGGCAAGCCTCTGGAATTCTGGGGCCGACGGCAGGATGGTCATGAATTTCCTTTGGAATTGAACATCTCAAGCTGGATTGCCGAGGAGAAGATCAATTTTGGCGGCATTATCAGAGATGTAAGCGAACGCACTCATCTGGAAATGCAGATCCGCACCACCCAGAAGATGGAGGCTATTGGCACCCTGGCTGGCGGCATCGCCCACGATTTCAATAATATCCTGGTTCCAATCCTTGCCTGTACCGAAATGGTTCTGACCACGGAGGCCGCAGGCAGCGAAAACTGGCATAACCTGCAGGCGGTGCTGAAAGCTGCCCATCGGGCCAGGGAGCTGGTCAAACAGATCCTCGTCTTCAGCCGGGAGCGGGAACATGAGGTCGCCCCGGTTCAGGTTGCGCCAGTGGTCAAGGAATCTCTCAAGCTGCTCAAAGCCTCGCTGCCCAGCACCATAGAGGTCGTCCAGCAGCTCGAAGGCGAGGGGGTCACCATCCTTGCGGACTCCACTCAGATTCACCAGGTCGTCATGAATCTCTGCACCAACGCCTACTATGCCATGCGGGAACAGGGCGGAATTCTGGAAGTCACCCTGGCCGAGGTGAAAATCAGTCCCGATGATTCTGCCAGCCACGGACTGGCCCCTGGCGCTTATCTGGTTCTGAGTGTGACTGATACCGGTTCAGGCATGGATCCGACAACCATCGCGCGAATCTTTGATCCGTATTTCACCACGAAGAAGTTTGGCGAGGGCACCGGACTTGGCCTTGCCATGGTGCATGGGATCGTGAAAAAATACGGGGGAGACATCAAGGTTTACAGCGAGCCTGGCCAGGGCTCATCATTTCAGGTTTATTTCCCAGTGCTTGATAAAAGCGAACACGGCCTGGATTTTATCATTGCTGCCCCCATGGTGAGAGGGAATGAGCGGATTCTGCTGGTGGATGATGAGTTGCCCATTGCCCAATCCATGCAGAAGATGCTGGAATTTCATGGTTATCAGGTCGTTATAAAAACAGACAGCGCTGAGGCCCTGGCTGCTTTTCGCCTTGCGCCCCGCGAGTTTGATCTGGTTATTACCGACCAGACCATGCCGGAACTGACTGGAGAGCAACTGGCGCTGGAACTGAAGAAAATCAGGCCGGAGATTCCGATCATCCTTTGTACCGGGTTTAGCGCCACAATGGATGAAGCAAAGGCCAGAGCCCTGGGGATTGAGGCCTTTTTTATGAAGCCGGTGCTGATTAAAGAGATTACCGAGGCAATCAGGCGCATCCTTGATAAAATAAAGGTTGTTCACAGGTCAGATTGAACGGTTCTGTTTTTGTAGCAGCAGGCAACCTCTGGTTTTTACAGGAGATATTTTTTTGAATGGACATTAAAAATTTCAGCAGGGTCTCATGGTCGGACGAAGAGATATTGCGGATCAGCGCGGCGTTTCTGGCCTGTACCCGCGATGCGGTGATCATCACCGATCTTACGCCCAGAATTCTTGCCGTCAACCCGGCTTTTACGAAGATCACCGGCTATGCCGAGGCCGAGGTTCTGGGGGAAAACCCGCGCCTTTTAAAATCAGGGCGGCATGACCGCGCCTTTTACCAGGCTATATGGATAAGCCTGCGGGAAACTGGCCACTGGCAGGGCGAGATCTGGAACCGCCGCAAGGACGGGAAAATTTACCCAGAGCTGCTCACCCTCAACACCATCTGCAACGAACAAGGCGAGCCGACCCGTTACCTTGGCGTGGCCACCGACCTCAGCCAATTCATGAAGAACGAAGAGCGGCTCCAGCATATGGCCCACTACGACTCGCTTACCGGCCTGCCCAACCGGCTGCTTCTGGAGGCGCGGCTGCAGCACACCCTGGAGCGGGCCAGCCGGGAGGAGACCCGGGCGGCGGTGCTGTTGATTGATCTGGATTGCTTCAAGACCATCAATGACAGCTATGGTCATGCGGTGGGCGATGCCCTGCTGGTTGCGGTCGCCCACAGGCTGCGCACCAGGTTGCGCCAGGAGGATACCCTGTCGCGGCTGGCCGGGGATCAGTTCGTTCTGGTGCTGGAGGCGCTGCATGAGTATCTGGAGTCGGAAATACTGGCGGGCAGTATCCAGGAGGCCATGGAAGGGCCCTTTGTTTTACAGGATGGCAACAAGGTTTATGTTCGGGCCAGTGTCGGGATCAGCGTCTATCCCCAGGACGGCGACACGGCGCAGGCCCTGCTGATCGGAGCGGAGACGGCTGTACACCGGGCCAAGGAGCTGGGCGGCAAACAATTCTGTTACTACACCAGCGCACTCAATGTTCAGGCCCGCGCCACCCTGGCAATGGAGGAGGCGCTGCGCCTGGCTCTGGAACGAGAGGAGTTTGTCCTCTATTATCAGCCCAAGGTCGATCTGCGCAGCGGCCGGATCGCGGGGGCCGAGGCCCTGGTGCGCTGGCTGCGGCCTGATTACGGCCTGGTGCCGCCGCTGGAGTTTATCCCCCTCGCCGAAAAAAACGGGCTGATCGAGGTTCTCGGCGCCTGGGTAATCCGGGAGGCCTGCCGGCAGATAAGCGCCTGGCGGGAGGAGGGACTAGCGGAGATCAAGGTAGCGGTCAACGTTTCGGCTCGCCAGTTTCGGGGTGGCGCCCTGGAGGCGGTGGTCGCCAAGACCCTGACTCATTATGCCGTGACGCCTTCGCACCTGATGCTGGAACTGACCGAAAGTATGCTGATGGAAGAGCCGGAAGAAGCGGTGGCGCGAATGACCGCCTTGAAGAGCCTCGGCGTCCTCCTTTCCCTGGACGACTTCGGCACCGGCTATTCCAGCCTCGCCTATTTGAGCCGTTTCCCCATTGACCAGATGAAGATCGACCGCTCCTTTGTCAACGACATCATCACCGACCCAGGGTCGGCGACCATTGCCACCTCGGTTATTGCTTTGGCCCACAAAATGAGGCTTGGCGTGGTGGCTGAAGGCGTCGAGACCGAGGCCCAAGCCGGGTATCTGCGGCAAAACGGCTGTGATGAAATCCAGGGGTTTCTTTTCAGCAAACCCGTGCCAGCCGAGGAGTTTGCCGCCTTGGTGCGTCAGGGCGCGCGATTACCGGGGCCGGAAGCTCTTCGCCAATCGCGCACCCTGCTCGTCGTTGATGATGAACCCTCTATTCTTACCGTACTCCAGCGGGTGTTGGCTGAGGAAGGATACAATCTCCTCACTGCGACCAGCGCCCGCGAGGGGCTTGAGCTCCTGGCAAAAAATCCGGTGCAGGTGATTCTTTCCGATCAGCGGATGCCAGAAATGAGCGGGGCCGAGTTTCTCAGCCGCGTCAAGGTGCTTTATCCTGACACTATCCGGATGGCGATGACCGGATATTCTGATATGGCAACCCTTGTCCAGGCGGTCAATGAGGGCGCCATCTATAAATTTTTGGGTAAACCCTGGGAGGCGGAGCAATTGCGGGATCAGATCCGCGAGGCCTTCCTGTATTACGAAGGAATCATGGTACTACGGAGGGATTGCGCATGTCTGAAAGCAACCCCCTGATCTTGCCTGAAGACCCCTGTGCTGCACGGCAAGCGGAGAATCCTGCGAAGGCCGGGCCGGTGGATCAGCAGGAGTACGAAGCGCTGCAACAGCTTTTTGCCCAGGTCAAGCGGGCCAAGGACGAATGGATCATGGCCATGGACGTGGTTTCTGATCTGGTTCTCATGGTTGACGCAGAGGGCAAGGTGCAGCGTTGCAACAAGGCGGTGTGTGATCTCCTGGGAAAGTCGTACCCGGAGATTCTTGGCCAGAACTGTGAAGATCTTTTTCGGGAAGCGGGGTTGCAGCAAAATCAGGGGCAGGGCAACGGTCATCCAGAAGAGCTGCTGCATGAGCTCAGCCACAGGGTTTTCCAGCAGGCCTGCTATATTTCTGAAATTAAATGCGGCGACCAGCTGCGGATTATTACCCTCCATGATATTTCCGAACGCAAACGAACCCAGGAAAATATCGAGAAGAACAGAAAAAGACTCGAAGGCGCCCTGGTAGAGATTTCCTCCATGATCCAGCAGGTCACGGCCGGAAATACAGAAGAGTTTTTCTTCACCCTGCCTCCGGATCATGAACCCTGCTGGCAGACGATGCAATGCGGTCAGGAAGACTGCGCCTGTTTCGGACGGGAGCCCCTGCAATGCTGGACCATTGCCGGAACCCGCTGCAAGGGGAAGATTCAGGGCAAGTTCGCCCAGAAATTCAACAATTGCTTGGCCTGCGAATTTTATCAGGAGGCGGCCGATGATCCGGTGGTGCGAATCGGCATCCAGTTCGGCCAGATGGTGCAGATCATAGAAAAAAAGAACAGCGAGTTACGGGGCGCCTACGATGAACTGAAAGCAACCCAGTCCCAGGTTGTCCAACAGGAAAAAATGGCCTCCATCGGGCAACTGGCCGCAGGCGTAGCCCACGAGATCAACAACCCCATCGGCTTTGTTACCAGCAACCTGGGTACCCTCCAGAAATATATGGGGCGGATAACGGAATTTTTAAAGATGCAGGCGGAGATTTATCCCCAGGAAGCGGGCGACGACCGAGCCAGCCGCCTGGCCGGGATCCGCAGTCAGCTCAAGATAGAGCCTGTTCTCGCAGACCTGCCCGCCCTGATTACCGAATCCCTGGACGGGGTGGAACGGGTGCGCAAGATCGTTCAGAACCTGAAAAGCTTTTCCCGGATTGACCAGAGCGATTACAGCCTGGCCGATATCAACCATTGCCTGGACGACACCCTGAACATCATCTGGAATGAGCTGAAATACAAATGCACCGTGAAAAAAGACTATGGTGATCTTCCTCAGACCAAATGCTATCCGCAGCAACTCAACCAGGTGTTTATGAATCTGCTGGTCAATGCGGCGCAGGCCATCGAAGGCCAGGGCGAGATCGTGATCACCACCAGAGCAAGCGAGACGGAGATCACCATCAGCATCAGCGACTCCGGCGGCGGCATCCCTCAGGAAAACCTGAACAGGATCTTCGAGCCATTTTTCACCACCAAGGAGGTGGGCAAGGGAACCGGACTGGGCTTGAGCATAACCTACGACATTGTGACCAAGAAGCATGGCGGCAGGATTGAGGTGGCCAGCGAGCCTGGCAAGGGGACGACCTTTACCGTGATCTTGCCGGTGATAACGGAGTGAGGGCGGCAAGATGACGGAACATATAACAATTCTCTGCGTTGATGACGAGACGAACGTCCTGAAATCTCTTAAGCGCCTTTTTCTCGATGAGGACTATGAGATCCTTACCGCCGAATCAGGCCGGGAGGCGCTGGCCCTTCTGGAACAGCGACAGCCGGTGCAGGTGGTGCTCTCCGACCACCGGATGCCGGAGATGGACGGGATCGATTTTTTCAAGCAGGTGCATGAGCGCTGGCCCGAAACCATCCGCATCGTGCTTTCCGGCTATGCCGACACTGCGGCCGTGGTGGCGGCGATCAACGAGGGGCAGGTTTACAGATTCATCGCCAAGCCCTGGAACGACGAGGAACTCAAGGTGACCATCGCCAAGGCGGTGGAGCGGTATTTTCTGGTCAAGGCGAATCGTGAGCTCAACGAAGAGTTGCGGCAGGCCAATGCCGAGCTTGCCAGCATCGCCCTGCAGCTTGAAAAGAAGGTGGAGGAACGCACGGAAGAGCTTTTGTTCCAGAACAAGGCGCTTAAGCACAGTCAGGTAATTCTGAACACCCTGCCCGTGGGCGTGGTTGGTTTTGACCGGGACGGGGCGCTGGTGCAGAGAAATCGCCTTGCCGAAGAGATATTGCGGGATTTTCGCCACTCCCATCTTGGCGAGACGACGGAGGAGGTTCTGCCGCCGGACTGGCTTGCCCTGCTGGGGGAGGTGCAGCAGGGCAAGGTTGTCAGCCGGGTGCTGGTCCTGGCCGGGCAGCAATTCTGTGTGCGGGTGGCCATGATGAATGAACCGGACGGCCAGTCTGGAACGGTGCTGGTGTTTGCTTACGAAAAATGTGAGGAAAAATAATGAGTGAGTCGGCAAGCCCACCTTCTCCGGAAAAGGGGAAGATTCTTTTTGTGGATGATGAGGAAAACATCCTGCGTTCCCTGCGGCGGCTTTTCATGGATGAAGAGGTGGAGATCTTCACCGCTTCCTCCGGGGCGCAGGCCCTGGAAATTCTGGCCAGGGAGACGGAGATTGGGGTCATTGTCTCCGACCAGAGGATGCCGGAGATGACCGGGGTTGATTTCCTGGAAAAATCCAAGGCGATTTCCCCCCACTCCATCAGGATTCTGCTCACCGGCTATGCCGATGTCAACGCCGCTATCGACGCCATCAACCGGGGTGGCACCTTCCGCTATCTGAACAAGCCCTGGAATGACGATGAGCTTGTCCAGGCCGTTACAAGCGCCATGCAGATGTATCATCTGCTGGCAGAAAACAAGCGGCTGGCCGCCACAGTCAAGCAGCAGAACGCCGAGTTGAAGAGGTGGAACACGGAGCTGGAGGCCATTGTCCAGGAGCAGACCATGGAACTCCAGAAGGGTTACGATAGCCTGCAGGCGGTAAACAGCAAATTGCGGGCCAATTTCAAAAATACCATCGTGGCTTTTTCCGGGATCATCGAGTTGCGCGACAAACGGATGCGGACCCATTCCCGCAATGTCGCGGAGGTCTCAGTGAATGTCGCCAAGCAACTGGGCCTGGAAAACGAGCAGCGGGAAACAATCATGGTCGCCGCGCTGCTCCATGATCTTGGCAAGATAGGGATTCCCGATATCATGTTGGCGCGGGAGGCCGGGCAGATGAGTTCTGTGGAACGGGAGGAGTATTTACTGCATCCGGTGCGCGGTCAGGCCGTTATTGACAGGATTGAAGAGCTGCGGGAGGCGGGGCGAATCATCCGCGCCCATCATGAAAGTTATGATGGCAAAGGGTTTCCCGATGGGTTGAAGAAGGCGGATATTCCTCTGGGCGCCAGGATCATCACTCTAGCCGATTACATCGACAAAAAAATTCGCAAGGCCATGGGGGCTACGGGTTTTGAGGCCGTGCGCAAGGAGGTGGATCTTCTAAAGGGAACCTTATTCGATCCCAAGTTGATTCCTGTAGCGCTGGAGCAGGCCGAGGCCTTTTACAAGAAGAACCGGCCCAGAACAGACCATATCGAGCTTGAATTGCTGCCCGCCGATCTGGAGGAAGGGATGGAGGCAAGCCGGGATGTATTCAGCGGCACCGGGATTCTCCTGCTCACCAAGGGAACCGTGCTTGCCAAGCCCAGCATCATGCTGCTGAAACGCTATTACGATCTGGATCCGGCAAAACAGGGGGTTTTTGTCAGTGTCAAGGGATGAGAGGAAAGCTTTAGTCTAAAGGCAACCTTGAATAATTGTCTTTTCATCTCTCCCTCGAAAAAGGTAACTGCCCAGAAGTCGGAATTCAGAATTCAGGAGGGCGTATTCACGCCAGTATTCTTAAATTCTGACTCCTGAATTCTGAATCCTGAATTCTACGGATTTTTCAAGGTTCCCTAAATACTGAAGACTAAAAATCACAGCTCATAATGACCAGGCTTCAAGGCATTGGGCATACTCGCTTCTGAGCTGCTGAATAATCTCGCCAAAGCTCTGTTTGCTTAATCCCAGTTTTCTCAGGTCATCCGGCGTTACCGTTGCCAGGTGCGGATCCGTGCTTTCTCCCAGATGCAGGGCCTTGGCGATTTTGTTGCCCAGATAAACCACCATTACCAGGGCGGCTAATTTTGGCTCCCCTATGGCGGCGGCAGAGGGCGTGTGATGCAGCCGGATGACGGTCTGGTAATCTTCCGGGAAGTTCCAGGCAGCGGCCATGGCCTGTCCGGCTTTTTGGTGGTTGAAACCGAGGAGGTCTTTTTCAATTTCGTGCTGGGCAAGGGTTCCGCTTCGAGTTTGTTGTAAAATCTCAGCCATTTCGGTGGGCAGACTCCGGGCAAAGGCAATCTTGCCTATGTCATGCATGAGGCCACAGATAAAGGCTTGTTCCGGCATGGCTTTGTCTGTGGCCAGTATCGGAATGTGCAGGGCAAGCTGCTTTGCCGCCAGACCAACCCCGAGGGAATGATACCAGAGAGCTTGCAGGTCAAGAATTTGCCCGTCCTGTTTTTTGAAAACCTGGAAGACGGAGATGGTCAGGGCCAGATTTTTGATGGTGTCAAAGCCCAGAATCGTCACCGCCCGTTCGAGGCTGGTTATCTCGCGGGCCATTCCGTAATAGGCGGAGTTGGCGAGTTTCAGAACCATAGCGGTAAGGGCTGGATCACGGGAAATAATCGCCCCCAGTGATTTAGCGGTGAGCGAATCATTCCGGTCGCGGGTATTGATCTCGTTGGCCACGGCGGAAATGGTCGGCAGATCTTTAACTTTTTTCAGGAAATCGCTCAGGTTCATAGGCGACAGAATACGTGAAATAAAACAAACAGGCAAAGAAAAATGAAGTTTTTCTCTCTATAAGCCGAAACGTATCCTGAAGAGGGGCTATCGCCTCCAAGGAGGGTTTCGCCATGAAAATCGCCACTGCCGCTGTCAACCTGACAAGCACCCACAGCTTATTCGAAGAACACACCAGGGAAGAATCGCTCCGCCTCTGGCTGGGCAATGAGCGGCCTGTTTTTGCCGGAGAAGAAGAGCCAGCGGCACAGGTGCAGATCTCCCCGGAGGCCAGGCAGCTTCAGCAGGTTGCGGTCGCAGCGGAGGCGCCGCTGGGAGCCTCTTCAGCGGAAGATCCCAGGCTTACAGCCATGCGTCTCATTCTGGAAGCGCTTACTGGCCGCAAGATCCGAATCGCCAGTTTTGAAGCTGTCCCCTCTGGAGATCCGGGGGCAGATCCTGGGGCGCCACAGGGAACAGCCCCGGCAGAGCCTCCGCCTGCTCGCCAGGGCTGGGGCCTTGAATACGACCTGCTGGAAACGACGAGCGAGCAGGAGTCCATGACTTTTTCCGCCGTTGGTAAGGTTATCACCGCAGACGGACAGAGCCTTGATTTTCAACTTCAGCTGTCCATGCAGCGGGAGTTCGTAGCCAGCAATACAGTGCGGATCAGAGCCGGAGACGCCCTGCTGGTTGATCCGCTGGTGATCAATTTCACCGGCAAGGCGGCGGAGCTGAGTAATATGCGTTTCGCCTTTGATCTTGATGCGGACGGAACGACAGAGCAGATCGCAGGTCTTGCCCCTGGTAGCGGCTTTCTTGCTTTTGATCGCAATGGGGACGGCAAGATCAACAACGGGCTGGAGCTTTTCGGCCCGGCGACCGGCCAGGGGTTTGGCGAACTGGCCCAACTGGACAGCGACGTCAACGGTTGGCTGGACGAAAACGACCCACGGTATGCCGAGCTGCGGATATGGATGCGGGACGAGGCGGGAAATGAGTCGCTGACCAGCCTGGCCCAAAATAAGGTTGGGGCCATTTTTCTCAGTCCGGCCCAAACAGCCTTTGCCCTGAAAGACAGCGGGAACGTCTTGCAGGGGCAGCTTCGGGAAAGCTCGATTTTTCTAGGGGAAGATGGCGGAGCAGGGACGGTGCAGGAGATTGATCTTGCCGTTTGAGGCTGGCATTACTCCCTGGAATTCAGGATTCAGAATTCAGAATACTGCGTGCAATACGCCTCAATAATCATCCTGTCTCCTGACTTCTGACTTCTGAATTCCGACTCCTGCTTCACAAGCCCAATCAGTGCAGTTCCTCGCCGGTGGTGGTCATAACCAGCTGGCCGTGCTTGACCCCTTTTACCCCGATGAGTTCATTGGCGATCCGTTTCACCTCTCCCACCGGCCCCCGCACCACCAAAACCTCCAGGCAGTTATGCGCGTCGAGATGCACATGCAGAGCTGAGATAACCCGGTCGTGATGGGCGTGCTGGTGCTCGGTCAGCTTGTCGGAAAGATCCCGGACATGGTGGTTGTATACCAGGGTGACGGTGCCGACCATTTCTGCGGCCGCATCCCCGGCCCCCCATTTCTCCTCTACCAGGGCGGAACGGATCAGGTCGCGGATCGCCTCGGAGCGGTTCATGTAGCCCTTGGCTTCTATGTGCTGGTCATAGCTGGCCAGCAGGTTTTCATCCAGCGAGATCCCGAAACGGATGGTTTTTCCCATCTGGCTTCTCCTTATGAAAGGCGTTGACACCTGTTTGTTAATCTTGTATTGAGTCCGTGCTACTAAAAAAAATGTCGTGCTACCGAATAACCGTTAAGAGAAACCCTCATGCATATGGCAGATGCGTTATTATCCCCCGCCGTCGGCGGAACCATGTGGGCTGTTTCCGCTGGGGCCATCATATACTGTTCCCGGAAACTGCGCCAGGAAATGGATGGGGGCAAGGCGCCGCTCATGGGTGTCTTGGGTGCCTTTCTCTTTGCTGCCCAGATGATCAACTTTACCATCCCGGCCACCGGATCCAGCGGCCATCTTGGCGGCGGCCTGCTCATGGCGGTTCTGCTCGGGCCTGCTGCGGCCTTCATTACCATTGCCTCGGTGCTGGTGGTGCAGGCGTTGTTTTTTGCTGACGGGGGGCTGTTGGCCCTGGGCTGCAATATCTTCAATCTTGGCTTTTTCCCGGCCTTTATCGCCTGTCCCTTCATCTACAAGCCCCTGGTCGGCAGTGCGCCGAGCAAGGCCAGGATAACCGTGGCCGCCATGCTTGCCGCCATTGTCGGCCTCCAACTGGGTGCCTTCGCCGTGGTGCTTGAGACCGTGGCCTCAGGAATTTCTTCCCTGCCCTTTGTCGCTTTTGCCAGCCTCATGCAGCCGATTCATCTGGCCATCGGGGTGATAGAGGGACTGGTGACCGTGCCCGTGCTTGCCTTTGTGTACCAGGCCCGCCCGGAAATCATCCAGGGTGTTCAAGAGGCCCGTCCCCTTGGCAAAACTCCTTTGCGTAATGTTCTGGCAGTCTTTCTCGCTGCGGCCCTGTTGACCGGTGGCTTTGTTTCCTGGTTTGCCTCGGAAAAACCCGACGGTCTGGAATGGGCCATGGCCAGAGTGACCGGCGGCGAAGAATTCGCTGCGGCCCAGAATGATCTGCACGCCCGGTTCGCCTCGCTGCAGAAATCAACCGCCTTTCTTCCAGAGTATACGTTCAAAAAAACAACGCAACAACCTGAAAACGTGGCGGAAACGGCATCGCCTCCGGGAACCGGCCTGGCCGGAATTGTCGGCGGTCTGCTGACCCTGGCCCTTGCTTTTTTAAGCGGCATCCTCACCAAAAAACGCCGGAGAGGCTGATGGCCTCCATTGGCGGAGCGGTACAGGATTTCAGGCAGCTTGACCTGCTGGCCACCGGAAACACGGGGGTGCATCGGCTTGACGCCAGGGCCAAGGTGCTGGTGACCCTGGCCTTTATCCTGGCGGTGGTTTCTTATGGCAAATACGAACTGGCCGCGCTGTTTCCTTTTTTTCTTTATCCGGCGGTGATCATGGCGCTCGCTGATCTGCCTATCCGCCATATCGCCCGAAAAATCGTGGTTGTCCTGCCCTTTGCCCTGATGGTGGGGATGTTCAATCCTCTTTTTGACCAGGTGGTGCTGGTTCGTCTTGGCCCCCTTGGCATCAGCGGTGGCTGGCTCTCCTGCGCCTCTATTCTGGTGCGCGCCACGCTTACAGTCGGCGCCGCTCTCATCCTGGTGGGCAGCAGCGGTTTTCCCGCGATCTGCCAGGCCCTTGACCGGTTGGGCCTGCCCCGGATCTTTACCGTGCAGCTTCTTTTCCTGTACCGCTATCTTTTTATCCTCAGTGAAGAAGGCAGCCGGACGGCGCGGGCCCGCGAACTCCGCTCTTTTGGCAACAAAGGCCTGGGGCTGAGTTCCTACGGATCCTTGCTCAGTCAGCTCCTGTTGCGCACCTGGCTGCGGGCGGAGCGGATTCACCTTGCCATGCTGGCCCGTGGCTTTACCGGGGAATTCCATCCGCGCCGGACAACCAGGTTCGGGGGCAGGGAGTTTATTTTTCTGGCGGGCTGGTCGGGCCTGTTTCTTTTTTTTCGTTTGCTCAATGTCTCCCAGCTTCTGGGGACGATTGTTACAGGGGGGGCGGGATGAGTCATCATCTGGTCGAAGTCAAAAATCTGCGTCATGTTTATCCCGATGGAACCGAGGCCCTGCGGGATGTTTCCTTCCGGATCACCCATGGTGAATCGGTGGCCATTATCGGCGCCAATGGGGCGGGGAAATCCACTCTGCTCCTGCATTTGAACGGCTATCTGGCCACCAGCCAGGGCAGTATCCGCATCGGTGATTTTCCCTTAAACCCGGCCACCCTGCTTGAGATTCGGCGCACGGTGGGCATGGTTTTTCAGGATCCGGACGATCAGTTGTTCATGCCCACGGTGTTTGACGATGTGGCTTTTGGCCCCTTGAATCTGGGCCTGGCCGGGGATGAGGTGGAAGAGCGGGTGCAGGAGGCCTTGGCCAGGGTCGGGGCCGGGCATCTGCGGGACAAGCCGCCTTACCGGCTGTCCGGCGGGGGAAAAAAACGGGTGGCCATTGCTACGGTGCTGGCCATGTCGCCGGATATTCTGGTCATGGATGAGCCGACCAGCGGTCTTGATCCCTTTGCCCGGCGGCAGCTCATGGCCTTGTTAAAAGATTTTCAGCACACCCGAATTTTTACCAGTCACGATCTGGATATGGTGCTGGAGCTGTGCGAGCGCACCATCGTCCTGCATGAAGGGGAGGTGCGGGCTGATGGCCCAACCCTGGATATCTTCCGAGATGAGGCATTGCTTGCCGCCTGTCGGCTGGAAAAACCTTTTGCCATGCAGGGCTGCCCGGTTTGCGGCGGGTAGCTGTTCAGCAGAAAAAGGCGGTGGATAACCCGGGCCCGGGCCCGGGTGTCTGACTTAGAAGACGATTTAGGGTCAGGCAATCAATGATCAGCTCTTTCCCTCGGCCTGTTTCTGCGCTTCTATTTTCTGTTTAAGCAGGTCATGGTCGCGGCGCAGCTCTTCATAGGTTTCCATGGCCTGTTTTTCTGCCTCGCCCTGGTTGTTTTTGTTCTGCTCCACCCGTGCCTTGACTTTTTCCGCCTTTATTATCAGATCCTTGGTTCCGAAAATGGAAGAGGCGAGGTATTTGCAGGAAAATTTCATCAGGGCGATATCGTCTGTCTTGATTTTCGCCAGTGTCTCCTCGTCAACCTCATAGGTGGCCAGGAAGGAACTGTTGAAAACAAAATCCCGGAATTTGTCGAGATCGGTGCTGGCCATGAAAAACATCTTCTGGGCGGGCTCGCTCAAGGTGGCCTGCAGGCCGAAGGACTTGCGGCGCATGACGATTTCCATCCATTCCCGGTTCATTTCGTCTGATTCGTCGATCCCCTGCTCAACCCGCCATTCGCGGATGGTTTGTTCCTTTGCTTCTTCGTGCCCTTTGCAGTAAGGCTCCTTAACGAGGAAGTAGAATTCCTCCGCCGCAGTTCCCTCATTGCCTGCCGCATGGAAATAAGACATCCCCACTGGATAGTAGCGACAGGTTGTTGGCCGGTAAGGATAGATGGTGCAGCCTTCTTCCGTGACAAAAGGGCAGCGGCCATTTTCGTCGAGATGGATCTTGACGCCGGGCAGATCTGTTTTCTCCAGGTAGACCGGGGTGGTGAAACGCAGGAGAAATTCTTCGGCGGACAGGTTTAATGGGCGTCTGATGCGCAGGATATCATAGGGGGTCAAGATAATATTGATATTGCCGCAGCAGTTGGTAAAGCAGGAGACGCCGGGGTGGCAGCTGAATTTCAGGGCGCTGTCCGCCGTAAGTTTGGCAGGCATGATATTGCTCGGGTTGTTGTCCGAACCGAACAGGGATTTGTTAAAGGAGGCGGGTTGTGGCGTCTGTTGTGATCTGCTCATGGTAACGACCTTCAAGGAATGTGTTATTGGGGCGGAAGAAACGACCGCATTATTTTTGCCAGGATGTAGAAAAACATGCGTCCTGAGGCGGGAAGAGAGAAAGCTTCCTAATTATAGCAATAAATGCGCGACGGGGCTTGGGGGTGAAGATTTTGCCACACAGTAACCACGGGAATGCTCTGTGTCAAATTCATTTATCAAGAGAAAATTAGCTGATAAAAATACGGAAGTCAGTGGTGCTGCGGGTGATGGTGGACGTAATGTTTTTTCTTGACTTTTATCAGGTGAGAAATTATACAGACCAGTGTTCTGAAAAATGAGTAGTTCTTCAGTTTTGTGTAAAAGAAAAGAAGAAGCACGCTGAATTGACTAGTTGGGTGTACGTTGGGGGTGTAATCTGAAGCGCAGGCTGGTTGTTACGGCTTGGTGACAGGTAGCCAGCGAAGGGCTGTTGCTGAAGTGGTGCGGTTGCCTGGAGTGCTAAATTTGAGCCTCTGAGTGACTGTTCTTGATAAGGTAAACGCGAATTTCGTAAGATCGGAGTTCGGAAAATTCAATCCAAGTGAGGAGGTTAGTGAATGCCAAGTTACGTAGATCCTTCTAAATGTGACG
>MGTC01000071.1:0-963 GCA_001799255.1 Deltaproteobacteria bacterium RIFOXYD12_FULL_55_16
GCCACAACCCTGGCCCCACATCGGGGCAAAACCTTTTATGTCTTCCATCCGGCCTTTGGCTATTTTGCCAAGGCCTACGGCCTGAAACAGAAGGCCGTGGAAATCAACGGCAAATCACCCACACCGAGACAACTCACCGCTCTTATCCGCCAGGCCAGGGAAGATCGGGTGCGAACCATCTTTGTCCAGCCGCAATTCGACAGCAAGAGCGCCGACACCGTAGCCAGGGCTATCAACGGGGCCGTAGTCCCCATCGACCCACTGGCCCAGGAGATCCTGCAGAATCTCGCCACCATCACCGCCGCCATCGAACAGGCGCTTAAGCCGTTGTAAAAAATGCTAACGTTTCCGTGTGGCCAAAACAACATAAGGAGCCGTACAATCAGCGAGCAGAATTATACCGGTTATTTCTTAACGGCTCCTAAACCATAACGAGTCCCCCCAATGACCGCCACCAGCACCCAAAAAACAGCCATCCGCATCCGGGATCTTGCTTTCGCCTACAACGGCACGCCCATCCTGGAAGATGTCACCCTGGAGATCATGGCCCGTGATTCTCTTTGTATCGTGGGCCCCAATGGCGGCGGCAAGACCACTCTGCTCAAGCTCATCCTCGGCCTGCTTAAACCTGACCGGGGCGAGATTGAAGTGCTGGGGCAGGCACCGGAGAAAAGCCGCCTGCGCATCGGCTATGTTCCACAGTATGCCCACTACGATCCGCAGTTTCCGGTAACGGTGTTTGAGGTCATACTCATGGGCCGCCTGGACCGGATCTTCTGCGGCGCCTACGCCAAGGCCGACCGGGAGGCCGCCGAGTCCGCCCTCGCGGAAATGGGCCTGACCGAGCTGGCTGGCCGCCTGTTTGCCGAAATCTCCGGGGGACAACGACAGCGAACCCTCATTGCCAGGGCACTGGCCGCCGAAGGCGAACTGCTGATCTTAGACGAGCCCACGGCCAACATC
>MGTC01000071.1:990-18493 GCA_001799255.1 Deltaproteobacteria bacterium RIFOXYD12_FULL_55_16
GAACTGCTTGCCAAACTCAATGAACGGCTCACCGTAATGCTGGTTACCCACGATATCGGCTTTGCCTCGAAATTCTTCAAAAGCATCGTCTGCGTCAACCGCCAGGTAGTGCTCCACCCCACCAGCGAACTGACCGGCGAGCTGATCCGCAACATGTACGGCGGCGACATCCGCATGATTCGCCACGATCACCGCTGCTCGCCAGAGGGACACTGCAAGCATGGAATTTCTTGAAGCCCTGGCCAACCCGGCCATTCCCTTTCTGCGCTACGCCTTGGCGGTCGGCATCCTGGCCAGCCTGGCCTTCGGCATCATCGGCACATACGTGGTGGCGCGCCGCATCACCTACATTGCCGGAGCCATCGCCCATTGCGTACTCGGCGGCATCGGGGCCGGGCTTTACTGTCAGCACAAGCTGGGCCTTACCTGGTTCGGGCCCCTTTCCGGGGCCATCGTCGCCGCCCTTTTAGCGGCCATCATTATCGGCCTGGTCAGCCTCCACGCCAACCAGCGGGAAGACACAGCCATCGGCGCCCTCTGGGCCATCGGCATGGCCATCGGCCTGCTGTTCATCGCGAAAACCCCCGGTTATATCGAACCGATGAGCTACCTGTTCGGCAATATTCTGCTGATCTCTGAGTTTGATCTCTGGATGGTGCTGGCGCTGGACGGCCTGGTGGTGATAATCGCCACCCTGTTTTACCATAAATTTCTGGCCGTCTGTTTTGACGAGGAGTTTGCCAGGTTGCGCGGAGTCCGCACCGACCTGTACTACCTGCTCCTTCTCTGCCTGACTGCCTTGACCGTGGTCCTGCTGGTTCGGGTGGTGGGAATAGTCATGGTCATCGCCCTGCTGACTCTGCCCGCCGCGGTGGCAAGCAACTTTGCCAAGGGCCTCTGGCAGATGATGGTGCTGGCCACCCTGTTCTGCATCGCCTTTATCGGCTCAGGCCTGGCGCTCAGTTACATCTTCGATCTGCCCAGCGGCCCGACCATCATTGTGATCGCTGGCCTGGTTTATCTGGGGGCTACTAGCCTGGGGCAGTTGAGGGCAAGAAAAGGCTGATGCCGCGCTGCGCTTGCTCTGCCATTCGGATGGCCCCTGAATATCCAGCCCCAGGCATAAAAAAAACAGGCAATCCCCAACAAATACGGTTAAAATGCAAGAAGTATGATTGCGGTTTCCTGCGATACAGCCTCTGGCAACCCCCTCTGCCCCCGCAGAAGCCGCCCTCCTCCCCTTCAAAAACCCAGGAGAATCATTGCATGCATCTTCGCACCAGACGCTCTTTTCTCAAGGCCTCGCTGCTGACCACCCTTGCTTTTCTCCACCCCGGAAAGGCGCAGGCCAATTTCTCCACGGAAAAGCAGCCCTCAGGCCGACTAAATCTGTACAACATCCATACCGGCGAAAAGATAAGCGCCACCTATCGCGACCCGGACGGCCAGTACAATTCCCTGGCCATCAAGGAGCTGAACTGGCTGCTGCGCTGCCATTATACCAACGAGCAGCACCCCATTGATCTGCAAACCCTGGATTTCCTCGACCTGGTTAACACCCGCCTGGGCTGCAATAACGAAATCCACGTCATCTCCGGCTACCGCTCGCCGAAATACAACGATTATCTCCTCAGCCAGGGCCACAAGGTAGCGAAACGCAGCTTGCACCTGGAAGGCCGCGCCCTCGACATCCGTATCCCTGGCATCGCCCTGGCCAATCTCCAGCGCACCGCCCTTTCGCTCGGCCTTGGCGGGGTCGGTTATTACCCGAGCGAAGATTTCGTCCATCTTGATTCAGGGGTCTTCCGCACTTGGTAGTCCAGGCTGAAAAAACATCCGCTCTCGTCTCTCCTGCCCTGAAACTCTGCTTTTTATTATGTCGCGCCCTGATCGTTATCCTGCTTTCCGTTCCTGTCGCCATGGCAGCAGAGGCTACCCCGGCGACAGGAGAGCTTTGTGTGCTGCCCGCTCTGGAGAAGGGCCTTGCCCAGTATCGGCAACTTGCCGCGCAAGGCGGCTGGGCCAAGGTTCCTGCCGGCCCCGCCCTGCGCGAAGGCGACAGGGACGAACGCCTCCCTTCTCTCCAACAACGCCTGCTGGCAAGCGGAGACCTGGCTGCGACCGCAAGCAGGGGGGATTATTTCGATAAGATCATCAGGGAGGCCGTACAGAGATTCCAGGCCCGCCATGGCCTGACCGCCGATGGCGTTGTCGGGGACAAAACCCTGAGCGCGCTCAATATCCCCATCGGCGAACGCATCCGGCAACTCGCCGCCAGCCTTGAACGCTGCCAGCCGCTGCCAGCCGTTCTGGAGCGCCGCCATATCCTGGTGAACATCGCCGACTTCACCCTCAAGCTGTATGAAGATGACAAACTCGTGCTCTCCATGCCGGTGATTGTCGGTAAAACTTACCGGCAAACCCCGGTGTTCAACGGGCGCATCTCTTCCCTGGTTCTCAATCCGAGCTGGGAGGTGCCGCACAGCATTGCCACCCAGGATCTTCTCCCGAAGATCAAGAAAAATCCGGGCTACCTGAGCCAGTTGCACCTGCGGGTATTCCAGGGCTGGAAGCCCGGCGCTGAGATCGATCCGGCCAGCATCGACTGGACAACCCTTTCCACGTCGCGCTTTCCTTACCGCCTGCGCCAGGATCCCGGGCCAGCCAATGCCCTTGGCCGGGTGAAGTTCCTCTTCCCCAACCCCTACGATGTCTATCTGCACGACACCCCAACCCAGGCCCTGTTTCAGAAAGACTCCCGACCTTTCAGCTCCGGCTGCATTCGCCTGGCAAAGCCTATGGAGCTGGCCCTTTACCTCCTGCAAGGCTCCCGTTTTAGTTCCATGACGGCCCTAACCTCAGCGCTCGCCCAGGAAAAGAGTCAAAGTGTGGCCATCCCCTCGCCCATCGCCGTCCATATCGTTTACATGACCGCCTGGGTTGACCGTGAGGGTATGATCCAGTTCCGGCCCGACATCTACAACCGGGAACCTGCCCTGTAACTACCGCTGCGCTTTGCGCCACAGGGCGAGCAGGCGCAGGCGCAACTCCGCATCGCCGATGGCCGTAAGCATACCCTCAAAGCCCTTCTGCTTCTCCGGATCAACCAGAGGCGGGGCAGCGGCTGGCGGCGGGCTGGCCGCCAACAGCTTTTCCTCACCCAGGGCGGCGTCTATCTGGAAACGTACATCGCTTATCTTCTCGGAACCACGAATATTCGCATTGATATGTTCGAGCAAGGCCTGTTTTTGCAGGTGAAGTTGCTGCATCCAGACCGAATCGGAAACCGCGATCCAGAGTACCGTGCCCCTGATCACCTGCGGCTCGGTTCGTTCCGCGATCTCCGGGCCGACAACCTCCGACCAGTTACGAAAAACAGCGTGCAGGGCCAGGCGTTTGTCCCATTGCCTTTTCTTGAACAACTCGGCAAAGAGAGAATCTATCCGGATAATTTTTTCGGGAGCAGCCATGGTAATTGTGCCTGAGCAAAAGAGGGATTAATCTTGGGATTGTAAACAACCCTTGCCGCATTGCAAAGAAATCATTATATACTGCGCTCAATTTTCGGTCATTTCCTGACTTCTTTATTACTTGAATCGTACAAACAAGGACTTTATCCATGGGCTTTCGCTGTGGCATCGTCGGCCTGCCCAATGTCGGCAAATCGACCATCTTTAACGCTCTTACCTCGGCTGGCATCGAATCGGCCAATTATCCGTTCTGCACCATCGAACCCAACGTGGGCATGGTGCCGGTTCCTGATGCCCGGCTCGACATTCTGGCCGAAATGGCCAAGACCAAGGTCAAGGTCAACGCCCAGATGGAGTTTGTCGATATCGCCGGGCTGGTGAGCGGGGCCAGCAAGGGCGAGGGTCTGGGCAACCAGTTCCTCGGCCATATCCGCCAGGTAGACGCTATCGCCCATGTAATCCGCTGCTTTGTAGATGAGAACATCGTGCATGTTGACGGCAGCATCGATCCCCTGCGCGACCGGGAGGTGATCAACACCGAGCTGATCCTCTGCGATCTCGACACCGTCACCCGGCGCATGAGCAAGACCGCCTCCCAGGCAAAATCCGGGGATGCGGGCTACAAGGCGCAGCTGGTTGTGCTGGAGGAGCTGTACGCCCTGCTCAATAACGGCCAGCCCGCCAGGATCGCCCAACTTGACGAGACAGGCCAGAAACTGCTGAAGGAACTCTGTCTGCTCACCGCCAAGCCCGTGCTCTATGTGGCCAATGTCAGCGAGGCGGAGATCAACACCGGCAACCCCTGGGTGGAGGCGCTGCGCCAGGCTGCGGCGGAGGAAAATGCCTCCGTAGTCATGATCTCCGGGGCAATCGAAGAGGAGCTGAGCGCCCTGAGTGTCGCCGAACGCCAGGATTTCCTGGCCGATCTCGGCCTTGAGGAGCCGGGCCTGAACCGTCTGATCAAGGCCGGTTACGAGCTGCTGGGGCTGATCAACTATTTCACCGTGGGCGAAAAGGAAACCAGGGCCTGGACCATCAAGCGCGGCACCAAGGCTCCGCAGGCGGCCGCAGTTATCCACACCGACTTCGAGCGCGGCTTTATCCGGGCCGAGGTTATCTCTTACGCGGATTTCGTGGCCTGCGGCGGCGAGGCCAAGGTCAAGGAAAAAGGATTGCTGCGCGTGGAAGGCAAGGAATATGTGGTGCAGGACGGCGATTGCCTGAATTTCCGTTTTAATGTTTAGAAAAAGAGGGCTGAGGGCTGAGGGCTGAGTAATCGGAACTCAGTAAGTCCACCCCGTCCACCCCGTCCACACTGTCCACAAAATGAGGGCTGAGGGCAAGGAGAACAGCAGCAATGATCAAAACCAACCGTGATAAACTTATCTGTCAGTCGGTGATCGGAGAAATCACTTCGCCCCAATCCGGGGTCAATCCCTACCGGATCAATCCGGACGGGCATTCGGACGTATACCCCGGCGTGGGCGGCATCACCTATAACCTGCGAATCGGGGATCTGGCAGCGGAGAAATTCGGCGACCATGTAGAGCCCGCAGTCTCGATCAGCAACTTTACCCAGGTTCAAGGGCAATCCGGCCCCAACCGGGCCTTAAACCAGTTTTCCTGCGTGGGCAACCTCGCCAGGGTAGTCTCCGGCGATGCCAAGGGTGAAACTGGCCGAGTAACGGGCAAGCATGGCGGCATCGAACATGTGCTGGTGGATTTTTCTCCGGAGGTGCTGGAACAGCTCACCATCGGCGACAAGATCCAGATCAAGGCCTGCGGCTGCGGCCTGAACCTTCCGGATTTCCCCGGCATCAAGATAATGAACCTGGATCCAGCCCTGCTCGAGACCATCCCCTTAAAAAAACTTGACCACGGCAGATTGCAGGTACCAGTAACCCACACCGTACCCGCCAGAATCATGGGCTCAGGCATCGGCGCCTCCCACAGCCACAGCGGCGATTACGATATCCAGCTGTTCGACGAAGGGATTGCCAAGGAATATGGCCTTGCCGACCTGCGGCTGGGAGATTTAGTCGCCATTCTCGACGCGGACGCCACCTATGGCCGAATCTACAAAACCGGCGGGGTGGTGATCGGCATTGTCGTCCATGCCAGCTGCATCCTGGCCGGACACGGCCCAGGGGTGATGATCGCCATGACCTCTAAAGACGGTCTGCTGGTGCCAAAGATCAGCGCCAAGGCAAACCTGAGCAATTATTTTGCCAAGATGAAATAAAAAAGAACCATGATGTTGCAGGTTTCGTGGATTTCGTGGCTAAAAAAATACAAAAGGATCCTCCGTGAACAACCGGGAACAACTCAAACAACTGCTGCTGACCAAATCCTACCGCCATGGAAAGTTCAAACTTTCTTCTGGTCGAGAATCAGATTTCTACATCGACGGCAAACAAACCACCCTGTCTGCGGAAGGCGCTTACCTCTGCGGCAAGCTGATCTTTGAGATCATCCGCAACAACCCGGAGAAGATCGAGGCGGTAGGCGGCATGACCCTTGGCGCTGATCCGCTGGTCACCGCAGTTTCGCTGGTGAGCCATCTGGAGCAGGCTCCTATCCCGGCCTTCATCGTTCGCAAAGAATCCAAGGGCCACGGCACCGGCCAGTACATCGAGGGCTTGAGCAACCTGCCTCCGGGCTGCGCCGTTGCCCTGCTGGAAGACGTGGTCACCACGGGCGGCACCCTGCTCACCGTAATCGAACGGGTGGAAGCGGCCGGGTTCAAGGTGGGGCTGGTGGTAACGGTAGTTGACCGGCTGGAAGGCGGGGCCGAGGCGCTGGCCGAAAAGGGCTACCACCTGGAAGCCATCTTCACCAGACACACTCTGTTGCAGTAGGATCAACGAAATGCAGTGCAAGAAATGCCCTGGAAAACTGGCAATCGCCCGCTCCTGCCGCCGGGTGCGCCTGAAGTGCCAAAAATGCGGCCATGAATACCAGATCCACGAGGTAGCCGACCAGCTGGACGCGGAAACCGAAGAAATCCTCGCCCGCTGGAACTGTGTTATCTACGACTGACAAGGCCGAAGACCAACCATGCAGGCCGTGGTGATGAAAAGGGTCAAAGGCCTCGGAGAAAGCGATGTATGCCGTCGGCTCGCTTTGCAACAGAGCTTCATATTTTGCCCCCTGATTTTCCCTGTTATTCTCCATCGCCGTAATTAGCCTGCTTCGCTGTTGCCCGCAAGAGGGGGAGAGCCGCAATTTAACAAATCATAAGTACTGGCGGTGCTTGACATGAATTTTGCGAGGCTGTATTGTATATCAACGGATATACAATAAGGAGGTGGGTGATGAGACTGCAAGTAGCAAAATGGGGTAATAGTCTGGCCGTTCGTTTGCCGGTTGAATGCACCCGCCTTGCGGGTCTGAAAGAGGGAGATAGTGTAGAGGCCAGCATCACCCAGACGGGGGAAATTTCGCTTATGCCCACGCGAGCCTTCGACAAGGCTGCTTTTCTGAAGCGTATTGCCAAGCTGCATGCTTCCATGCCGATGACTGCGCCTGTTATTGAAACCATGCGGCAAGAAGCGAGCTACTGATGGTTTACATCGATACGAGTGTAGTTGTTGCTCTGTTGACCGTTGAGCCGCGAACGCCGGAGATCGTCACCTGGTATGGCGGGTTGCGGGACACGCCGATCACCTCGGATTGGCTGCTGACTGAATTTTCCAGCGCCCTGTCAATCAAACTTCGCACCGGCCAAATCAACGAGGGGCAGGCCAGGCTGGTACGCAAGGAGTTCGAATTGCTGGCAGGTGGCGGGTTGCGCATCGTCTCCGTCAGTCGTGATGCATTCCGGCAGGCTGCGGAAATGGTCACGCTGCACGATCACGGTCTGCGGGCTGGGGATTCCTTGCACCTTGCCGTTGCGCTAGAATTGAAGACAAGCCATATGGCCACGCTGGACGCGACTCTGGCAACAAACGCAAAACGCCTGGGGATAGGGTTGGTCAAGTTTTGAGGCCAAGAGCCATCTGCAAAATTACCGGCTGACGGCAAAGAGATGGGGACGCCCAAGCTGCTTCGGGAGGTGAGCCGCCAGAGAGCGGCTTTTTTGCACGTCCCCAACTCGCTCGGCAACAAAGTTTCATATACTTTACCCTGAACTACTGTCGGCAAACAGGCTTAAGCCCACCTTCATTTTTTCCTCTTTTCCTCCTCCCCTTATGCTCCAGACTTCTCCTCTTTTCCTTCAGCCAAGACACTTCGCACCTTGTGCATGAGGGTTGCATTCTTTGCCTCAACTTCCACGGTTTTGTCCCGGCCGACCAAGGTGCTAAAAGACCTAGCCGATCTGGCAGCGCCCCTGCTGTTCTGTATTATATTCAGCAGTACCAAATGCAGCATGGTTACATCTCCCTGATTTTTCAGGAAAACCCATCGCTGTTGATACGACGAAAACTGCCTAGAAAAATGACTCCGCAGAGCGCAACAACTTCTCCGCCTCGTCAGCCGGTAGCGGCTTGGCAAAGAAATAGCCTTGGCCGAACTCGCAGCCCAGCGCCTGCACCAGCGCCAGCTGCGTTGCCGTTTCTATCCCTTCGACGATTATCTTTTTCTCAAGGCTGTGGGCCAGGGCCACGATACTTCTGATAATCTCAAGATTTTTCGTATCTTTTTCCATTTCAATAACAAAGGAGCGATCCACCTTCAGGGTGTCGAAGGGAAAGCGGTGCAGATAGCTTAACGAGGAGTAACCGGTGCCGAAATCATCGATACTGAGGGTGATGCCGCGTTGCTTGATGGCATGGAGTACATCAAGGGCTGTATCGATATTTTCCATGAGGCCGCTTTCCGTGATTTCGAGTTTGAGGGTTGCGGACGGCAATCCGCTTTGTTCAAGGATTTGATCGATTTCTGTCATGATTCGGGGTGAAAGAAGCTGCGGCACGGCCAGGTTGACGCTGAGCAACAGATTCCGGTGGCCGGCGAACTTTTCCTGCCAGGCCTTGGCCTGAAGGCAGGAAACGCGCAGGACTTCACGACCGATGGCAAGGATAAGCCCGGTTTTCTCGGCAAGGGGAATGAATTGCATGGGCGGGACGAGGCCTTGCTCGGGATGCTGCCAGCGCACCAGGGCCTCAAAGCCGATAAGCCTGCCGTTTGCCAGATCGACAATAGGTTGGTAGAAAACCACAAACTCCTGCCACTCCAGGGCTTTTTTCAGTTCGATCTCAAGGCGCAGGCGCTGCAGGGCCTGGCTGTGCATGGTCGAATCAAACAGAACGTATTGCCCCCTGCCTTGGGCCTTGGCCCGATACATGGCCGTGTCCGCATCACGGAGAATTTCCTCGGCGTCAAGTTCCGGCGCCGGTTGTATGACAATACCGATGCTGACCGAGACGGCGATCTCCAAGCCGCCGAGAGGGAAGGACTTCACAAGCGTTTGCTGGATTCGCTCCGGCATGGCAAGGGATTGCTGCGTGGAAATGTTATCGAGCAAGACGGTGAACTCATCCCCCGCGAGGCGGGCCACGGTGTCGCCGGGATGAAAAATGGGCGCGATCCGTTCGGCAAAGGCGATCAGAAGTTTGTCCCCCTGCTCATGGCCGAGGCTGTCATTGACCAGTTTGAAGCCATCGAGGTCGAGAAACAACACAGTGAAGGTGACCTGAGGGTCACTCTTGCGGCGAGCCACCGCCTGTTGGAGCCGATCCAGAAACAGGGCCCGGTTGGCAAGGCCGGTAAGGGAATCATGGAAGGCCTCACGGCGCAGCTGTTCTTCCAGCATCTTTCTGGCCGTAATATCCTTGGCGTAGATATGAACCATGCCCTGTTCGGCAAGGGGATGGTAATTCCATTCAAAAATCTTTTCCCCGGCAGGACTTTCGATTCCAGAGCGGTTGCGGCCGCTGGCCAGGCACGCCTCAATAATTTGTCCATGGTCGGGAGGCAGAAAATCTTCACCGCCAAGGCGCAACTCTTCAAGGATGGCCTTGGCGCTGTGGTTCATGTAGGTAATGGCCCCGTCGGCAGCAGAAGCCAGGACCGGATTCGGATTTTCGCGCGGAAAGGCGGCCAGTCGAATAATTTCGTGAACCATTGCCTTGAGGTCGGTTGCCAGCCCCTTCAATTCTCCCTGAAAGTCCCCGTTTAAGCGGGCCAGATACGCGCCATTGCTGATTTGCCTGGTATAGCCAATAATCGCTTTAATGGGGTCGGTGATGCTTTTGGCAATGGCATAGATAAAGGCCGAGGCCAGCGCCAAGGCCAGGGCGCTGGCAACAAAAGCCAGCAACTGCCATGTGCGGTAACTGGCGATCCTTTTGCCGATGAGAATGTCCAGCTCTTCAAACCCCAACTCGATGAGCCGCCGGCAGCTCGCCCGGGCCTTTTCGCCGGTGGCGAGGTAAGCGGCCCGATCAACATCTCCTGTGGCGCTCTGCTGCTGGAGGGCGATAAAGCGGGCCGTATCCCGGCGATAATCCTCCATGGCCCTGGCAAAGGAGTCATGCAGCGAAGGGCTGGTTCCGTAATAATTGCCGTCTTCCTGAACGGCGAGCCCGGCATCGGTGATGATTTTTGCAAAATCGGCCTGAAACAGGCTGAAATCATGTTGCAGCCTCAGGGATGATGCGCGGGAAACCTCGACCGGCGCCGCCGGAGTGCCAGGCCGTGCCGCTGGGTGCGCCGGCAGCGAATACCTGCTGAGCTGGCTGTAGTTGCGCGGGAGCTGGGCTACCAGAATTCCGGCCAGCAGACTGCTGTCCAGGGCAGGATCGCGGGTAAGCAAAAAATCCCGGCCGGTTGCCAGGAACTGCTCTAAAATTTGAGCCTGCGTCTTTTCCTGGCCGTTAACTCCGGAATTTTCCTGTAGCGTGGTAAACAGCCGGCGGAGATTTCTGGAGCCCGCCAATTCCTTCTTGCCGATGTTGATGTCATAGATGAAGCTGATGTTCATAAAAAAAATCAGCACCGCCATGGGCAGGGCAAAGGCCAGATTGCTGAGTAAAAGCTTGGCGGAGATGGGAAGTTTTTTGTAAAAGGATAGCATGGCGTTCCTCTCAACTCATTGAAAAGACAGTGGGGTGAACCCGGGCTCCGCCAAATAGCCACCCAGGCTTACAAGAATCACCGGGAGCATTAAAAACGAGTTTTTGCGATTACCTCAATCTTCACCACTCCAGCCGCAGAACATTGTCCAGGGCATCAACCTTTGCCACCCGCAGAGAAACAACCTCCCCAGGCTTGCCACTCACCGCCTGGCTGGGCGGCAGATCGGCATCCAGAAGACAGTCAAGCAAGGTCAGATTGATCCGCTTGGGCCCCTTGTTGACCAGCAAGGCCTGAACCCTGCTCCCGGCTTTCTGCTCCAGATACCTGAGCAGCCAGTAGCGATGCCGCATCCGACGCACCTGATTGACCTTGCCCAGCACCTTGTTAATATCCCCGGCAATCCCGGCAAGTTCATCGGCGGCAAACATCGCCCCCCGGCCAGCAAGCAACTGTTTGATCTGATGCTGCATAACCAGATCGAGAAAGCGGCGGATGGGGGAAGTGACCGTGGTGTACTGCATGACCCCAACCCCGCTGTGGGGCTTGGGATAGACCAGCAGCTCCCCTGGCCTCAGCATCTTGCGCTGACGAAAAATAGAGAACAGATCCTTCTCGCCGCCTGCGATCAGCCGCTGATGCGGCTCATCCTGGGCCCGGAACAGGCCCGGCGCCTGGCGATCGGCGACAAACTGGGCGGAAAGGGTATTGGCCAGCACCATGAACTCCGCCACCAGGCTGCGAGAGATGGTGTCCACCGGCGACAGGGCCACCGCCACCTTCCCTTCCGGATCGACACTGATATTCACATCCGGCACCGGCAGGAGCAACGCCCCTTTTTCTATGCGCCGCTGCCTGAGCTGCTCGCTTAGCCGAGCCAGGGTCTGCAACTCCAAGTCGCCGCTTGCCACCAGCCTTTCCGCCTCCGGGTAGCTCAACTGCCGCTTCACCTCAACCAGGCTTGGGATAAGATCAAACTCCAGCACCTCGCCCCTGGGGCTGAGCAGCACCATGACACTCAGGGCCGCCCGGGCCTTGCCGGCGATCAGGCTGCACACCCCCTCAGAGAGCGAGCGCGGCAGCATGGGGATCTGGGTCTCAGGAAAATAAAGCGAGGTCATCCGCCGGGCCGCCTCCGCATAAACAGGGGTTCCCGGCGCGACATAATGCGCTACATCCGAGATATGGATGCCCACCAGAAAGTCATCGCCCCGACGTTCCAGATGCAGGGCGTCGTCGTAATCACGGGTTGCTTCACCATCAATGGTGAGCAGGGGCAGCTCCCGGAAATCCCGCCGGTTGCGGCCAATAAGCTCTTCGGCCACGGGCTCCGGCGCCTGGGCCGCCACGCTGGCCAGCTCCTCGCTAAAGGCCACCGGGATCTGGTAGCGCAACAGGGCCACATTCTCATGGGCCTGCCAGACCCCGGCCTTGATCAGGAGATGATAGATATCGTGCGGGCCGGTAAGCCCGGCTTTTTTGAGCAGCTCCCTGGCCAGCTCATGCTCTTCGGCCTCGCTGGCAAAGACATAATAGTCGCCCAGCAGGCTGAGGCAACGGTCGCGTTCCGGCCATTCCCCGGGGTTGTCCCCCTCCCAGAGGCGTTTGAGCAGCACGGCCCCGGTGCTCATCAGGGCCGCCTGCTCCTTTTCCCGCTCCTGTTTCAGGCGCAACCCGGCAACCGCTTCCGGGCTGTGGGCCAGGAGCAGACCTTCCCTGTATTTGAAATAGAGGCGATCCACAAAAATGGAGCGCAGGAAAGCGGCGACATGATTATCCGTGGCCTCTTCCCCAAAGGCCAGTCCGGCAAGGAAATCCGGCGTAAAGCTGGCCCCTTCCTCCTCGCTGGCCAGTTGCCAGATCTCGGCTAAGTCAATCTGCGGCATCATGGCCTGCCGGGTCTGGTCGGCCTCTTTGAGCAGACGAAGCTGCTCTTCCTGGCTGAGCATAAGGGAATGACGTTTCGCGGATTGGTGCAAGAGGCGGGACAGGGGAAGATTCACCTCCCTGCCGTTCTGGTTGATCAGGCGCAGCCGCTTGCTGTCCTCGTCAACAACCATGGCACAGATGAACCTGCCCTGCTCCATATATTCAATAATTGCGCCCTGCAAGGCCATGTAAAGCTCCTGGTTTTGTACTCAAAAAGGTAACTACTCAAATATTTAGGCTGAAGGCTGAAGGCTGAAGACTGAAGTATATCTATCAATCATCATGCGTCACTCGAATCAAGTCATTCAAGATCTTCCCGGTTTCTACGATAGCATGGAATTTTGGAGGATCACGCATTCTTCTCCCATGAAAACCTTCAGCCTTCAGCCTTCAGTCTATCCACCTGGACAGTTACCACCAAAGGGAAGGAAAGCCCATCTGTACCAGCTATGCCGGTGGTTGTCATCTTTTTCCCTGACCGTGACAAAGACAAGAGATGCACAAAATCAGGAATGCTGGTATGTAACGAATAATCTTAATCTCCTTCAGCCTGCGAGGCCAGCAACACCCATGAACACCCCCCCGGAACAGGTCAAATCAGGCATTGTCGCCCTTATCGGCCCGCCCAATGTGGGCAAATCCACCTTGCTCAACAGCCTGCTCGGCCAGAAGATCTCTATTGTCTCGCCCAAGCCCCAGACCACCCGCAACCGGATCCTCGGCATTATCAACGGTGCGGACTACCAGATCGTCATGCTGGACACCCCTGGCATCCACAAGGCAAGAAGCCCTTTGAACCTGGAGATGGTGAAGATTGCCCTGGGCAGTCTGGCCGAGGTGGACGCCATTGTTTTCATGGTTGATGTCACCATGCCCCTGCCAAACACGGGCAACACCCTGACCCGTTGTCTTGAAGGCATTAACAAGCCGGTACTCCTGCTGCTGAACAAGATGGATCTCATTGACAAGGAAAAGCTGCTGCCCATTATCGCCACTTACCAGGGGCTCTATCCGTTTCAGGCGATCCTGCCCCTGTCGGCCAAGGCCAGCGACGGCACCGATCTGGTTATCCAGGAGCTTTGCCCTCTGCTGCCCACCGGGCCGCGCCTCTACCCGGAGGATATCCCCACCGATGCCAGCGAACGCTTCATTGTCGCAGAGATCATCCGGGAAAAGATCTTCTTGCAGACCGGCCAGGAGATCCCCTATTCAACTGCGGTGACGATTGAGAGCTTCAAGGAAAACGCGGCGAAACAACTGATCACGATTCACGCCACCATCTATGTGGAAAAGGATTCGCAAAAAGGGATCATCATCGGCAAGCAGGGCAGCAAGCTCCAGCAGCTGGGACAGGCAGCCCGAAGAGACATCGAGATCCTTCTTGACCAGCATGTCCTGCTCAAGCTCTGGGTGAAGGTGCAGAAAGACTGGACCAGTAACCCGCGTTTTCTAAAAGAGCTTGGTTTCTAAGCGCCGTCAACCCGCATACATCCCTGCCATCTCCGCCGTATACGCGCCATCTTTCGCCTGCCAGATGAAAAACGGCGGCAACACGGCCAGTTCTCTCCCCCCATCCTTCACCGCCTCCACCAACGCCAGCCCGGCTGCCGCGCCGGGCCAGGGATGCGCCAGGCGCAGCCGTTTCGGGGCAAGCCCGTTTTCCCGCAAGATCCCCAGCAGGGTTGCGGCCCGCGCCGCCGGATAGACAAAGGCCGCCCGGCCTCCGGCCTTCAGGGCAAAGGCTGCGGCCTGGGCCATCTCGGCAAGCCCGCCCAGAATCTCGTGCCGGGCCTTGCTCCGCTCGCTTGCCAGATGATGGCGACCGCTTCCCATCGGATAGTAAGGGGGATTTGCCGCCACCCAGTCGCAGGAGCCTTGGGGCAGCAGGCTGGCAATCCGGCGGCAATCGCCTGCGATAACCGTGATCCGGCTTTCAAGGCTATTGCTGGCCACGTTGCGGCGGATGACCTCGGCCAGACGCGGCTGCACCTCAAGAGCAACAAGGCTGACCGCAGGCCAGCGGTGGGAAAGAATCAGGGAGATCACCCCGCAGCCCGCACCAAGATCAAGAATCCGGGCCTCTGGTTCCGGGGTGAGGAAATGGGCCAGAAGGACGGCATCCACGGAAAACCGGTAACCCTGCCGGGGTTGCAGACAGCGCAACCTGCCGGCAAACAGGGGCTCTTCGCTGAATTCCTCGGTAAGGGCCATCCGGCTGCAATCAGGAAGTGATTTTCTCTTCGGGCACGATCTGGTTAAGCAACAGGCCAGTGAGCAGTTTGGGATAAAAATAGGTGGACTTGTGCGGCATGACCAGACCCTCGTCTGCCACCCGTTTCACCTGGGAAACCAGGGTCGGATTCATCAGAAAAAGAAGCGGGCTACGGTCGGAGCGGCTTTCCCCCTCCTTGAGCGCGACATCAAGGGCAGTATCCGGATCGCTGTAATAGTCCACCAGACCCTCCTTTTCACAGCGACCATGGCCGAGCTGCAACAGCCGGTCAAGAATAAGGTCGGAAAGGATAACCACATCCAGCTCCCGCAAGGCTTCAGGCTGCCTACCACCCAGCGCCTCGTCGATAATCCCGTCCCGCAGGGTCAGGAGCAGGCAGCGATCCTCCTGGGCATGATAGAGACCAAACATCGTGGCCACGCCGGAGTTTTCCGCCATGCGGGCCAGAACCTCGGCCAGCAGAAATTCGCGGGAGCCGCCGGTGATCTCCTCGATAATAAAGCTCTGCGCCAGCCTGGCTGTCAGCCCGCTCAGGGCAACGGCCTCAGGCATCCGCACCAGGCGATGGGTGGGGAGCACGGACAGGCCTGGGTCTTCCATGCCGCAGAGATACATCATTGTATGATTGTAGGGGCTGTCCGCAGGCACCTCTCCCAACCGCTCCCGCATCAGGGCGCGAAACTGGAGGGCGGTGGTATAGCGATGGTGGCCATCGGCAATGTAGAGGGATTTTTCCGCAAACAGCGCCCGTACCTGGGAAAGAATCGCCGGGGCAGTCACCGCCCAGATGGTGTGGGTGCAGCCATCATGATCGGTAACCCTGGCCAGCGGCTCTGCGGAGCGACCGCCTTCCAGCAGGGTCATGATCTGCCCCTGGGCATCGGGGTACAGGGAAAAAATCGGGCTGAACTGGGCATGACAGGTGTCCAGCAGGCTGAGCCGGTCGGAGGTTACGCCGGAAAAGGTTTTCTCGTGAGGCTTGACAAGGCCCTCGGCAAACTCGGCCAGTTGCACCAGACAAAGCAGGCCTTTGCGGGTAAGGCGCTTACTGGAAGGCAGGGAATACTCGGTATGGTAGAGATAGATGGCCGGCTCGTTATCCCGAAGCAGCACCCCTTCCTGCTGCCACCTGGCAAAGGTGTCCCTGGCCTCACGATACCGGGCCTCGGTCAACTGCTCGGCAGTGAAATTCTTGCTCAAATCCAGATGGATCATGTTGTAGGGATTCTTGGCGGCAAAGGCGGCCTGGGCCTGAAGATCGATCACGTCATAGGGCGGAGTGACCACCTCTTCCAGATGCTGGATCTTGGCCGGATTATAGCGCAGAGCGCGAAAGGGGGCGATTAAAGCCATGGTTAGGTCTCCTTAAAACCAAGTAACAAAAAATATTTTTAACCACAAAGATCACGAAGTTTAAAAATACAATAAAGATTTTCTTCGTGTTCTCTGTGCCCTTCGTGGTGTGTGTTTTTTTCTGTTACTTTTATGTTGGTGTGCTGAACGGTTACCATTCCGAGGCAGCCGAAAATTTGTTGACCCTGGGGCACGATCAGGCAAATTCTCCCGGCACTCATGAACCGGTTGACTTACCCAGGGGGAATAGATATGTTTTAGTAACTGTTCAGCAGCACCACATCTGCTTTGTCATCGGCCTACTCATGTGCAATAGCACACTTCGCAGGCCTCTTCCTAGCATCTGCGGCACTGCTGAACAGTTACATTTCGTGATTTTTTATCCAATTCCAGCATTAAGCTGGATAGTTACCTGTTTTAAAAACTGTGCCACTACATAGTAAAAAAACGTCTATTTTTCAAGTGGACATTGTACCCGGAGCGCAAACTTTTACCAACGAACTTTTCCAACAAGCAAGAGGTTTCCCCATGTACGATATCTTCACCCGCACCCATTTCTCCTCGGGCCATCATCTCCGCAACTATCCCGGCAACTGCGAACGACCGCACGGCCACAACTGGCAGGTGGAGGTGACGGTTCGCGCCACCGAGCTTGACGAACTGGGCATGGGCATCGACTTCAAGAATCTGAAAAAGGCGGTAAACGTGATCATGGAGGAGCTTGACCACCACGATCTCAACGAACTTCCAGCCTTTCAGACAAAGAATCCCTCTTCCGAAAACATCGCCATCTATATCTTCGACCGCCTGAAGGATTCGCTGACCAGCGAGCGCTACCGGCCTTACAGCGTCACGGTCTGCGAAACCGAGAACTGCTGCGTGACCTACCGTGAGGAATGAGCCCACCCTTGAGCTTTCCGAGATTTTTTACAGCCTCCAGGGGGAGTCTTCCTTTGCGGGCTACCCCTGCCTTTTCTTCCGGCTCTCCGGCTGCAACCTGCGCTGCGCTTACTGCGACGCCAAGTACACCTACGAGGAACCGGCCACGCCAACCCCGCTCAGCGCCCTGCTGGCCGAGGCGGCGCGATACCCGGCAGCCCTCATCGAGATTACCGGCGGCGAACCCCTGCTCCAGGAGGGGGTCTATCCCCTTATGGCCGCCCTGCTCGCGACAGGCCGCACCGTGCTGCTGGAAACCAACGGCAGCCTCAGCCTTGCGCGGGTGCCGGTTGAGGTGGTAAAGATCATCGATCTCAAATGTCCGGACAGCGGCATGAGCGAGAAGATGGAACTTACCAACCTTGCCCTGCTCATGCCCCATGACGAACTCAAGTTCGTGGTCAGCTCACGCGCCGACTACGACTGGGCCAGGGCAATGATGAGCCAGCACCGCCTGGCCGAAAAGGCCAAGGTGATCCTTTCCCCGGTGCAGGGCCGCCTTCAGCCCGCCCTGCTGGCCCAGTGGCTCATGGCTGACGCACTCCCGGCCCGCCTCCAGCTC
>MGTC01000072.1:0-11581 GCA_001799255.1 Deltaproteobacteria bacterium RIFOXYD12_FULL_55_16
TGACCCGGCTCAGGATATTCTGGGCCGTCTTGGGCCCCACCTTGTCGAGCTGCAGCAGAAGCCGGTTCCAGGAGAGATGGTCATGGGGATTGGCCACCACTCGCAGATAGGAGATGACATCCTTGTTATGGGCCAGCTCGTTGAGCTTGAGCCCGCCCCGTTTTTCAAACTCAATCTGCCGGTGGCTCAGATCAAGCTCCAGCTTGTACGAATGAAAACCGGAGCGAAAGAGCACCGCCATCTCATCAAGCGGCTCACCCGCTTTGCGCAGGGCCACGATCTTTTCCGCCACATAGCGGGCCTGGGCGACCTCATCCCTGGCCCCATAGACCACCGGCTTTTCCCCGCCCGTGATGTTGGTAAACAGGGTCTTGGCATATTTTTCCTGGGCCTTGTCAATGATGGCGTTGGTCAGGTCAAGGATCTTCTGGGTACTCCGGTAGTTCTCTTCCAGACGGATAAGCCGGGTTTCGGGAAAAAGATTGGGAAAATCCATGATGTTGCGGAAATCAGCGCCCCGGAAACTGTAGATGGACTGGGAATCATCACCCACCACCATCACGTTGTTATGCCGCGCCGCCATCAAACGGACAATGGCCGCCTGGATGGGGTTGGTGTCCTGGTATTCATCCACCATGATATGGCTGAAACGGGTGGCCAGTTCCTCATGCACCTCGGGAAACTCCTCGAGAATCCGGCGCCAGTTCACCAGCAGGTCGTCATAATCCATGAGGCTGTGTTCCAGCTTGAAGCGGCGATAATGCTGGGCGATGGTCTGCAGATCGTCGGCAAAATCATGAAAATGGCCGTACTCGGCCTCGACCAGTTGTTCAATCCCCAGGCCCTTGTTCACCGACTTGCTCAGGATGCTGACCACCACCCGTTTGGAGGGAAAACGCTTGTTCTCACCCCCCAGATTCAAGGATGATTTAAGCAGATTGACAATGCCCTCGGCATCGGACTGATCGAGGATGGTAAAGTTGGCCGCATAGCCGAGATGACGGCAATAGCGGCGCAGCAGCAGGTTGGCCGTGGCATGGAAGGTGCCGCCCATCACCCGCCGGCAGGAATCGTCCAGCAGCAGGCTGGCCCGATGCAGCATCTCCTGGGAGGCCTTGCGGGTAAAGGTCAAGAGCAGGATCTGCTCCGGGGGCACGCCCTGCTCAACCAGGTGGGCCAGACGATAGACCAGGGTGCGGGTTTTGCCGCTGCCTGCCCCGGCAATGACCAGCACCGGCCCGTTCACCGTGGTCACCGCCTCGTATTGCGCCTCGTTCAAGGCCTTGCGGCTGATCTGACTGGCAGGGCGGACGGGCGGGGATTTTGATTCCTTGGGGAAAAGGGTGGCTTGCATGGCGGCAACTCTAACACATCAGCGGGGAAGCAATCGACAAAAAAGTTTCCCTTATAAACAGTTACCCAGCTTCAAACCACTGCCCCCAGCGTACTGCCTGTTTGCTGATCGCCTCCAGGCAGGTCGACAACTCGGCCAGGCGACAACCATTGCCCAGGGACGGTATGAAGAGCGTCACGTCTACAGTTATCCTCTTTCCTCCAAAATCACGCGATCGGGTGCCCGGACAGCCACTCCTTGAGCGCCGCATCCATCCTGGTCTGCCAGCCTCGCCCAGTGGCGCGGAAGGCATCCACTACCTCCCGCGACAAGCGGATGGCAATTTTCTCTTTGGTCACCACCGCCTTAGGCCTGCCCCGCAGCTTGGTTTGCAATGATTCCGGCAGCTCGGAAAAAGGCTTAAACAGCTTAGGATCAGCGCCGGACAGGTCACTGACCTCTCCATCGTGGTTAATTACTGGTAAGCGCGAAGCCATGTTTTTCTCCTTCTCTTTGGTTTGCCTTGCGAAAGCTAATAACCCGGATGCCGCTTATGGTTTCGCTGAACACCAGCACATGCAGGGGGGCATCCAGATAGCCGATGGCGACGATGCGCGTCTCCGGGTAATCCATGCGCGTGTCCAGCCAGAATTTCGCAGTCCCGAAATCAAAGCCAACCGCCCGATCGAAAGACAGGCCGCGCTCCTTAATGTTGCGGATATTCTTGGTTTGGTCATACGTGATTTGCATATAATTATAGTATGCACAATAAATAGTTTAGGCAAGGCTTTTTTTGTGTCAGAGGGGCGGGGAGGGAAGTCAGGGAGCGGACAACGCGAGAGAAAACAGTGGGACAGTGACCATGATGAATGGGTGCCGGTAATTTTTATACCTGCCCCCAGAACTCGGCAGCCCGACTTTTCACCGTCTTTGCAGTAATCCTGAATTCTTATCGCCAAAAAACAAGGCTCGGGCACTTTAAATAACAACATTATATCAATGCTATATGGCAACTCAGAAAGTTGAGTTAACTTATTTTCCCGGTCAGGAGACCGCTAAAACAAAACGGCATCCCCAATGCAGAATCATTACACAAGATCAAAGACTTGCAAAGGGATACCAGATGCGATATCGGCACGGCTACCGATGACTGGCACGCGGCTTTTTGCGATTGCATCAAAAAAGTTGAATTTTAATACCTGACTGGTAGAGTACCGGAACACGGCAAACAGACCCCAACAGAACTTTTTTTCACATAAGCCGTTGAGCAGAATGTTGCACATCGATTCCTGCTACGACGGCATAAGGAGCCGTAAAGTATAGGCAGAAGAGTACAACATTTCGCACGGCTCCTAAATCCAAGGAAATAGAAATGGACAGCGTACAGGATCTTTTTACCCCGGAAACCCTGCAAGCCCTTTTCCCTCCCGAACGGGCCCACGCCTTTTTCGACGCCCTGTTCGGCGATGCCGAAGAAGGCGCCTACGACATACACCTCGTTTTTCAAGGGCAGGCAGAAGACACCCTGACCCTGGCCCTAGAACTCCACGAACGCCCTGGCAAATGCCTGGCCTGCAACCTGACCTACGGCCTGCCGGGGGTGTTCAGCCGCCACCCCGTCATCAACCTCAAGGGCCTGGTGGCGGAGATCGACACCCTTCTGGGCGATCACGCCACCTGCACCGGCTGGAAGCTCGGCGCCACCCGGATCGTTGCCAAAAAACTGCATGTTATTCCGCTGATGATCAGCCTGGCGTGATAAAAAAATCATTAATACGCCTCGCACCTGGTACTCTCAAACACATACCTGGTCGGCTGGCAGATCTGCTCCATCCTTTCACACTGCTGACAGATATATTTGCTTAAGATATGCCTGATGGTTCCTTCTATACTTTGAAAAGCAATACCAATATCGTATTTTCCGTTTTCCAGCTTTTCAACCCTGGCTACTCTGCCACAAAGTAATAATGGTGATCCTCCTTCCAGGTCGATTTTGATTTCAAGGTTGGTATCGAGTTTTATCACCGAATTGCTTTCAAAGAGGATCCCGGCAAGGCAAAGATCCTTACTTTTCTGGGTAAGAGGCTGCCTCTTGTTATCCTTTCTCCGGCCCAGGATTCTTATTTCCAAAGACTGCGTGAAGTCGATCCGCAAATATCTGCGTTTTTCTGCCTGATAGAGAGAAACAAGATTTTTGCCGTTCCGTTTTGCAGAATAAAGAGCATAGTCGGCATTACTGAGCAGGGCAATTTCATCCCCTGCATCCATCGGATATGCGGCAATGCCTGCGCTGATGGTTATTTTAATTTCATGTTCTGCAAAATTGAGCCGCATTTCTTCAATCTGAACCCGGATACGTTCAGCAAAAATCAAGGCCTGATACTTGTCCGTATCCGACAGAATAATGGCAATTTCCTCTCCACCATAGCGAGAGGCCGTATCCTCAATCCGTTTCAGGGTATTAATAATACTGCTCACCCGTTTCAGCACCAGGTCTCCAGCCTGGTGGCCAAAATTATCATTAACGTACTTGAAATTGTCCAGATCCAGAAAAATCAAAGAAAGTGGCCGCTTACGTCTTTCCGCCTTGGCTAACTCCTGCACCAGGTGACGTTCAAACACCTTCTTGTTTGAAAGACCGGTAAGATAATCAATAGAGAGTTCCTGCAAGGTCTCTTCAAATAAATGCATGTCAACGATTTTGGGATTTTTGATATGCTTACTGGCAAAGCTGAAATAATCGCACATTGCGGTTTGCAGACTAAGAGTTCTACCAACCAGGGCAGACAGCTCGCTATGATGCTGGACAATCTCCCACCAGCATCTCTCCGCCTCCTCAAGGGGAAGATCCAGATGGGACAGGACATGAATAATCACCTTGCATAACGCTGTGCCATCTTGCTCGATCAGCTCGATAAGGGAGGCTATCTGCCGCTCCGGGAAAGAGCAATCCTGCAGGCAACTCAATATTGCATATCGCGACTGATCCATTTTGATCCGCCTGATCCTCACCGAAAAAGAAGCGCTGGTGATTTAAGATTGAGGGACTCGTAACAATTAAAAAACATAACAGCAAAACGCAGAGGCGCAAAGATAACATGCTGAAATAAAGAGGTTAAAACCTTACCACCTTGCGTCTCTGCGTTAAAAAATGAGCTGCGGCAAATCCAGCAAGTGGCATTGCCTCTGGTAAGAGGCAATATTTTCTACCATTATAAGATATAATATCTCACATTTATCTGACATTTATCTGACATTTATCTAAATAACTGGGCCTCTGACTTTTTCTGCAGCTGGAGCCCCTGTCTCCCCCGGAGAAGGTCGAGGTAATTCTTTGGGAAGATCTGCGAGGGAGAAATTTCCGGCAGGGCCTGAATATTCAACCAGCTCTGCGGTCAGGGAGCCGATGACAATCTTCGCCTGTATCCTGGTGGGGATTCTCCAGACATCATCGGTGAGCCAGACAAGGGGATCTCCCATCTTTTCATACTGCCCCTTGAATTTCAGATGCGGCTGAACCTTGAGGGTATTTTTCTTGCCCAGCACGCATTCCTGCTCTTCCTTGCCCTCCAGGGTAACAACCACTTCATGCCGCTTTTTATCGGCAAAGGTAGGGACGATTACCGGGGTATCTCCAGCAAAGGACAAGGCCCGCATCAGGAAAAAGGCGGAAAACTCGTTCTGCATCTGACCCTCAAGCTGATATAGATCAGCAGGTTCATCATTTTTACGGTAGGACACCAGAAACCTTTCCTGGTCATACCGGGTAAGCTTGCTGTTTACCCGGCGCCCCTCCTGCTGCTGCATGTCATGCCGACTTGGCAAGCGCATCCGTCCATGCACGATGGTGCGAAAATGGTCTGCCACCGGATAGAATACCTCGAGCAGCCCTGCGCTTCTGGCAGTAATGGCAAGAGTAAAGGTTTCCTGACTATCAGCAACCTTGCTGACCCGCATGACCAGCTCCCCTGCCGTGATGCCCAGCCAGCTGACCGTATAACGCAAGGTCTCCCCGCCAGCGTAGGCGGTCTGCAACAACGCTTCTTCCGGCCTGGTGCCGGGATGTACTATCCCTGCCGGGCGGGATAACGGGACACGCACCACCAGAAAACCATCCGCATCCAGAATTTCTTCCCCCCAGGCAAGGGAAAAGCAAAGAATACCGCAGACAAGCAACAGAAGCAGGCAGGCCCGAAGGCTACAGCTATTCTTTGTCATCATTCTCTGCACGAAAACCTCGTCTAACAAAGATTGCCTGGCAGCTTCACCAGGCCGGAAAATCTTCGCCCTTTTCTTTCTGCTGTCTCTCCCCTACCCTTCCCCACCACTGAGCAGGTATTTGAGATAATGATAAAACGACAGCCCTGAAAAAATCAGCAGCAGAATCAGCGAGAGCTTTACCGCCAGCCGCTGATAGCGAGCAACCACCTCAGCCAGTCCGCTACTGCCCCGCACCAGCCCGGTAAGAGCCGCGCTGGCCCCAAAGAAGGTCGCTGGAATCAAGGCGCCATACAGGGCGAAACCAAAATAATGGTACTCCGGTTTGAGCAGGCAGAACGGACATTTATGATAGGGCATGGCATAAACATAGGATGAGATCACCACTGTGATCACTACCAGGGAAAGGCCAAAGAACCAGAGCCAGCCCGCAGTATAAAGCCCAGCCAGCCAGGGCCGCCAGCGCCGCAACAACCACAGGCCCAGGGCGACAAGTCCGGCAAGGGAACCGAGAAAGGCCACGAGCAAGCCCTGTTGCGCATAACCGCTCAGCAGATTAGTGCCGCCGCCGGTGCTTTCGCCAAAGACCACGGCGCAGCAGGAGGTGATGATGTCCGGCTTGATCCCGGCGATATACAGGGTTTGCAGGGTGGCATCGAGCAGCAGCAGCGGCAGGAGAAAGAGCAGGGCCAAATATTTAAGCCGCACCAGGGGGTACTGCTCCGAGCGGATATCCAACTGGTGGAGGAGAATCCAGAAGCCGTAGAAGAATACCCCCGCCAGCTTAACCAGAAGCGCGGGCATGCCGTAGGGATTTGCCAGCAGGGCCCCGGTAGCGCACATCGCCCCGACAATGACCTGACAGAACTGATCGGCTGCCAGCACGAAGAGGATCAGGGTAATGATCTGAAAGCCCAGGCCGTAGGCAACCAGGGTAGACGATAGCCAGATCTCATTTTCCAGCCTGATCTGTCGATTGCTGTCGCTGCCCGGCTCCCAGAAACGCAAGACCCGCACCGCAGTTCGGCCTGCAACCGCGCCAAGCGCCAGCGCCACCAGGCTGCAAAGACTTAAGGCCAGACTCCAGGGGCTAAGGAACATGGATTCTGCCATCCTTGATCGTGACCGTCCGGTCAATGGCCGAATGCTCAAAAACCAGGGGGTCGTGGGAGGCAATGACAATGGTCTTGCCCGCCGCCTTCAGCTGCTGCATGATCTCCATGAATTCCCGGCTCAAGGCGGTGTCGAGATGGGCCGTGGGCTCATCGGCCAGAATGATGGGCTGATTGTTGATCAACGCCCTGGCAATGGCCACCCGCTGCAGCTCGCCGCCGGAGATCTGTCCGGCCGGGAACCTGGCCCGGTGGCTGATGGCAAAGCGCTCCAGAAGCTGCTGCGCCCGCTGCCTGCGTTCCCTGGGCGGCACCCCCAGCGGCAACAGAGGCAGGGTGATGTTATCCAGCACGGTAAGCTCAGGGAGGATATTGAAGCGCTGGAAGATAAAACCGATGGTCTCGCGCCGGTGCAGGGTGAGGAAACGATCCGGCAGCCGGGCCAGCTGCCGTCCGGCAATGGCGGCCCTGCCGCTGGTGGGCGGAAAGATGCAGCCGATGATGGCCAGCAGGGTGCTCTTGCCCGAGCCGCTCGGCCCCTTGAGGCAGACCATGCTCCCCTGCTCCACCTCAAGGTCAATATCGCTCAGGGCCCGCACCTCGTTGGCCTTGCCCTGATTGTAGATCTTGCTCACCCCGGAAAGTTCGATCAGCATCGCCTCAGCCTCCCAGCGCCGAATCGGCGGGAACCGTGGCGCTGCGCCAGGCCGGAATCACCGTGGCCGCCAAATAGGGAATCACGGTAAAGGCCAGAATCAGCAGGATATCCCCCGCCTCCAGCCTGGGAACCAGGTACAGCTCTGGCCGCAGCACAGACCAGCCCATGAGCACCGGGCGAAAAAGGGAGGCGGCAAAATAGACCACATGGATATAGGCCGCAGTCATCCCCAGGATGCAGGCCAACCCGGAAACAAGCACCGACTCCCAGAAACGAACCGCCAAAATGTCGCTGGTTTCCCAGCCCAGCACCTTGAGGATGGCGATTTCCCGCCGCTCTTCCGGAGAAAGCCCGGAGGCCTTGTCCCAGGCCAGGATAACAAAGGCGGCCAGTGCCGCCAGCAGACAGATGGAGCCAAAGCCGCTGCGCCAGCCAAAGACTACCTGATAGGTTTTCTGAATCTGCGGCCTGGTCAGCACCCGGACTGCTGGCAGGGCCTCGGAGATTTTTCTGGCAATGGTGTCAATCTCCTTGGGGTTGGCCACATACACGCAAAGATCAGTGACCATCCCGGCAGGAAGGGCGAAAAGATCGCGGGCCTCAGCCAGATTCATAACCATCAGGTCGTTGGTCAGAATATCCGTATCCCGCGAAAACTCCCCGCTGACCTCAAAGGCCTTTAAGGAAAGATCAGGCCGGAACAGGGAAAAGGTAGTCCGCCCTTCAAGGGCCAGAGCCTTTTTAATGGACTGCCCGATAACCACCTTGCCCTGCTCCTCCGGCCCTGGCCCTGGCATAGCGCCGCTGGCCAGAGCCGTGTCGAGGCGGGCGCCCTCCGGCATCTCTCCCACCTCCATCCCCATGACCGTGTAATTGGCCAAGCGAACCTCGTCAAAATAATAACCCCAGATTCTAGGCACCACCCGGCGAATGCCAAAGATTCCACCAAGCCGCTCCCGATAGGCCAGGGGAATGGCTTCCTGCCGACCGACCGACATCTTTTGCAGGGTGATCTCCGGAGTATAGGCCAGCACCTGCTTCGCCTTGTCAGATAAAGCCTGGGTCACCAGCTGAAAAGAGGCGAGCAGGAAAATAACCGCAGCAAAAACCAGCAGCAGGCTGAGGCTTTTCATCCGCCGCCGCCACAGGGAAGACAGGGCATAATCCAGGATGTTGAGCTGTTTTTCGAGTTTTTTTTGCGCCATGGCGATTCAGCGGGGAGGCGGCAGCCAGAAGGCGCCGGTAGGAAAATGTTCGATGGCCCCGGGATGATCCATGAAGGGGGCCATCGGATCGCTTACCGCTGGATGCCGGGTGTAGCGGGCCTCGGTGGCCACGGCCAGATCGGTGAGGCCCAGGGCGCTGGTGACCACCGCCAGTTGGGCAAGGGTCGCTGCCTCGGCCTTGCGCCTGCGCAGGCCATCGACAAACAACGTCCCCTCAAGGGCCAGCAACAGGCAGAGAAACAGGGCGAAAACCAGAGCAGGCCGCATCAGCGCATCTTCTGGCCGTGGCGCAGGGACTGCACCAGCGGTTCGGTAATTTCGGCAAAACGCATCACCCTGGTTCCTTTGTGATCCTTACGAAAACTTTCCGCTGCGGCAGCCGAGGCAAAGGGGATAAACTCGTGCCCCATGGGGCCGTAAACATCACTGCCGACAACATACCAGGCCAGGCGGCCATCAAGCCAGGCCAGGGTGTAATAGTCTTTCACCCAGATTTCCTTAACAGCCTGACCCGGCGCGCCAAAAACAGCCGGGGCGAAAAAAAAGGCCAGCATATCCTTTGCCCCGTCAAAGGACTTCAGCGTGCCGTTGGTCAGGCGAACCTGAGTTATCCAGTCTGGATACTTGGCCACAAACATCCCGCAGACCGGGCAGCGCTCCTGGGGGGCGATCTCCTTGCCGGGCTGGGCCCGAAGCGGAGTGGCCCTTAAGAGCAAGGAAACGAGGCAGGCGAAAAACAGCCACTTTATGACCATATTGCACCCAGAGGGTATAAGTTTCGTTTGAGCAGGCAAGCTGCTCAACTCAGCTTTAGTATAATCTCTCGCTTTTGCGTTTTTCATTAACATCTCATCCCCTGGGCAGAACGGATTCACTGGTCTGGGACCTGTACTCAGGGATCACCCTGCCAAGCTCGGCCTTGATCCCCTCAGCATCATGGGTTGCCGCAAACCGCTTGAGCTTTGCCAGCGATTCCTGCAACTCCTCCAGGCAGGCGCCGTTCCCGCGCAGCACCATGATCTTTTCATGGCCGGTAGAAACAATCCCCTCGCCCTCGGTGATCAGCTCCTCGTACATCTTCTCCCCTGGCCGCAGCCCGGTATAGATAATCTCAATCTCCGTGTCCGGCTCCTTGCCGCAGAGACGAATCAGATCACGGGCCATCTGACCGATCCGCACCGGGGTGCCCATCTCCAGAATAAAGATCTCCCCGCCCTCCCCCATGGTAGCAGCCTGGAGAATGAGCTGGCTCGCCTCCTCGATAGACATGAAGTAGCGGGTCATATCCGGGTGGGTGACGGTGACCGGGCCGCCCAGCTCGATCTGCCGCCGAAACAGGGGAATAACCGAGCCCGAGGAACCAAGAACATTGCCGAAACGCACCGCCATGAATCTGGTTGAGGCGCCTGATTCGTTGACCTGCCTGCAGAACCCCTGCATGAGGATCTCGGTCATCCTTTTGGTGGCGCCCATGACATTGGTGGGCCGCACCGCCTTGTCGGTGGAAATCAGGATGAACCGCTCCACCCCATAGCGCACCGAAACATCCATCAGCCGCTTGGAAGCAAAGATATTATTATACACCCCCTCCCAGGGATTGCGCTCCACCATGGGCACATGCTTGTAGGCCGCAGCATGAAAAACCACCGTTGGCCGATAGTGCGCAAACAACAACTCCAGCAAGGCCTTGTCCTGCACCTTGCCAAGCACGGCCACATAGTTGCGAAAGCCGTATTCGTGGAGCAACTCCATCTCGATCCGGTAAAGATTTTCCTCGCTGATGTCCATGAGAATAAGAGAGGCGGGCTGAAAACGGGCAATCTGGCGGCAGAGTTCCGAACCGATGGAGCCCCCCGCTCCGGTAACCAGAATCGTTTTCCCCGCCAGAACCTCACCGATCTGATCAAGTTCAAGGCGCACCGATGGCCGCCCCAGAATATCCTTGTACGAGACATCGCGGATTGTTTTGATCGAAACCTTGTCACTGATCAACTCCCCCATTCCAGGCAGGGTTTTGAAGGGAACCTGACAGGTTCGGCACAGCTCGACAATCCTCTGCATCTGGTCACGGCTGGCCGAGGGAATGGCAATAAGCACCTCCTGGGCCTTGGTTTTAAAGACATACTCCGAAAGATCGGCAATGGGGCCAAGCACCGGAATACCGTGAATCCGCTGGCCGATCTTGGCGGACTGATCATCGAGAAAGCCAGACACCACATAGGGCAGGGTCTTGTTCTCGTTGATTTCCCGCATCACCTTTTCCGCCGCGTCTCCAGCCCCGATGATGAGCAGCCGTTTGCGGCGCTGCCGCTTACCGACATTCTCCTGCAGAAACGGCAGCCCGAAGGCCTTCTGCCAGAAAAGCCTGAGGCTGATGCGAAAACCAGCGATAAAAAGAAAGGTGAGCAGGGCATCAAGCACAAAGACCGCCCTGGAAAACCCAGCGAAACGGTTCAACAACAGGATGCCGCCAAGGATGATAAACCCGGCAACCGCGCAAGCCTTGAGGATATTCAGCAAATCCGTCAGAGAGGTGTACCGCCACATCCCTCGGTACAAGCCAAACAAATGAAACAGCACCAGCTTGACCGGAAGAAGAAAACCGAGTACGGCGAAGATATTGGCCCGCTGTTCCGGGGGGATCACGCCATCAAAACGGATGCCATAGGCCAGCAGATGCGCCGCGACCAGCAGCAGCAGATCAATCCCGAGGACAATCCAGAAATTCAGTTTACGAAGCTGGTATTTCATGCGGTTTCCTGTATTTTTTCTGCACAAGACGAGAAGCTACGGCAATCCACTCAATGCGCCACTCCATCCCTCGTCACAATCTTGATCATGGTGCGCCACAAAATCAGCAGGTCAAACCCCAGCGAACGCCTTTGCAGATACTCGGCATCCAGCCGCACCTTCTCGGGAATCGACAGCTCATCCCGGCCGTTAATCTGCGCCCAGCCGGTCAGGCCCGGCACCAGTTCATGCACCCCGTGCCGGAGACGCAACTCGAGCAGATCATCCTGGTTGAAAAGCGCCG
>MGTC01000072.1:11603-18747 GCA_001799255.1 Deltaproteobacteria bacterium RIFOXYD12_FULL_55_16
CTCCCCCTTGAGGATGCTCCACAACTGGGGCAACTCGTCCAGGCTGGATCTGCGCAAAAAAGAGCCAATCGGGGTAAGGTGCGCCGCCGGACTGGCAAGCAGATGCGTCGCCACCGCTGGCGTGCCTACCCGCATGGTGCGAAACTTGGGCATCCTGAAAATCCGCTTACCGCGCCCTACCCGGTCAGACCAATACAACACCGGGCCTGCCGAGGTAAGCTTGACCAGCAAGGCCACCAGCACGAGCGGCAGGCCCAGAACAACCGTTACCCAAAAAGCCAGGATCAGATCAACCAGTCGTTTCATGCAAAGATCCTTGCCCCCCCTTAACCACCAATTTGTGCAAACCAGGGCCAAGCAGAGCCACAATCCGGCTACGAGCAAGAGTGGAGGCAATAGCTCCTATGAGGAATAAGCACCCCCATTCCAAAACCAGAGCCAACGCACGTCGGGGTAAAACTCCTTCGATAACTTCAAGTTTTTGAATATCCACTAAAGCCTCATATTTCTTGCTTACATCTTAAACTTGGGTGGTTCAAAAGCGTTACCGAGTGACTGCGCTACCCGTTCACATTCCGCACAGACAACGTTGGCCAGATACGTCCAGAACGCTTCATTCTCAATTGTTTCTGCCACAATGCGTGCCGACAGAAATCGTCTCATTTCTTGAATAAAATCATGGCGTAATACTGCATCCCGCTGTAATTGGGACTTACGTGCATTCAGCAAATCCAGAAATTCCGCCGTACTCAGATGACGATCCAGAATCTTTTTCGGGATCAAATCAAGCGGCAGATCAATACCTTGCTGCTTAAGCCATACAATATCCCAAAGATCACGATTTTTCAGTCGGTTTGTTCGCAAGGCCAGGGCAACAAGTTTATCTGCCAGGATTTCTTCTCGGCTTTGCGCCTGAATGATCAGGCCGGAGGTTCCCATGTCGACACCATAATGGTTGCGCAACATCATCGGGCGTCTATCATGGCTTGGCAGGGTACAAATATCGATATTTATCCTTTGGGAAGGCAACGACTTTTGTTCCGGTCGGGTGATAATGTTCATCTTCCAGGTATCAACATTCCCCGTATCTTTCTTCGGCTCACCTACCGTAACATGCAAGCCATATTTCGCTTCCAGCCTGTCAACAAGAATAGCAGCCAAGTCGCTCAGCATCGCACGGTTGAAGTTCTTTCCCCCCGTAAAATCTAAATCCTCACTCAACCGATTAGAGCCATAACAGGCCCGCAAGCAAGTCCCACCGATAAAAGTCAGGGTATCGAGAAGCCCGGCTGCACTCATTTCGCGAATGATATCGTGATGAAGAAGTTCTTTCTCAACTACCACACGCAACGGCGCAAGCTCAGCCTTATTTTTCATTGCCTGAAGGACGAGTTGATCAAGCAAGTTCATTGGCGGCATTCCAGTCGATTAAATCAGTACTCCGTTTGGTGGCCGACATATCCTTTATTGCCAAGACAACGGAGGCACGCCACAAACGGCAATGTGAATCATAGATCAGTTGATCTGCCAAATTTTCCGGCCTTTTCTTGGTGTGAACAAATTCAATACGACCGAATGCACCACAATTCACAATATGACTACGCCCGGAAGACATCAGGGTGATCCAGTTCATAGGCATCTGAGAAATCACGCCGGCATCGCTGAGCACCGTCTCAAGGCTGATATAATTAAACGCACCGGCCCGCAATCTCGCCGCCGCATGAAAAAGCACCAATCCGCTGGCATACTCAACCGCCGGATACAGGTATAACCCATGACAAATACGCTTAAGTAAACCATCCTTTACTCCTCTGCAGACCAACGCCTTGAATCCGCTCCGACTCTGTTCGGGCATTGCACCCTTCAGGTCGGTAAGGGAAAACAGGTAATGTTCATCATCCGCAAGTCCAGCAAGGATCTTTGCCAGTTGTTTAATCGGTTGCATAGGCCACCCTTGGTCTACATAAAGTTGCAATTAGTGTAGCTTTATGTAGACCAAAAAAGCCAGGCTGTCAATGGTTACATTACCAAGGCTAACATGGCTGACAAATAATCATTACCATATCTGGCAAATCATCTTTTCACGCCGACCTTCAACCCCAGGGCTTTTATCGCCCGACGGTTATCTCTTCCCCCTCAATCCCTTGCTTGCTCACTACCTGATCTCCCAGATTAAAGCCGTTGGCCCGAGCAAGGGCTTCGCCTCGTCTCACGGCATAGCTGATGCCTGGAATGCTCATGGTAAAAGCCCGCGCCAGATCGGACAACGGCATGCCCAGTTCCCTGGCGGCCCAGAAACAAACGAGACTTCTTGCCTTGACCTTGGCACTCTGGCGGCCGGGAGAAAAGATTTCGTCCACTTCGATCCCCAACAGTGATGCGGCCCTCCCGGCAATGCCTTGCAAATCGTAACCCAGGGCCTTCAGTGCATATTGCCGGTTCAAAGCCTCACCCGCCTCTGATAGAAGCGCCTCGACAAAATTCGATTCCCCCAGAATACGTGCATCGCTCATCCCATGATCCCGCCCCGCCCGCTTCACTTCCGACCAGCCACCGAGGCTGCGAATCAAGCCGCCTCCCGTCAGGTCTTTTCGATGACCTTGCTGAAGGCCTTCTGCCATGTAAGCCAGGTAAGCCGACCGGGCGGTGGAAATTTCCTCACCGAAAAAGGCCAAAACATGTTCTGCATCTTGCCACTCAACCTCGGCAGCGCCGGTCAACATTCCATGGCCGCAATAGCGGTACCGTTGCAACCCAGCAAGGTCTGCGACCAGGCCGGCCCGAATAGGATTGAGATGGATATAGCGAACAAGCTCCTTGAGATAAACCTCTTCCTGGCACACGATCGATTTGAAGCGGTTCTGAAAAAGCTGGCCACATCGTCCGTGGCGCCGATTGAAACCGATTACATAACCGGTCAATAACCTGCGCATGAGGTTAGACAGCGGAAAAGCACCAGTCCTGAAAAGGAAGTGGGCATGGTTGGATAAAAAAACCCAACCGTAGCAGACGGTCCGGGTTTCCGGAAGCAATTTCCCCAGACGTAGCAGAAAATCTTCCCGATCCTTGTTGTTGCGGAATATGTTCCGACGCTCTATCCCCCGGATCATCACATGGTGAAATATACCGGGCGCGTCCAGTCGTGCAGTTCGAGGCATGGGTCGAAGCTATCACGAGCAACTATACTTTGTCAATTGAATTTCTTAAGAGCGTCCCCTTGCAAGTTACCTTGCAAGTTTTGCCGCCGCAATTGAATTTCTTAAGAGCGTCCCCTTGCAAGTTATAAGAGCGTCCCCTTGCAAGTTACCTTGCAAGTTTTGCCGCCGCAATCCCCTGGTGTCACCTGACTGTAAAAAGAAAGTCTTCAGGCTGCGGTTGCCACGTTGCGTAAGGTGATGAAGAATATCAGGGATGACGATTCGTGCTATTCGTACCGGTCGAATCATTACCACACCTGTCGGGGCAGGCAAACTATCAGGTAAGATGTCCACGGAGAGCTATGGCTGGTTTTTCGGGCCGGCACAGCAAAGAATCTGCGCCAAGGCTCCATCATCAAACCACGCTGGAGCGGGGTTTAAGTGGTATTCTGCCGCCAAAGGCGTGAACGATCATCGCATGCCAACTGCCTGCCACCAGGAGAAGATAGGCGCTGCCGGAAATCACCGCTCCTACATACACACGATAATGCAGGCAGATAAAAAGGGTAATAAAGAGAACCCAGTTAAACACAATAAAAACACTGTCAGAAACCGGTAAATGTTTGAGGTAGTTTGCATAAGAAACCAGAATTGCCGCAGAAACCGCCATCGATAACGTCATAGCCAGGGAAATGCCGCCAACCCCGAATAATTTTGCGAGAAACACCCCCAGAATAACGGTCAGCACCAGACCCACCAGCGATGACAGCAGGATAATCCAGGTGCGCTGATAAGCGGTGATGAATTTGATGGCCACCAGCCCACATGTAAAAAAAGGCAACTGAATCACCCCGTATTGAATCACCCTTACCACGTTGTGAATGTCCACCTCGTTCAGCGCGCTGTTTACAAACACTGCGCCGGTTACTGATTCTGCCAGTACCGTCAGGACAAGCGCCGCCGGAACACTGAACAGGGTTACCAGCAACAGAAAAAAAGACAGGTCAGACCTCGCTTGATGATGACGAAATTTTGCCACCAGACTGGAAAAATACGGCAACAGCACCGTTGTCATGCCAATTCCGAGCACTCCCGTGATCAACAAAACAACCTTGGAGCCCAGGCCAATGATGGCGACACTGCCAACTGGCAGATTAGCCGCTATTGCATTTGCCACCGGAACAAACAGCGCCGCCGACAGCGAGGCCGCCACAAGAATAAAATACTGATAAAAAGGCAGTTTCTGCAGCGCCATCGAGATGTCTGGACAGAACAAAGGCAGCGCCCCCCAGCGCCTGAGCGCATAAATCACCAGCCCAAGGTTCGCAACCTGCCCCGCCAGCATGCCATAAGCTGCGGCATTGATCCCATGCGCCGCGCCAAACATCAGCAGGGCCAGAAACACCACAACCGGCACTACCAGTTGCGCCACCGCCGGAAAAACCAATATCCCCTCGATATTTAGAATGGCATTGCCAGTAACTACCAGACCGCTGAGCAGCAGAATTATCAAATAGATATTCATGATCTTGAGAATGGCCGCCATCTTCTCACTGGTGTAATGCCAGTTCAGCACCGAAAACAGATACGGGGCAAGAAAATACAAGAGGATAGAGACTAAGGCGAGCAGCAGCGACAGAAAAAGCACTGCCGAAGCGATGACTCTTGCCTGCGCCAACCGATCGGCAGCATTCCGCAGCATAGAAAATACCGGGGTCATTGCCGCGCCAGCCGGAATGGAAAGCACCGAAACAAAAAACATGGGGATCATTGCCCCAAGAAAGAAATTGTCCATCTCCTGGCCTGCGCCAAACCAGCGAACCATAAAAAGATCGCGGGCAAAGAAACCCAGGGATCCGACCAGGGTCAGAAAAGAGACCATAGCAGCAGCACTGATAAGATTTCTTTTTGAGCCGCTGTGCTGAACCGGATTATTGTCCTCTGCCGGTAAAGAAGCCACCGGACATGATTCAGGCGCACGACCTCCTTTCTTCCCCGGATGATTCAGAAAAAACCGGCTCCAGCCACCAACAGCGATAATCATCAACATAAATTCACAGGCATACCGGTAGCGATACAAGGTGCCGACGTTTGGGGTCACAAAGCTGAACACCGTCATAAAAAATACGGCAAACAGCAAGGTTACCGCCATCGCAAGTGTGCGCCGGTAAGACAACGTCAGCAGCAGGCCGGGCAGGATGCAATACCAGAGCACCGTTTCGCATACCCCGACAAGCCGGGTCAGGCTGGGCTTCTGCAACCATGTGTCGGGGAATGGCGCAAACAGGGCGATCTGCAGGGCGCGCGGCAAGTACAGGAGCATCTCCGAAACTGACTGCGGCGCTCTTTCCGCATCGATAACCGAACCGGCGCTAACGCGATAATTGTGCTCTATCATCCCGGCACGGGTTTTCGCTGCTGTCTCCAGATACCTTTCCAGGGTATCGGGCAGCCAGGGTGATTCCTGCCATCGCCACGCTTGAGTGGTACCAATAACGGCAGGGGTCCACTCGGCATACCCCTCGCTATGCTCTTCCACCAAAGGACGCATAATTTGCAATGTTATGGCTATGAGAAGAACAGCAGCGAAGTAAAAAAACAAAATACGGTAACGCTGAGGATGTTTCTCCCGCAGAAGACACCCCGCCACAAGACAGGCTGTCATTCCCGCAACAACAAGCAGCAGCTTGAGATAATACAGTTTAACAAAGGCAACCAGCAAGAGGCCCAACCACATCCAGGCAAGAAGCGCCGCCAACCCGCCTCTCTCTGGCAAGGAGTTGAGCGCCTTGAGCCAGGTATAAAGAATCAGCAGCATGCCGGTAATGACGTAACAATCCTTAAGCGGCTGACTGTACCAGCTGAGCGATGAGGGAAAGACTACAAAAAACACCGCCACAACCAGCCCGGCAATATTGCCCACCCGGCCAGGCCACAGTTCACGCCCGATAAGGAGAAGCAAAAAGGCGCTGCTCGCCTGCAGGAAGGCATTAACCGGAATGACCAGAGCCGGGTCAACCGGGAAAATGGCATAGAGTGCGGCAAGGGCTGCTACATTCCCCACCGTGCTGGTTTGCGCCGACCAGATCGACCATGCCGACCAGCCATGGGCACGAATATTCTCCGCAATAAGCAGCGCAGATTTATGGTAGTACTCCGCGTCATTCATAAGCAGGCCGGAACCTGCATGTATGGACGGCAGCATCGGCAGCAGAAATTTCTGAAACAACAAGGAGGAAACCGTCGCAAAACAGAAGGCAAAGATCCAGAGATAGCGCGACTGCAAGGATTCCTTGCTCAATAATGAAGCATTTCTCACAAGGCGCTTAGCTTCTGAAATCACGGCTTGCCCGCGCTGCGGAGAAGATTGCCATATTCCTCAATCAGTTTTCCGTTTATCAGCTTTGCATCAAAAAGCATTTTAGTCCTTTGCCTGGCAGCACATCCCATTTTCACGCGCTGTTTTTCATCGGCCAGCAATGTTGACATTGCCCTTGCCAAAGCCGCCGAATCCCGAGGGGGCACCAGAATCCCTGTTTCACCATTTACCACCGCATCAGCCAAACCATAAATATCCGAGCCAACCGTCGGCACCCCCATTGCTGCGGCCTCAATGACCACCGTCCCAAATCCCTCGCGATAGCTTGGCAGGCACAGGATATCCGCGATAGCCATATATGCCTCGGGACATTCGGTATGACCAACGATATGGGTATCCCGAATGCTGTCAATCTCATCCTGGCAAATTTCTCCCTTTATCCCGCTGTCAGAATCGAAACGTCCAACAAACACCAGATGCGCGCGGCTCTGTTTCGCTTTAATCTCACGGAACGCCTCGAGCAGTTCATGCACCCCCTTGTCAGCCGTGATCCGGCCCACAAACAATATTACCGGTGCCTTTTCAGGAATAGCAAGCGTTTGCCTGGTGGCAATCCGCTCATCATCTGAAAATCGCGCCGGATTAAAACGCACTCCATCTACTCCGGCCAGCGAACCTGCCCCTATCA
>MGTC01000073.1:0-4135 GCA_001799255.1 Deltaproteobacteria bacterium RIFOXYD12_FULL_55_16
ATTCCTCGGGGAAAACTGGCGGCGATAGCTCTCCTGCCGCCAGAACCTGCTCAATGGTCGGAATAATACGTTTCAACAATCCGCTCTGACGAAAAGCATCCCGACAGGCAAGCCGCACTTCCCGTTCTGGATTCGAAGGGTTTCTGCCCGCGATACGAAATGCCACCGGCACAACCGTTTCAAACTTGAATATATCCCCGATATCATACACAAAAGATTGCGGTTTGCCAGTATGGATAAAGCCAACCGCCGGGGCATAACCAGCTGCCAGGATCGCCGCTTCGCAGATACCATACATGCAGGCTGTGGCCGAACTAAGGCAGCGGTTCGGGAGATCGCCACTGCCCCAACTGGTATGGTCATAATTACGCCTTACCCATGACACTCTGTATTGTCGGGCCAGAAGTTCATACATCTTGCGTACCCGGACACCCTCGATGCCTCGCAATTGCTCGACACTTCGCTTTTCCGGCGGCTTTTCATGAAACCGCAACTCGTACATTTTTCGCACCACTTTCAGGCGGGCCGCATCATCCAGCGCCAGCTTTGCCTGATACAAAAGCCGGTCGGCCCTGGCCCCACCTGGTTGTCCCGAAGCATACAGCCGCACCCCCGCCTCACCTACCCAGACCAAGAGACAACCAACCCGCGAAGCAAGAGTGACAGCGGCATGGGATACCCGAATCCCCGGCTCCAGCATCAGACAGGCCACCCCGCCGACCGGGATATGGGTACGGACGCCGTTTTTGTCCACCAGAACAAAGGCCCCGTCAAGAACATCAAGCTGTCCCCGTTCGAGAAACAAAACGGAAATGCGATCCTTGATGGGAATGGGCTTGAGCGGGGGGAGGATCGGTTCGCTCATGGGCTATCCTTTCTTCTTTCTTGTGAGCCGTTTCCGGCTTTCCGGTTCTGTCAGATAGTTTTCAGGTGTCACCACCTTTTCGCCTGTTTCCTTCTCCAGCTTTTCCCGCGCCTCCCCGGCGATCCGTCCACCCTTACGGGATACAATCTTGTTCTCGCCAAAGCCCTGGGCATCCTGCCTGCGGGCGATCTCGGTGGTGGCGGCCTCGCCGAGCATGGAAAAAATCAGCTCCAAGTCGGTCATGTGGTCGCGCAGATTTTCCCGCGCCAGCCCCTTCAGGTTTTTGTATTCCGTTGGCGTAAGGCCAAAGGCGGCCTTTGAAATTTCCGAGGTCAGGATAGCGTATTCAGGTTCTCCATTGATCCCGCGATTTTTCCATTCATCGGTCAACTCGGCCCTAACAGCAATGCCGCGCATCCGTTTCTCAATCCAGGCCTCGGAATAGCCCTTGGCCCGGTACAGTGCCTTGATCCGGTTGGTGGCCAGTTCCGGGTCTTCGATCTCCTGCACCCGCTCGTAGCCGACCTTGGCCAGCCACCGTTTGAACGGCTCAGCCTTGGGCGAGGGGATAGACTGGATGATACGGAAGATGCCCTCGGTGTTGGCACAGTTCGTTGCTCGTTTTTTCCCGTCTGGAGCCACCATTTCAAGTGGGGTACAATTTGTACCCCAGTAGGCCTCCAACTCAGGATCACGCTGGCGCATTTTCTTAATGTACTGACGAGGGTCGGTACTATCGGTCAATGCTTCCACCACATCAGCAATCGAAAACCACCATTCGTTGTTGTGCAGAGTCCGCCGAATTGCCTTATTCTTGAAGACTACCAGCTTACTTTCCATCTCATCACCTCGCTACCGATAGAAGTCCAAGCCCCATGGCCTTGCCGTGTCCAATGCCGGCTTGTAACACCTCCCTAAACGTATCAGGAGCGGTGACCATGATAACGCCGTCGTACAGTACCGAATAAATTCGGATGCCATTGCCGGAATGCTGCTTCCCACTTAGCATCTGCTCCTGAGAAACCCGAACATCAACCCGGGCAGATGACGCCTCGGCAAAGTCAAAGGAGGCCATTGGTGGGAGAGCAAAACCGTGCTGCTGCCCTTTTCGGGCAATCCATGCCTCCTGCTCCTCCAGCCGCAGCAACCCCAGACGTTTGCCGTTGCGAGTCACACAGGGGTTGGCCCGCAACCGAAAACGAAAGCGCTGACCCACCTTGAGCGAATCGAGCTTGAGCCGGTCGCGCAAGTCGATGGCCGGGTCGGCCTGGGCCAGCCAGCTCTTGACGCCGATGCCTGCCCAGTCGGGCAGAGCCCGGCTTTGCACAAGGATGCGGGGCCGACCGGCAGGATCGGTTTCCGGTTCAAGCCGCCACAGGAATTCGCCAACAGGGCATTTACTATCCGGCGCACTAAAGGCCCGACACAGGGTGGAATGCAGCTGGTATGGGTCGGCGAGGTCGCGCCGTGCCTCCCGGCAACGTGGGTCAAGGTGTATCCTATGCAGGAACATGGGCCACCTCCTGCGGGAAAGGGATCCATTCCGAGCGCACGAACCGCACTCCAAAGCGCCGTTCGGCAAACGATGACAGCGGCTGGTCCATTTTGAGAGCACCGGTACCGTCCTCGGACTCGAAGGAGATCAGGAGCTTTTCCGGAGGTTCTTCCCATTTGCGAGGAGAAGTAATCCAGGGGCACCGAGCCAAAGCCTCCCGCAACGGGGCGTCCTGAACACCACCCTCAAGCCATACCGGTTCGGAAGGCACATAGGATTTACGCCCCAGGGCCAGGGGCCAAAGCGGATTGCGGAGGGCGGCATGGGCTTTATCCAAAAGTGCGCGGTCATCACCTTCCAGCCCGACCAGAAAGGCCGCATCAGCAAGATAAAAACGCTGAGAGACAACCCCATCCTTGGACGGTTTCCCATCCGCTTTGATGATGGTGTCTCCGGTGGCACATCCGGCAGTTTGGTAGTCCCGCTTGGGCACACCCGGCCGGTCGTGACGTACCCCCATGGCAAGGCGTGTGAGCGGTTCCAGATCCGTCCACTTTTCGCGGTCGATCCCAAGGGCTGCGGCCAAAAGACCGATAACGCCGGACTTGCTGGGCTCCTTGCCGGTATCACGTTGGTCAAAGCGGCTGGTGGTTCCCCAGGACTGCATGGGGCCAACCAGGCGAAGCAATAACGTGGGCATGGCTCACTCCTTTTCAGCAGCCTCAAGGGCATTATCAAGAACTTCTTTCAACGTCGGAAGACTCTTGCCAAATCCTTCTACCTTGGCCTCAGTGAGATTGAGAACAAAGGTGCTTCCCTCGCCATCATAGGCCGCCTGCAACGCCTTGGCTTTTTGAGTAAGCGCCTCTGTCGACCGGCTGGTCAGCGACTCATCTTTCCGCACGGGGATGGCAGTCTCAAAGGCATTGGCCAGATTGCGCGGGGCGGTGTTGTGGCGAACGGAGACGGCTACGAACTCCGGCGGATTGTGAGCCGCAAAGGTGTTCTGCTTACCGGTTGGCTCGGCCACCACAAAGCCTTCCAGAAAGGCTCGTAGCCCCTTGGCCGCCAGTTCTTTGTCATCCTGAAGATTCGCCACGAGTTTTTCCCAATCCACCACGGCGTAGCGATAGAAACAGGCCGAGTTAAACTCCACCGTGCCCATCATATCAGCCCCGGCGCTATCCTCAGGTTTGAGGTCGTCCACAGCGGTATAGAAGTCGAATTCCCGCTCCACAGCATGGGTCGAAATGGCATGGGCAACCTGGCAGGCAGCGTGCTGGTTCTTCTCGGGCATGTCGGCCAGCATGCGGCCGAAGAGCGCCACATCCACGGCCTTGCCGCCGTCGAACACCTTATCAAGGGCCTTACGCAATTCAGGGTCGGCGTTCTGGGCGGCCTGTTTCTTGGCCTTGCCAGGCTTTTTCCCCTCGTCGGGGGTCGCCACGGAGGGGGTGATGGTATCCCACTTCTCGTGGATGATATCGGCGACTCCAGAGATTTCACGCTGTCCAAGAAAAAGGAGATACTCACTCTTGCCGTCGTCCTTCACCGTAAGTTCCATGGCAGCCAATGCCAAACGGGCTCTGTCGGCCGCTTCCGTTTCAGGCCGGTTATTTTTGACCAAGGCCGCTACGATAGCATCCAAGACCCGTTTCGTGCGGTAGGCAACATCATCGAAGGCAAGCTCGTTTTGTTTTACCAACCCTTTGAAATGCTCGCGCACCGCCCGCTTGAGGCACTGGCTGGACACACGGGCACGGCGGGTGCCGCCG
>MGTC01000073.1:4147-27081 GCA_001799255.1 Deltaproteobacteria bacterium RIFOXYD12_FULL_55_16
TTTAAGTTGGAGGGAGCGAAGTTCTGTAGGGCATGAATTTCAATCAGGGTCTTCATTTGCCGTTCTCCTTTCGGTTTGGTATTCGGTAGATGCTTCGCAATTCAGCTTCGGTAGAAGTCGCGTGCCCAATCATTTTGGGTGCGCTTCCGGTCGTCGTTCCAGTACAAAAGACCCTTGATCAGATCATCGAAGTCGATGGCCTGATCCTTGAGTAGCGCCAGCATCTGGCGCAGACGATGGGGTAACTGGTCGGGGTCGGCATCCAGCAGGGTGACGAAACGACGCTCCACACTCGTCGAACCACTTGCCGCCTGATATGCCGCCGATGCCTTGCCGATGGGCATCGGCGCCCCAATCCGCCCCTCCCGCCAGTGTGCGGCCCAGAGGCCGGCCACCAGATAGTACATCTTTCGACGCCAGGAATTGTCTTCATCCTTCACGAATGGTTCCACATAGGGGTAGGCCGACGTGAAGGTACCGGGATCAAAAGCGAGGCTTCGCCGCAGCACCGCCCTTACCTTGGTGTCTTTCTTATTGAGTCCTTCCAGCCACTCGATAAATCCGGTCATGCCACCTCCTCCTGTGGTTCGAGTTTCTTGATCTCACCTTTCAACTCATTCAGTTTGCGAAGAATCAAACCTTCAGCCTTCACCAAGGCGCGGATAGCCCAGACATCCCCCGAGGCTACCGACGCACTATGTTGTCGCCAGGTTTGCGCCAAAGCATCCATAACGGATTTCAACCACTGGTGGCGGATATCATCGGGGTCGCGGTCTAACGTGTATTCGCTCAGAATTTCGTGAAAACGTGACTCCAAGACAGCCCAGTAGAAGGAAGGGACCGACATTTGTTCAACAAAACTAATGACATCGGCCTTTTCGACCTTTCTGGTCCCATGCCCTAGCATGTCCCTGGCGAAGGCCTCACAGGCTCTATTCAAAACATCTGCCCCATTATTAGCGTCAACAAGGAGTTCATGAATTTCGTGACGTATATTGCGATCCCCAGAAATAGCCTCAGGGAGGACAAAGAATTCTCTTCTCCAAAAAGCAACATTCGGCCTGGGTGGAAAATATTTTTGCCCTACAACCAGCACCCCCAGGGGAAATCGGTTGCGATCCTTCCTGGTCAATACCACAGCATGTTCTATTACCTTCGGGGCGAGTCTCGTCTCATCCGGGAGCAGAGAATCGAAATCTCTCCAAACCCCCTTCTCCTCAAACTGAACGGAAAACTTCCTCTTTACCTTGTCCTTGGCACCTTTTTCCGAGATTTCCTTAATGGTGTAACCAAGCATTGGATCGCAATCCAGCGATTCTTTGTACCCCACACCAGACGCAAATCCCAGATTGGTAATATGGCCGGATGAAGATTCTTTGAAAATAACCGCACGCGTTCGCCATGTGTATAAATCGACAACTCCTGTAGCTTCTCTCTCAACTGTTCGGTCTTTATCGCCTCCGGATTTTTTGTCGATCACCTTGATCTTTGTCTTCAGATACTCCACTGATTCAGCTTCCTTTTCCCATATTGGAATGTCTGCCCCCATAACCATTCTGTTTTGCGGAATTAGGCAAAAAAACAGCGTATCTAGTAGCTTCAACCCAATGGGTATAACCATCATTGAACCAGCCGACGGCGCAGTACCAGTATGGGAAATCTCACTCTTCCCTGTGGAAACCGCAAATGTTTGAGTCGCAAACAGCCACCTTGTAGCTTCAGCAGGGCTAATGCTGCCAGGCTCGGCCTCGCTGGTGTGATCGAAAAGAACTTTTGCTGTATCAGCGTTATGCTCAACAGCGAGGCTTGTCCAGGCTCTCCATTTATTGGGTTTGAACGTTGGTATCTGCCCGAACGGATACTTCTCATCGAACAGCCAGAACCGATCCCGCCACTTTTCCAGATAGGCAGTGATTTTTTCACCGGGCAGACCTGTCTTGAACAGGGCCTTGGCCTGGTCGATGTCGGTCGGACCTTCCAGTGCCCGGTAAAGGACTGCCAGCAGAAAACGGTGCAGGGCCGCCACCACCAAGGGTGACGGATCCTCAATGGCAGCAATCTCCCCGGCCCGTAACAGGGTGTCGCTTATTCCCAGTTCGTCGCGCGTGCCGTCGGGGAACCGCACTGGAATCCATTTTTCGTCAATCAGGTTGAATCGGCTCATTCTGCCTCCTTTTTTTCGTACACCACACCCAGATCGTCATCCAGCCTTACGGTTGCGTCCATTGTCCATTGTCCTTCGGCATCCAACACCAGCGGAAAGCAGTTACGCATGAGCGGCGATTTCTTCCAGCCTTTCGGCACACCCTGTGCCTGAAGTATTTTGACCACCCCTTTACGCGAAAGGCTCACGGCCCGCTGGAACCATTGCTTTGAGAGCTCAAAGCCCGGCTGGGTTTCGGATGTAAAGCCGTCGCCCGGCCATAACGGGATGGCGACAACCGAGTCTTCGCCAAGTCGGGTTTGGGCCATGAGGGTCCGGTGGACCCCCGGTGAATCTTCGTCGTACAGAACAAATCTCGCAGGGTCATTCCAAGAAGCATCGTCAGGGAAGCCGATAATCGCCTGGTTAGCCTGCCCCCGGCGCGCATAATTTTCCCCTTCTGCCATCATGGCCATGTCCATTCTTTCCCTTAAATATCCCGGCACATCCACCTGATCCTCATACACCGCCTGCACCAAGGTGTCGATTTCATCCGGCAGCATCAGACCTTGTCGCTCCCGAAGCAGACACCAGGTACGCAACAGCAGATCCTCGCGATACACCGCACCCCACCAGAGGGGCTTGCCGAACGAAGGCGGCTCGTCACCGGCAAGTCCAGCCACCAGGAGGATCGGTTCGGGGACACCGCCGCGTTCCGTCTTATCCCGCTTGTGCCGCCACAAACGCCCCGCCCGTTGCAGCACCAGGTCAATGGGTGCAAGATCGGTAGCAATCACGTCAAAATCCAGATCAAGGCTCTGCTCGGCCACCTGGGTGGCGATGAGAATCTTCCGGCCAGTCCGCTCCCCATGCTCGCCGAAGGCCGCCAAGGCATGATCTTCGCGCTTTTGACGCCGGTCAGCCGGGAAACGGGCGTGGAAAAGAAACACCTCCGTCCCATCGGCGAGGCGCTTGCCAATTCTCTGGCCTTCATGCTCCAGAGATTCACCCTCGGGAAAGAGACGATATAAGTCTTGAGCACGCTGCACGGTGTTGACCAGCGCCAGCCCCTTGCCGCCTGTGGCAAGCTGCTCATCCAGAGCGGCCCGTATTGCTGGCAGTTCCGGAGAAATCCCTTGCAGCCGCAGAGTCTGGCGTCGGGTGGGATCGGCCGAGAAATGGAATTGTTCGACCGCGCCGGGGCGGAAAACGGAAAGACGCGGGTATGGCATTTCCTGCTCCGGCAGATCCGCACTGACCACCTCTGCCAGTTTGCGGCGAATGGACGGCGGCAAGGTCGCAGAAAGCAACACCACCGATGAGCCCAAGGCCAGAAGCCAGCGCAACAAGTGCTCCAAAAGCGTACCCGTGTAGGCATCGTAGGCATGGATTTCATCAAAAACCACCACCCGGTTCGCCAGACCCCAGAGGCGGACAAAGTTGTGCCGCACCGGCAGGATTGGGAGTAGGGCTTGGTCCACCGTACCCACCCCATATTCGGAAAGAAGCGCTCGCTTCTTACTGGTAAACCATTCGCCGGCGCGGATCTCGCCCCCCTTTTCAGGATCGCCGATGCCAGTGAAACGCAGGTTCTGGAAGGTATCGTTGAGGAGTGTCGCGCCGTGCAAAAGTTGTAGATCTAGCTTGCGGTCCGCGCCTTGGCTGTACAGGAATTTGAGGGTGCGCTTGAACATGGCGTTGCCGGTGGCCTTGGTCGGCAGGGCTACATAAAGGCCGCGGTGCCCGAAACGCCGCTGCAAATCCAGATGCGCGAAGAAGGCCGCTTCGGTCTTGCCTTCGCCCATGGGAGCTTCCACCAGCAGGATGGCAGGCTCCGGCAAGCCGGTTAGGGCATCGGCAATAGCCTGCTGCAAGGGGCGAGGGGTAAAGCCAAAAACCTGCTCAAAGCTCTTGGGCTCAGGAGAAAGCGGGGTTCGGGGTGCCCAACCGATGGCGTCCAGGGCCTGGTCGGCACAAATCCGGCGCTTTTTAAACCACCCATCCAAGTCGTCGCAGTCCTCGACTGTGCCGAATGGAAACCATTCTTCGTTGGAGCCAATCCAGTCGGCAAAGCTCGTCAGTCCAGATAGCAGCATAAAATCAGGGCCGGACAGAGTTGCCTTGGTTGGAACCAGGCAAGGCTTAAATACCTCCAGTATTGCACCCCAAAGGTACTGACGCGCTTCGCTCCAGCCATCAGCGCCAAGGGCTCGCCTATCACCCTCCAGATTGTTGAGTGTACTTGGATTGGCCCGTTCACCGTGGTGACACCCAACAGCATCGGCCGTCAACTCCGCCAGATCATCAGGCCAACCCATCTCCTGTAGCCATCCTGTCAAAGAAATCTGGCTCACGAAGGCGTGATTGATATCGGTATTAGGACTTCGCGGCTGTTGTAATCCCGTCATATTTTTCCATTTGCATTGGAAGCCAGGACAGGCTTTGCCCAAATCGTGACAGGCAATGACACTCAAGAGCCATGGCTGAGCGTCTTCCCATTTCAAGTCCAAGATCGCGGCCATTCTTCTGCGAGTTGCTGCCGGTTCACGCGCCAAGATGGCGTCTGTACTGGCAGCAACATCCAACAGGTGGAGAATGAGGGGATGCCACTTCGCATCATCGTGCATGCTAGTTTTCGCCCAAACTCTCGTCAATGCAGTCGAATCTTTCATCATCTATCCAACGCCATCCATATTTTTGCCGCCAGCCGGGCATCGTCCAAGGCTCTATGAAGCCTAATGGTTGGTGGCAGGGCACCCAGAATATGCTGCGCCACGGTGGCAAGGCGGTGGTTGGGAAGATGCGGCAGACATTTTCTGCTCAAAGCCAGACTGCAAAAAAAACGATTATTCATGTGCATCCCGAGCATGGTCATTTCGTGGCGCAAAAACGCGGCATCAAAAGTGGCATTGTGGGCCACCACTGGACATCCACCGATGAATACCTGAAAAGCACGCCAAACCTCTTCTGGCTCCGGCATACCTGCCAGCATCCGGCGGCTGATGCCATGCACACGTTCCGCCGCCCAGTGAATGGAACAGTCAACGTTAATGAGCGTACCAAATTCTTCCACAATCTGCCCTTCTTCACAGGCAACAGCTCCGATCTCGATCACCCTGCCACCGTGCTTTGGCGACAGGCCAGAGGTCTCCACATCACATACGATATATCTTTTTAATGACAGCATTGCAAAAAATGCCTCCCCCGCGCCTCCCCGGCAATCCTGCTCCCTTTGCGAGCCGCGCCCCCGTCATCATCAAGCCCTTGGGCATTCTGTCGACAGGCAATCGCGGCAGTGGCGGCTTCATCCAGCATGGAGAAAACCATCTCAAGATCGGTCTTGTGAAAAGTTTGGTGACGTTGTTGCATACTATGCGTAAATATCACAATCCTCCCCATTCTGGCCGCCGTTCGCTCAGTTCGGCAACGCTCATGGCCGGGTTTCCAGAATAGCGGCCACCATTGACATCACCTTCAGCCCGGCCTTGTCCATCTTCGAGAAGGCGAACCATTTTCTGCCCAGATCCTTCAGCGATGCGCCGAGGTGATAGACGTTTTCGCCGTCCAGAATCATAAAGCGGTCGTGGCTGTCGGCGAATTGGTGAATAGTGATGGGCGGGTACTGGGCATTGTGTTTCTTGAGGTCTTGCGCCAGCTCCTTGCCGATGGCCCTGGTGAGGATCGTTGCTCTGACGCCTTTTTTCCGCTTGGCCAGTTGTTGCAGGACACTGTTGTCCACATAGTTGTCGATCAGAACGATGGATTTTTTCGCCTGGCGCAGCAGGTCGTTGACAAAAACATAGGCGTCGAAGATCTGGCCGTCGAAAAAGATACCCTGGGTCGGGTTCAGGTCTTTGCTTTCCAGCGCGTCGAACACCTTGTCAAAGCGGTCGTCGGTCTTGATTTCATGGGTGATCTGCCGTTTTTCCAGGGTATCCATGCGCTGAAGCAGGCCGCCGCTGGCCGCCAACAACCGGCGCATGGCGACAAAAGCGCGCATAATTGCAATGTTGATCTCAATGGCCCGGTCGCTGGTCAGCACAGAGGATAGGGCAGCTATTCCATGCTCGGAAAAGGCAAACGGCATGGCTCCGCCCAACACCCGTTTCGAAGGTATCACAGATTGTGATACCAGCATCTCGACCTCGGATTCATCGAGCGCAAACATGAAATCATCCGGAAATCGCTTGATGTTCCTTTTTACCGCCTGTTTGAGCGCACGCGTTTCTACCTGGTACAGGTCTGCAAGAACCCTGTCCAGCATCACCTGCATCCCGCGCACGGTGTAGATAAGACTTCGCAGGCTTTCCTCCCGCAACACGATAGCCGTGTTTTCTTTATTCGTCATAACCTGACCCCCGTTGTGCCACCCGGGCTTGAAAATCCACCGTGGTATAACCGATCTTGAGCAGTCCACGGTATTGCGGGTTGGTGTCCTCATAGGCGTAAATGGCGGGGCGCACTCTGGGGCGAGGCGGGAAAAATTCATCATTACTCATCGGCATGATTCCCCAATTTCTTTTTTCCCCGGCCTGCGGGGGGGAGAAAATTTCCCCCGGTCACCACGCTGGCCCCGGTTTTTTCTTCCAGTTCAAGACGCGCCCTTTTGGCAATCCCGCCGCCTTTCTTACCAGCTTCGGCATTTTCGACCATTCCGGTGGCCTCGACACTCTCGGCGATCTGACGGCTGGAGAGTTCTGCCAGAGCGGTAAAGATTAGTTCTGCTTCGCTCATGTGGTCGCGCAGGTTCTGGGTTTTGATTCCCTTGATTTCCTTGTGCTGTTTGACCGAAACCCCGCTCCACTCCTGATGGATGATATTGGTCAGGATGGCATACTCGTTTTCGCCCTTAATCTCGTGTTCGCTCCAATAATCGGTCAGCTTGTTGCGGGTTTCCTGCCCCATCATCCGCTGCTGAATCCACTTTTCACTTCTGCCGTGCTGCTGCCAATATTGCCGGGCGCGGTCAAGGGAGCGGGCCGGGTCGCTCATGTCCTGAATCCTTTCATAGCCTACTTTGGCCAGCCAGAGCTTGATTGGTTCAGCCTTGGAGCTGGGTACGGACTGGATCAGACGGAGCAAGGTTTCCGGATCGGCAACATCGGTCAGGTATTTTTTGCCATCGGCAGCCTCAAGTTTCAGTTGGTGACATTTTGTCACCGACTCGCTTCCTTCCTTCTTGAGCCGTTCTTTCACCTTGTTCCAGTATTTCCGGGCAACCTGATAATCAGGTTGCTGAATCAGCGCCGCGACAATATCCACCACCGAGAAGAACCACCTTTCCGCCTTCTCGTCAAACAGCCTGCGAATTTGGTGATTTTCAAAAACCGCCAGGGCCTGCTCTTTATTCATTATTAGCCTCCATCGGACGTTCCTGGTTGAGGGTCAGGTCTTGAAAAGCCACATTTTTTCTTCTCATTGCCAAAAGCGCCCCTCCAACTCCCCAATCTTGCCAATCTTGCCAAGCAATTGATGCGGCACTATACCACACCTGTCCGGACAACCGGCGCCAGAATTCTCGATTTCCCGCCAAGGGATTACTCCCGTAATTTCTTCTTTTGCCCCTTGCCGGCCAACTCTTTGTAATTCTCGCTCGTCACCACCGCTTTGCCTGACCGCTTTTCAATATCCCGGCGGGTTCTCCCTGCTACGTTGCCGCCTTCCCGGGCATCTTTCTGGAGCGGTTCGAAGCCATGTGAATCCCGATCACGGTGCAATTTTGTGGTAGTTGCTTCGGCCAGCATGGTCAGAATCATTTCGATGTCGGTCATGTGGTCACGCAGATTTTCCCGCTCCAGACCTTTCACCTGCTTGTATTCATCGACCTGCAAAGCAAAAGCCCCCTGCATGATCTCGTTGGTCAGGATGGCATATTCCAGGCTGGTTCGTGCTCCCCGGTTCTGCCACTCTCCGGTCAGATCCTGGCGGACGGCGATGCCGCGCATCCGCTTGTCGATCCACTCCTTTGGGTATCCTTTTTTCTCATAGAGCAACTGCATGCGCTCCATGGAGAGTTCCGGGTTCTCGATCTCGTCGATGCGTTCCTTGCCTACCCGCGCCAGCCATCGCTTGAGCGGCTCAACTTTCGGTGACGGTATGGACTGGATAACCCGGAACATGGTCTCCGTGTCGGCGCAGTCGGTGAGCCGCATCTTGCCATCCGGGGCGGGCATCTTCAACCGTACGATTTTCTCGTACGTTTCAGTTGCTCCTTCCCCTGCCAGTTTCTTTTTCAAGTCGCTCCAGTAGCGCTTCGGGATGCTGCTTTCTGTCAATGCCTCGATGATATCAATGAGTGAAAACCACCATTCCCCCCCATAAAGTACCTTGCGAATCCGTTTGCCCTCAAAAAGCGCCACTTTGTCACTCTGCGATTCCTGCGTCATATAAGGCTCCGCTCAAGTATTCCCTTTATTACCAACTCAGGAGAAAATACGGGATGCTTCCCGGATTAAAAGATTTCATCTGGCGAAAAGCCAAGCATCGGCATCGATTTTTCATCCAACTCCTCAATCTTGTCAAGCAATTGGTGCAGGTCCATCCCGGCCCTGGGTGATAATCGGGAAAACTGGTAGGGGGTTTATTTTCGTCGATGGCAGTATGTGCATTTTTTGCACATACTGATCCCCGCTGATCGGCAAAACCGTGTCACAGTGTCACGACTTGACCACTGCCCCCGTGAGCAGTTGTTGCATTTTTTGCAACAACTGCTTTCAACGAAGCAGGGTTGCTGCCTGCAACCATCTGCTCCGTTCCGAATCACCCCAGATAGCCCTCTGAAAGGTAGATCCCCTTTCCCCAGCAGTTATCCGGAAATTCCAGACAACTGATCCTCCAAGCCTGCAAAGGGCAAGCGGATTTTACGGGTTTGCACTATGCATTTTTTGCATTTTGCCCTGCGGCCGAAATTCCCGTCTTCCTATCCAACAGCCTGCCAGTTGGCAATCGCAGCAACCTCGTCACCAAGCAGGGCAAAAATCGAATCAAGACCGGTCTTGATCCCTTGCGGCTTCCTCTCTCCCCGCCCAACCTCCGCCAGCCACCGCTTGCCCCCTCCGCCCTGGGGGTGGCAACGGACTGAACAATCCGAAAAACCCCTTCCAGGGTGACACCCTCGACCTGCCGCACCGCACCGTCAGCCCCGGCAAACGCCAGCCCCTGACACAAGCTCCCAACCTCGCCCCCTCCTTCCCAAGCCGCCGCTTCATCTGCCGCCAGCAGCCCCCGCCATCCTGGTTGTCCATCAACATGCCGCAGGACATCATCAACCGCAAACCACCACTCTCCGTTATGCCGCTTCCTGCGGATGCCCATGTTGCTCAGAGCCACCGGTACAATCATATTCAGGCCCTCATCGTTAGCCCCCGGCAAAAGCCGCTACTCATCACAATACTCGTCAAAAACAACCTCCAGGTCACTTTTACGCAAGCAGATGATCCGTGTGGAGCCAACCCGTAAGGCTTGGGTCTGCGCCGAGAAAAACCAATAGTCAGCCAATTTGGGATCCTTCCCCGGCAAGTAGCAGCCACTCAATTTGGCTGGGTTACCGACCAGGGCAAGTGATGCCGAGTTGACCGCGCTGGCCGCGATATGACGGCCGGCAGCCTCCACTGCCTCGTCAACTGTATATTGGCACAGCTTTTTAGTCTGATCCGTCATCAACTCTTCCTCGTTTTCGTCGCTCACACCTTCATCCCATACCACCTTGAGCAGCAGGTATCCAGGGTTCCGTTTTTCACCAAATCTTTCCCGCGTTAATCAGCCATCTCATGCCAGTGGTAATAGAAATCCTTCAATTCCTTGATCCTGGCAGCCTGATCCGGAATTACGCGCAGCACCAGGGCCAGGTAAATCCGCCAGCCGGCATCGGGTGGTTCGTGGCGCAAGGTGTTTCTGCCGAAGACAATGTTGGCCTCGTCCAGCCTGATAAAATCTGGCCAATAAAGGGCAAACCGTCTTTCGTCCTCTTCCTTGGCCAGCAGCCAGCCGAACTCGTCGAGAAACCATTCCTCCCTGGTCAGGAGCGGTTCGTCCGGTTCAAGAACATCCTGGTAATACTCCACATACTCTTCGTAGGTATAACCGCCTTCTCCTGTCCGTGCTGATTCGATATCCCCGGCCTCCGCGAAATCAGGCGGAAACACCGTGGTTGGTCTGACCACCCCATCACTTGCGTACCAGCCGGCTATGCCTCCGATCCGCGCGCCTGAAAGCCGGCCGCTTTGCGCGTGATCATCGGCCAGCCGTTGCTGTTCGGTGGTGAGCGGTGGCAGATGCCTTGGCAGGTAATCGGCCAACCAGGCAAGATAGGTTTTATCCTGCACCTCGTACCACGGCTTTCCCCCGGGGGTGAGGGAAAAGCCATTCATCCGGTAATCCTTGTGCAGCACAAATCCGTTGTCGGTCAATGGTTCAGGCCAGGGGATTTCATGGCCACCCCCGATGGTCCGCATCAGCACTCTCCCTGAAAATCCGCCTTTCATTGCGTTACTCCTACCTTTAGTTGTTTTTCAGCCAGGTCAGATAATCCCGCAAGGTCTCCGGGGCCAGCTCCCGCAAGTGGCGGCGGGCCGTAATTGTCTGTTCGTGGTCGCCGGCGTGGCGGGCCTGTTCGGCCCGACGCAACAGTTCGCAGATCTGCGCCGCCGGGGAGCGAGGCTGGTTTTTCGGCAACTCCGGCAGAGGCAACAGGCCAGCCAGAAAACCTTGCACCGGCGCCATCTCCGGGCCATGTTCCCGGATCAGCTCGGCCAGCTCCGCGTTATGCAGCTTGTCCGCCGCTACCTGATGCGGGGCCGTCAACAGGGCCCGGGCATAGGCCTCGGCTGCACCGCCCTGGCGGCCGGACCACAGGGCATCGCCCAGATAACCCCACAGGCGGCCGTTTTCCGGCTGCCGGGCCAGCAAGCGGCGCAATGCCGTAGCCACTGCCCGATATTCGCCGAGTTGCAGATACAGATAGCCCCGGCACAAATCCGGCGGCCGGTAAAAATCCGGCCAGTCATCCAGCATGGTCAGCAGCCGCCGCAACAGGGATTTTCGCAAATCATGACCCCAGGCGGCCTCAACAAAAGGGAAGATGCTGATCCGCTCCCAAAGGAACACCGGGGCTTCCTCTCCGGTCTGCTCCGCCGCTTTGGCCAGGAGCTCCTCCCAGAAACCGGCATCGACCATACCTTGGCCCGCGTCGTGATGCTCCGGCAAAACAGCTAATACTCTGGCGAAATGCTCCCTGGCCGCAACAAAATCCAATGCGGCCAGGCATTGATAGCCTTTACCTACCGCGAGCATATCCAACTGAAAAAGATTGAACTGCATCATCCACCTTCTTGCAGGGTCATAATTAATCCCTCGCTCTGCCTTGTGAAGAACCGATCGTCAACAGTACCATCATGACAAAATATTTGTTCATTTTTTGACCCTTTAAGTGAAATCTTGCCTGGCGTTTCTGCAACGCAAACCGCGAAAATCCTTGTTTCGATAGACGGTGATCACGGTATCATCCTCGGGGGAGCAAACCACCTGCAATCCGTTGATCCCGGGGCTTAACAATCCATCATTGAGGCAGGACGCTACTTCACGGCGGCCCATAACATAGATTACCGCCCCGCGGACATGGTAAACTCTGCCATAACCCATCACGACGGCCACATCCTCATGGCTTATGCGTCGACTTCCCATTCTTGCACTAGCGTGATTGGTTAAAGCCGGTATGAACCTGTCGTTGCAGCTGGATAATTTTCCCATGACGCTCCTCCTTTTTGGTTGTGTTAAACCCACAGTACCAGCTACACTCCCCCATCCAGCGTCATAGTGATTTTTTTTAAGAAAAAAATACAGGAGAGGGAAGCCATGGGGGATCAGCTTTTTCTGGAGCGCTTTATCTGGTTTGATCATGAGGTGCGAAGGCAGCGCTTTCCCAACGCGGCCCAACTGGCGGAACAGTTTGAGGTTAGCGGCAAGACCGCCCAGCGCAGTATTGAATATTTCCGCGACCGCCTGCAGGCTCCGCTTGAATACGATTATTTTAAGAAGGGCTATTTTTATTCTGATTCCGACTTTCAATTGCCGCTGACCCGGATCTCCGAAAAAGAGCTTATCGCTCTGCTCATCTCCCGTAAGCTGATCTCTGATGCCTCCGCCGGTTCCCTAAGCGATGAACTGGCGCAGGTTTCTCAAAAGCTTGGCTCTCTTCTGGCCGCCAATCTGCCTGGACGGGCCCATCCAGAAGATGCTTTTTCCTTTCGCTGGAGAACGATCAACCCCACCGAGGCGAAAATTTTCCAGACGACAACCTCCGCCCTGCTGCAAGGCAATCTTCTTACCTTTTGTTACCAAGCCCCTTCTGCCAGCAGCGAGGTCATCCGCACCGTGGAACCCCACCACATGGTCAACTACATGGGCAACTGGCACCTGATCGCCTTTTGCCAGCTGCGCAATGACTGGCGGGATTTTTTACTGGGCCGGATGACGAACTGCCAGATCGAGGAAACGGCTTTTGCTATCCGGGCCAAGGAGGAATGGCTGCTCCTCCTCCAGAATTCTTTCGGGATTTATCAGAACAGGGAACTGTTTGAGGTTAGCTTGCGGTTTACGCCGGAACGCTCCCGCTGGGTTAAGGAAGAGGTGTGGCACGAGGGGCAGAAGGATGTTGATGATCATGGCTTTTTGGTCCGCACCATTCCGGTCTCGCATGAAGCGGAAATCATGATGGAGATCCTGAAACATGGGGCGCAGGTTGAGGTGCTGAATCCGGAATGGCTGCGAAACAAGGTGGCTGAAGAAATAAAGGCCGCCATGCGAAATTATGGCTCCTTGCTGTGTTGAGCGGGCAGGATCGTCAAGGCCAGGCTGGTTCTTCAGGAGGGGCCGGGGTCTTCATAATAGTCGAGATCCTTATGGAAGGTCTCTTCTAATGAACAGAGAGCCAGCAAGCCTACCGCCATACAGATGGCCCCGACCACGATGGCGCCGCCCTCAAGACCCAGGTGCGGACGGAAGAGTTGAAAAAGGAGGGTAATTGGCACCACCATGCCGCGCACGAAGTTGGGGACCGTGGTTGCCACCGTGGCCCGCAGGTTGGTGCCGAACTGCTCGGCGGCCACGGTCACAAAAACGGCCCAGTAACCGCTGGTAAAGCCAAGGGCAAAGCAGACCCCATAGAAAAAGCGGGGGCTCTGTTCACCCTGCAAAAAGTAGAGGGCGATGGCGCCAAGGCTTAAGAGCATGAACAGGAAGACCACCTTTTTCCGGCTCTTCAGGGCCTGGCTCAAGAGTCCGCTCGCGATATCGCCAAAGACCAGCCCCAGGTAGCAGAGCATGACCGCATTGCCCGCAGAAACCGGCCCCCTGGTGCCGAGCGCTTTAGCGAACTCCGGGGAGAAGGTGATCAGGATCCCGACTACGAACCAGATCGGGACGCCAATCAGAATCGAGTTCAGATAGCGAAGAAAGCGCTGCCGGTTACTGAACAGGATGAGCATGTTGCCCCTGCCTGCGACGCTCTTTTTGCGCATGGTCTGGAACAGGCCCGATTCGGCTATGCTGATCCGGGTGAGGAGCAAGAGCAGGCCGAGCCCGCCGCCGATGATAAAGGCCTTGCGCCAGTCATAGGCATTGGCGATGAGGTTGGCAAGGATTGCCCCGGTGACGCCCACGGAGGCAACGAGCATGGTGCCATAGCCCCGGATGCCGGTGGGCAGGGCCTCGGCCACCAGGGTGATCCCGGCCCCGAGTTCGCCGGCAAGTCCTATCCCGGCAATGAAGCGCAGAACCGCGTAGGCGGGTAGCGAGGTAACAAAGGCGTTGGCGATGTTGGCCACGGAGTAGAGAAAAATCGAGGCGAACATGATCTTGAGCCGCCCCTTCCTGTCGCCTAAAATCCCCCAGATGATGCCGCCGAGCAGCATCCCCGCCATCTGCATATTGAGGAGAAAGACCCCGTTGTCGATCAGGGCCTGGCCGGAAATCCCCAGTGACTTGAGGCTCGGCACCCGGATAATACTGAAGAGAACCAGGTCGTAGATGTCCACGAAGTAGCCGAGCGCCGCGACGATAACGGGCAGGCTGAGGATATGGCGGAGGGGATGGCGGTTGTCTTGCTTCATGGGGGTGCTGCCTAAAAAGTTGTGAAGAAGTGCGCGCCCGGTCTTCTTTTGCAGGCAGGGAAACTAGATGGACGTGTAATAACGTTGAAAACGTAACGCTAAAACGCCGAGGCGCAAAGATAAGGTGCTTAAATAAAAGGCTTAAAACTTTGCGCCTTTGCGCCTCGGCGTTAAAAAAATGAGTTGTTGCAAGTTCGTCAAACTAGACGATTGCATGAACTGCGCTTCTATGCTATCTAACAGAAATAATAAGAAAAAAATCTTGTAAAATCCCAGGCTCAACCGGGAAAAACCATTCGCAACAGGCGGCCATGTCAGTGAACATCTTCGGAACTGACCGAAAAAAAACGCTGCTGTACAGCGTACTCATTATCTCTGTGGCAGGCGCCTGGTCGATATTTGGCCCATACGGAGCCTTGAAGTACTACGGGATGACCAAGGAACTCCACGAAATCCTGATCCAGAATGAACAACTACGCGAGGCCAATACCGCCTTGCAACAGGAAGTCAGCAAGCTGAAACACGATCCGATCTATCTGGAAGATGTGGCGCGGCGGCAATTCGGCCTCATCAAGAAAAACGAGGTTATCTACGAATTTCCCGAAAAAAAGAAGCGTCACCAATAGCCAGAATCATCGGGCTGGAAACTGTCCCGCCATATCCCGCACAATCCACTGCACCGCCGCATAAAGATCCTCGGCAATATATGCCGGTTGCACCGGCTGCCCAGGGCCGATGTACTCGTAATCCCCCCGGCCATAGCCGGTAAGCACCAGAACCCCCTTGGCCTGCACTGCTGCCGCCGCCTTGAGATCAGACCAGCGGTCGCCCACCACATAGGAGCGGGCAAGATCCAGATCCAGATCAGTCGCCGCCTGGAGAAAAAGCCCTGGCTTTGGTTTCCGGCAGTTGCAGACGAGACGGAAGCGCTCTTCCTTGGCCTCGGGATGATGGGGGCAGAAGTAAAGGCCATCAATATGGGCTCCGGCCTCGGCCAGCGCCCCGCGCATTTTGGCATGCACCTTTTCCAGCAGGCTCTCGGGGAAATAGCCCCGGGCCAGGCCGGACTGATTACTGACCACCACCGCTAAAATCCCCTGCTCGTTCAGCAGGCGAATGGCCGCCGCAGCTTGAGGCAGCATGACAAAACGGGAGAGGTGGTTGATGTAGCCCATCTGCTCGTTGATGGTTCCATCCCGGTCGAGAAACACGGCTGGGCGCATGGTTCATTCCTCCTCACTTGCCAGAAGTCTACAGGTTGCCGCGTAAACCTCATCCACCCCGATCTTAAGCATACAGGCGAAATCATCTTGGGGACAATGGGTTTTCAGGCACGGGCTGCAAGGTAATTTTTTCTGCACCACCTCCACCCTGGCGGCAAACGGCCCGGTGGCGATGGCGTCGGTAGAACCGAAGATGGCGACCAGCGGCGTTTTCAGGGCGGCAGCCACATGCATCAAGCCTGAATCGTTGCTGACAAAGGCATCGCAGAGGCCGATCAGGGCCATGGCCTCGGCCAGAGTGGTCTTGCCCGTCAGATCATGCACCTGCCCCGGCGCTGCCGCGCCAATCTCCGCCGCCGCCTCGCTGTCAGCGGCAGTGCCAAAAACCAGCAGGGTGGCGCCCAGCTCTTTAGTGAGACGCTTGGCCAGCCCGGCATACCTTTCGGCAGGCCAGCGTTTGGCCGGGCCGTAGGCGGCTCCGGGATTAAGACCCACCACCGGTAGGCCTGCCCTGGCGGCAAGAAAATCACGGGCCCAGGCCTTGGCGGAATCCGGCAGGGCAAGAAACAGCTCCTGAGGGCCGCAGAGCAGGCCAAGCTCCTTGAGCATCTCCTGATAATAATAAACCTGGTGCCGAGTCTTTACCCTTTCCCGGATGGTAACGCCATGGGTCAGCAGCAGAGCCCGGCCATCCCGCTTGTACCCGGCTCGAACCGGTATCCCGGCAAGCCGGGCCAGCAAGGCGGCGGAAAAGGCATTCTGCAACAGGATGGCCAGATCAAAGCGTTGGGCAGCAAGCTCGCGACCCAGGCGCCACAGCCCGGCCAGCCCCTTATGCCGGCCCATTTTCTCGTAGAGCATGACCCGGTCTACCTGGGGGCTGGCCGTAAAGATATCCGCCACCCAGGGATAGGCCAGGATGGTTATCTCGGCGGCGGGAAAATTTTCCCGGATGGTTCGCACCGCCGGGGTGGTTATGATGGCGTCGCCGATCCAGTTGGTTGAACGGATCAGAATCTTCTTAGGCCAAAGCTGGCTGATTGTTTTCGTCATGCCTGTTTCTGGAATTCCTTGTCTGAAGTAAAGAGGGGACTTTTGCTTTTTTCCCCGAAGGCGTCAAGGTTTTTTCTTAAGTCCGCCATCTCCCCCCAAGCCCAGCCAATTTCCCCCTGACCAGATCTGCGATAAAAAAACCGGGGTGGCCTCTTCTTCCTTGCAAAAAATCAATTCTGGTGGTAAAAAATTCGGGTTCAAAAAATAAACACACCCCTGCAAAAGTTCCTCTGGTGCCCGGACTCGGGTTGGAGCGATGGGGTGGACGCCAGGCCGTTGTTTAATTATTTTATAACGGCTCTCAAACCAAAACCGAAGGAGAAGCACCATGTCTTACGTTACCATGAAGGAAATGCTGGAGGCCGGCATGCATTTCGGCCATCAAACCAGGGGCTGGAACCCGAAGATGAAACCTTACATCTTCGGCGCCCGCAACAAGATATACATCATCAATCTTGACAAAACCCTGCCGCTTTTCAACAAGGCCTACGAATTTATTGCCAAGACCGCAGCCAAGGGCGGCACCGTGCTTTTTGTCGGCACCAAGCGCCAGGGCCAGGACATCATCAAGGAAGAAGCCGAGCGTTGCGGCATGTATTACATCAACAACCGCTGGCTGGGCGGCATGCTGACCAACCACCAGACCATCAAGAACAGTGTTGATAAGCTGAAGAAATACGAAGCCATGCAGGAAGACGGCACCATCAACCATTATCATAAAAAAGAAGCCCTCCAGATCCAGAAAGAGGCAGTCAAGCTCGATCGCAATCTGGGCGGGATCAAAAACATGAAGGGGCTGCCGGCCGCCATCTTCCTTATCGATCCGAAACGGGAGAAGATCGCCATCGAAGAGGCCAACCGCCTTGGCATCCCGGTGGTCGCCCTGATCGATACCAACTGTGACCCCAAGGGCATCGACTATCTGATCCCCGGCAACGACGACGCCATCCGCGCCATCAAGTTGATCGCCTCAAAAATGGCGGAGGCCGTTTTGAGCGGCAAGGAAAAGCTGGCCACGGCCCATCAGGCTGCCACCGATAAGGACACCGAAGCCCAGGCTGCGGCCGAAAAAGGCGACGCATAAACCTGCCTCTCTAAAACGCGCCCCGGCTGGACTCTTCTGAGCCTGGCCGGGAACTTTGCTCTCGAGAGACGCTGCCATATTACAATAAGAAGGTGAAGGTAAAACCGTGAATATTACAAGTCAGATGGTAAAAGAACTCCGCGACAAAACCAACGCGGGCATGATGGATTGCAAGAAAGCCCTTACCGAAACCAGCGGCGATATGGAAAAGGCCGTCGATCTGCTCCGGCAGAAAGGCCTGGCTGTCGCCCAGAAACGGGCAGGACGGGCAACCAGCGAAGGCCTGGTGGAAACATACATCCATGCCGGCGGCAAACTTGGGGTCATGGTGGAAGTAAACTGCGAGACCGATTTTGTCGCTAAAAGCGACGCCTTTATCGAGTTCGCCAAGAATGTCGCCATGCATGTGGCCGCCTCCAGCCCTGTTTCCATCAGGCGCGAAGAGGTGCCCGCAGATCTGGCGGAGCGTGAGCGCAACATCTACCTCCAGCAGGCGATCGAATCCGGCAAGCCCGCGAACATCGCCGAGAAGATGGTGGGCGGCAAGATGGATCGTTTCTATGCCGAAAACTGCCTTTTGGAACAAAAGTTCGTCAAGAACCCCGATCTCTCCATCCAGGATCTGCTCAACGAACTGGTGGCCAAGATGGGCGAAAACATCGGGATCAAACGCTTTGCCCGGTTTCAGATTGGCGCCTAACCTGTTTTGCCAAGGCAATAACTAACCAGGAAAACATGGATAATTCCTTGACGGCCCCTAAATACCAACGAGTTCTCCTGAAGCTGAGCGGCGAAGCCCTGATGGGCGACGCCGCTTTCGGCATCAGCCCCAAGGTGCTTGATTATCTCGCGGCAGAGATCCAGGCCCTTGTAGACCTCAAGGTGGAAATCAGCCTGGTTATCGGGGCGGGCAATATCTTCCGGGGGGTGTCCGGGGCCTCTGCCGGCATGGATCGGGCCGCCGCCGACAACATGGGCATGCTGGCCACGGTCATCAATGCCCTGGCCCTGCATGACGCTCTGGAAAGAAACGGCATCCCGGCCCGAGTGCTTTCCGCCATCCCCATGCACACGGTTTGCGAACCCTATTCCCAGCAAAAGGCAGTCCACCATCTCCGAAAGGGCAGGGTGGTGATCTTCGGGGCAGGCACCGCCAACCCATATTTTACCACCGACACGGCAGCCGTACTCCGCGGCCTGGAAATCAATGCTGATCTGATCTGCAAGGCTACCAGGGTTGATGGCGTTTACGACAAGGATCCGCTCAGACACCAGGATGCGGTCAGGTTTTCCCGGCTCAGCTTCAGCGAGGTTCTGCAGCGGCGGCTCAAGGTCATGGATTCGGCGGCAATCTCCCTGGCCATGGACAACAACACCTCCATCATGGTTTTTGACATGAATATCCCCGGCAATATGAAGAGGGCCATCTGCGGTGAAGAGGTCGGCACCTTGATACAGGGAGAGGACAATGAGTGAAATTATCGATGCCCTGACCGAAAAAATGACGACCAATATCGAGGCCTTCAGGCGCGATCTCACCAAGATCCGAACCGGCCGGGCTACCACCGCCCTGCTCGACGGGGTAAAGGTCATGGCCTACGGTTCCCCGCTGCCTCTTAATCAGGTCGGCGCGGTGACCATCCCGGAAAGCCGGATGCTGGTTATTCAGCCTTGGGACACCAAGCTCCTGCCCGCCATCGAAAAGGCTATCTTCTCTTCAGACCTGGGGCTCAACCCCTCAAGCGACGGCAAGATGATCCGGATCAACATTCCGCAGCTTACCGAAGAGCGGCGCAAAGAGCTGGTGAAAAACGTCAAGAAAATCGGCGAGGAGCACCGGGTCGCCGTGCGCAATCTGCGGCGCGAGGCCATTGACACCCTGAAAAAACAAAAAAACAACAAGGAAATTCCGGAAGACGACTTTTTCAGGATGCAGGAGGAGGCTCAACACGCCACCGACAGGTTCATCAAACAGATTGATGAGATCGTGACTGAAAAAGAAAAAGAGGTCATGGCGGTTTAGAAGCCAATTCCCATGCCCAAGCCTAAGCCAGACACCACCGCTCTGCCCTGTCATATCGCCATCATTATGGATGGCAATGGCCGCTGGGCCAAGCAGCGGGGTAAACCACGCCTCATGGGCCATCGGGCTGGAGTCGAATCCGTACAGGATATCGTTCGCGCCGTTCGGGAACTTGGCATCGGCGTCCTTACTCTCTACGCCTTTTCCACGGAAAACTGGAAACGCCCGCCCCTTGAGGTGCAGGCTCTCATGGGGCTGCTGAAGACCTTTCTCGAAAGCGAACTGTCCACCATGGTTCACAACGATGTGAGCCTGCGCTGCCTTGGGCAGACAGACCGCATCCCCCCGGAAGTCCGGGCGGTTATGGAGCGGGTGACCAGGGAAACCGCCAGCAATTCAGGGCTGATCCTCAATCTCGCCTTAAGCTATGGGGGGAGAAGTGAAATCACCCAGGCGGTGCAGGCCATTGCCCGAAAATGTGCAGATGGAGTTTTGAGCCCCGAGGCGATCGATCAGGCCGTTATAGAACAACATCTGTACACTGCGGGCCTGCCTGATCCGGATCTGCTGATCCGCACCGGGGGAGAAACCCGCCTGAGCAACTTTCTTCTCTGGCAGGCATCCTATGCGGAGCTATATTTCACCGAGATCCTTTGGCCGGATTTCAGAAAACAGGATCTGCTGACGGCCATTCTTGAATTCCAGCAAAGACAACGACGTTTCGGCAAAACAGGCGAACAGGCGGAACAGACACCCGAGCATTGCTCATAGGCCGCAGGAACGGGCTTGTGACAGGATCAAAATGAAAAGACTCATTACCGGTGTTCTTGCAAGCGCGGCCTGGCTGGTACTTCTTTTTCGGGGGCCATTCCCGTTATTCTGGCTGGCCATTATCGCCCTGGCCGCCGTGGCAATAGCCGAATACCTGGCCATTGTTCTGCCCGCGCTCGATCCGCGCGCCAAGGCGCCGCTTATCCTCTTTGGCCTGTTTCCCCTGCTTGGCGCTTATGCCGGTGAACCAGTCGCCCTGCTCTGCGGCTTGAGCCTGGCCCTGCTTGCCCTCCTGCTTTACACCCTTTCCCGGTACGCCAGCCTTGCCCAGCCCTACGAGGTTATCAGCCGCACAGGCTTCGGCTATCTCTACCTCAGCCTGTGCAGCGCCCACCTGATCCTGCTCATGGCCCTGCCGCAGGGCCGCGCCTGGTTGCTGCTGCTCACCGCCCTTATCGTAGCCTCGGACACCGCCGCCTTTTATACCGGGAGCAAATTCGGCAGGCACAAGCTCTGCCCTGCCATCAGCCCCGGCAAAACCTGGGAAGGTTTTGTCGGCGGCCTGGTCGGCAGTCTTGGCGCGGCCTTGCTTGTCCGGCATTTTTTTCTGCCAGAGCAGGGTCTGCTCTGGCTATGCCTGATCGTCCTCCTGTTGGGCAGCCTTGGCGCAGCAGGTGATCTTTCAGAATCAGTTATCAAGCGGGCCTTTGGCGTCAAGGATTCCGGCCGCCTCCTGCCAGGGCACGGCGGCTTGCTGGATCGCATCGACTCCCTGCTGCTCACCGCGCCGGTGCTCTATTCCCTGCTGTATTTTGGGAGTGGCTTATGCTTGAAGTAAACCATACGGCTGCACTCTCTGCTGCCCGTCATTTTTTAAAAGAACTGAAAGACGCATGAAAAATATTTCCCTCCTTGGTTCAACAGGCTCAATTGGCCGCAATGTTTTGGAAGTAGTCCGTCAGTTTCCTGGACGCCTCCGCATTGTCGGGCTTGCGGCCAACACCAATAGCCGCCTGTTGCGTGAGCAGATCGAGGCCTTCAATCCGGAGCTGGTCTCTATCGGCGACCCCAGGCTGGCTGGAGAACTGGCCCAGAGCCTGCCCCCCGGCTGGTCGGCAAAGATCCTGAGCGGCACAGCAGGCAATGTCGCCATTGCCACCCTGCCTAAGGCCGATACAGTTGTTTCCGCCATCGTCGGCGCCGCCGGGCTTACCCCCACCCTGGCAGCCATTGAGGCCGGGAAGAACATCGCCCTGGCCAACAAGGAAACCCTGGTCATCGCCGGGCACCTGGTCATGGCGGCGGTAAAACGCTGCAAGGTGAATCTGCTGCCCATTGACAGCGAACACAGCGCCATTGCCCAGGCGCTGGAGGCTGGAAAAAGAGCGGATGTCAGCAAGCTCATCCTCACCGCCTCCGGGGGGCCGTTTCGCAATCTGGCCGAGCGCGATCTGTGGGCGGTCAGCCCGGAACAGGCCCTGGCCCACCCCAACTGGGAGATGGGGAAAAAGATCTCCATCGACTCCGCCACCCTGATGAACAAAGGGTTGGAGGTCATCGAAGCCCGCTGGCTTTTTGATATCGCAGTCGAGGACATCGAGGTTCTCATCCACCCGCAGAGCATCGTTCATTCCATGGTGGAATACGTGGACGGCTCGGTGGTCGCCCAACTGGGGGTGCCGGACATGCGGATCCCCATTGCCTATGCCCTGTCCTATCCGGAACGGCTGCGGCTGAATCTGCCGCGCCTGAACCTGGCCTCGGCAGTGGATCTTAATTTTTCCCGCCCGAATTTTGAAAAATTCCCTGCCCTGAAGCTTGCCTATCAGGTGTGCAAACGGGGCGGCAGCCTGCCTGCGGTGCTCAATGGCGCTAACGAGGTGGCGGTTGAAGCCTTTCTCACCGGCGCCATCCGCTTTCCGGAAATCGCCCTGGTGGTTGCGGAAACAGTGAGCCGCTTGCCCAGGGAAGAGGGGGCCAGCCTGACCGCGATCCTTGACGCCGACCTTGCCGCCCGAATGCAGGCAGCCTCCATTATCGAAGCCCTGCGCATGCAGACCCAGCAGCGCCTGGGCAAAGACGTTCTCAGCCCGGAGCTTCCGCCCGGACACCCAACCTTAACCAACTGAAGAAACCATGACCTCTATTCTTGCCTTTATCCTCGTCCTTGGCCCCCTTATCTTCATCCACGAATTCGGCCATTTTCTCTGCGCCAAGCTGTTCGGCATCCGGGTACTCAAGTTTTCCCTGGGCTTTGGCCCCAAGGTCTTTGGCCGCACCGTAGGCGAGACCGAATACCTGTTGAGCGCCTTCCCCCTTGGCGGCTATGTGAAGATGTACGGCGAAAGCCTCACCGATGAGGTGGCCAGCGATCAGGAAGAGTTTTCCTTCTCGCATAAGGCCATCTGGCAGCGCTTCCTGGTGGTCTTAGCCGGGCCGCTCTTTAATCTTGTTTTCGCGGTTCTGCTCTTTTCCTCCATCTTTGCGGTCATGGGGGTTTCCCAGCCGGTCAAGGCGGCAAGAATCGGCG
>MGTC01000073.1:27096-30743 GCA_001799255.1 Deltaproteobacteria bacterium RIFOXYD12_FULL_55_16
TGGATTCTCCGGCGGCCAAAGCCGGACTGGCGGCAAACGATCTTATCCTCAGCATTAACGGCGCTCCGGTAACGGAATGGCATGAGGTCGCGCGCCTCATCCGGCTCAGCGCCGCAAAGCCAGTGACCCTCATAGTCCAGCGGGGCGAGCAAACCCTGACTCTTACCGGCCAGCCAAAGATGGAACAGGACAAAAATATCTTTGGCGAGGTGATTGACACCCGCTACATGCTCGGCATTCGGGTCGCGGACGAACTGGTCAGAATCTCCCCGGTCGAGGCCCTGCAAACCGGAGCGCTGCACACCTGGACCCTGATCAAGATTACCATTCTAGGCGTGGTCAAGATCATCCAGAAGGTAGTCCCGGCCAGCGAACTGGGGGGGCCCATCCGCATTGCCCAGATCGCCGGGCAGCAAATGGCGGCTGGCTGGGTCAATCTGCTGCATTTCACCGGGCTTCTCAGCGTCAGCCTGGGGGTGTTGAATCTTTTTCCCATCCCCATTCTGGATGGCGGACATCTCGTCTTTTTTGCCGTTGAGGCCATCCGCCGCAAGCCGCTGAGTATGGAAACCAGGGAACGCCTCCAGACGGTCGGCCTGGTACTGCTTATCTCCCTGATGCTCTTTGTCTTCTACAACGATTTTCGTTTTCTCGGCAACGGGGGTTGAGACAGGCAATGCCCCCGTCTTCTGCCGCCTCGCCCCCGGTTATTCTCGCCCTGGAAACCGCCACCACCTGCGGCAGTCTGGCCCTGGTCGCAGAAGGGCGCTGCCTGGCCGAGTATTCCCTCAACACCACAGCCAACCACTCCCGCAGCCTGCTGACCGGAATCAACTGGCTCCTGGCCCAGTGCAACTTAAGCTGGCCCCAGATTGCCGCCATTGCCGTCAGCCTTGGCCCTGGGAGCTTTACCGGCCTTCGCATCGCCTTGAGCACGGCCAAGGGTCTGTGTATGGCCGCCGAAAAGCCGCTCATCGGGGTGGAAACCCTGACCGGACTCGCCATTCAGTTCCCCTTTTCCTCCCTGCCCATCTGCCCGGTGATTGATGCCCGGAAAAACGAGATTTACACCGCCCTGTACCGTAGCCACCAGCAAGGAATCCCGGAAAAAACCATCGAACCCATGGTAATCAAGCCCCAACGCCTGCCGGAATTCATTAGCGGCCCCACCCTGCTGGTGGGCGATGGCCTGGCCCTCTATGGCCAGATGCTCAAGGAGCTGCTGGGGGATTACGCCCATCTTGCTCCCCCGGAAATCTGTTTTGCCAGGGCCGCCGCCATCGGTTCTGCGGCCTGGCATCTTTTTCGGCAGGGGTCTTTTCTTGACCCGGCCACGGCAGTGCCTATTTATGTCCGGGCCTCGGACGCGGAACTTCAGTTTGGCGAAAAAAAGGGGAGGTAGAGGTAAAGCGGAAGCTGCCATCCAAGATAGCATTGAAGGCCTGGTCTGGAGCGAGGCAGCATCCATAAAAATGGCCACCTTTTCAAGAGTGGATTAGACTCTTATGTGGAGGTGTTTCCCCTTGCAGACATTCTTGAAGAGATTGCCGCCCGGAGGATGATGTCACCCGAACTCCAGTTTTTTTCTGTTTATTTTGACAATGTAGTTCTGCTAAGGTGATTCTGTCAGTTAGAGGAAGTTGGCCACAAGAGAAAAACCTTTAGCCCATGTTGAAGAAAACGGGAACTGCAGGATTTCCCTACTTTTTTCTGGAGGACAAAATGAATTTCACCATAGAGCAGGAACAAGAATCAGATGGGCGTTGGTTGGCAGAAGTCCCTGAGTTGCCGGGAGTCCTTGCTTACGGTGCGACATCGCTGGAAGCAATGTCCAAGGCAGAGGTTCTCGCACTTCGCGTTATTGCTGAACGGCTTGAAAGTAGCGAAAGTCGTCCTTTTGCCATAAACATTTCTATTCCAGTTATGGCATGAGCCAATGGCCATCAATCAAAGCCAGGCATCTTCTCGCGGCGCTATTGCGTCTGGGTTGGCAAGTCAAGCGACAATCCGGTTCGCATAAAACACTTGCTCGTAATGGTTGGCCTGATTTCGTTTTTGCCTTTCATGATGGCGATGAAGTCGATCCCAAAATGCTGGCGCGTGTTGCAAAACATACTGGTCTATCGCCAAATGATCTGCAATCATAACCCTGAATAACCAGCGGGCCAGCTTAATTTAATAGGGGGGGGTGTCCCGGGTTTTTATTACCCATAAGGGAGATATTCATCATATCTTTCCCAGGGATTACTTGAAGAAGTCTGGCCTGAAACGTGGAGATTACAACCAGATTGCCAATTACGTCTATATGCAGTCTGAGATCAACATCAAGGTCGGCAATAAAGCTCCCAAGGATTATTTTGACGGAATTGCAAAGCAGTGCAGCGGTGGTACGATCCAATACGGCGCTATCAGTGAGATGGATGTACTGAAGGAGAACCTGCGGATGAATTGTATCCCGGAAGCGATCTTCGAGATGAGGCTGGACGACTACGAAGAACTTCTCAAGCAGCGCCGTCTATTGATGGCGGAAAAGATGCGTTCGTATTATTTGGCTTTGTGACAAACGCACTTGGGAGGTACCCTTTCCTTAAAATCCAGGGCGTTGCGCACAGGTTGTTAGCGATACTGCTCTATGTGGCATCTTTCCTCTGTTAGCATCTTTCCCCCTTGAACATGATACTGTATGTGGTATCATGTTCACATGAGTACGGTAGACAAAATACTCCAGCAAATGAAGAACAACCCGCAGGGTGATTGGCAAATAGATAATCTCAAGGCTATTGCCAAGCGGCACAATATCGCATGGCGGCAACCTGGTTCCAGTCATGTGACCTTTCGCCGGGAGGATGGCTCCAAGCTGACTGTTCCTGCTCACCGACCAATCAAACCTGTTTATATCAAGCAGTTTGTGAAATTTGTCGAAGGAGATTAATTATGGCAGAGAAAATCAAATATCCCTTTGAGGTGCGGCCACTTGCCAATGATGAGGGTGGCGGCTATCTGGTGACCTTTCCTGATCTTCCCGGCTGTATGTCCGACGGCAATACCATCGAGGAGGCCATTGCCAACGGGATGGATGCGGAGCATTCCTGGCTTGAAACTGCCAGAGAGTTCGGAGATGCGATTCCAGAGCCTGGCCATGCCTACAGCGGGAAGTGGATGCAGCGGGTTCCCAAAAGCATCCATGCCCGGCTGACTGCCAGGGCGTCACAGGAAGGGGTGAGCATCAATTCTTTGGTGGCGTCATTCATCGCCCAGGGACTGGGGCAGAAGGAATAAAAACATTTTTGTCAACGACTGGCATTCTTCCGGGCCGCAGCCTTGGGCGACATTGCCCGCGCGGGGCATGAGCGAGATAGCCAAACAATCCGGTTCGACCCGCGAGGCTCTGTATCCTCACATGCCCCCTTTTCGGATTATCTGAAGATAAAGCCAAGGGTTCGATAAATCAGTTTGGCCACAGTAAAGGCGGCATGTTCCGCCCCAGGTCTCGGGGCAAACTCGACAAAATCCATACCCACGATACGATGCTTGGCGGTAAGCGCCCGCAACAGGTCGATGGTCTCCCGCCAGGTCAGGCCGTCCGGTTCCGGGGTGCCGGTGGCTGGCATTACGCCTGGATCCAGGCCGTCCACATCGCAGGTGAG
>MGTC01000073.1:30969-61722 GCA_001799255.1 Deltaproteobacteria bacterium RIFOXYD12_FULL_55_16
GGTATTTTGCCAGGCAGGCTTGAACCGCAGGCACGGTCACGGTGTGTTCGCCGCCCAGCAGCACCGGGAAGTATCCCCCGGCCAGTTCCTCGGCCACGGCTTTCTTTATCTGCCGACAAGCATCGGCGGCGGTTATTGCCGTAAAATCAGGCGCCGGTCGGGTGGCGATACCCAACCGCACCGTCTCGGACAGCAACTCGTCATCAAACACCTCCAGGGCAGGAGAGGCGTCGATGATTGTCTGCGGCCCGAGCTCCGTGCCGCCCAGCCAGCTCACCGAGGAGGCCAGGGGGGCCGAGAGAATGGTGATTCGTTTTTTGGGGCCGAGGTCGGCCTCTTCCCCTAAAAATTGCGAGATGGGTGTCATTTTTTCGTAGTCCTTGTTTGAATTCCCGGCCACTCAGGCCGAGCCCACCACCTCCCCGAACAGGGCGATATCAATGCCGTGCCGTTGGGCCGCCTTCTGCCAGCGCAACTTGTCCGGCGTGTGAAAAATAATGTCGTCATCTGCTGGCAGGATCAGCCAGCCATCCATGGAGAGTTCTGCTTCCAGCTGCCCCGGGCCCCAGCCGGAACAGCCCAGGGCCACCAGCAGATTTTTTGGGCCCTGGCCTGTGGCGAGATCGTAGAGCAGCTGCGGGTCACTGCTTAGATGGACGGTCTTGCTTACCGCAAGAAAATGCGGGGCCCTGTACTCGGAGCTGTAGAGGAAAAAAGCGCTTGCCACCTCCACCGGCCCTCCCAGATACAGCGGCGGTAACTGGCCCTGCGGCAAAGGGATATTGGCGCTTTTGAAAACATCCGTCAGACTGATCTCGGCAATGGGCTCATTTACCACCAGTCCCATGGCCCCATCGTCGTTGTGGGCGCAGAGATAAACAACCTTGCCGACAAACCGGTGATCCGGCATCTGGGGGGTGGCAATGAGGAAATAGCCTTGCAGGGTTTCAAGCATCCGGGCGGGAGTCTCAAGTTTGCGTTCTGGGTTGCTGATCGCCTTCGGCGACCGGTTCAGATTCGTTTGTAACTTAAGGGCTGTTAATGAATAAATTGTGCTTTTCAGTTTATTCATTTATAGCCCTTTATGCCGTTTATGTCATTGATTTAGATCAAAGTTACTTATGAACAACGGCTTAGCATTTGTCCAGGCTGTCAGTCAAGAAATCCTGTAAAAACAACATTTCTAATCCCTCATAGGAAAAGAGTTGGAGTTTTCCAGGTGATTCGTGCTAAAATTCTCCTATCCACTCTTGCTGAAACAGGCGAATTCCCCAAAACCCATACCAGGCAGAAACCGAGACTATGACCACTGACATAAATTCCGAAATAAACCGGATTATTGCCTCCGAACACCACGACCCCTTTCAGATTCTGGGCTTCCATCTTCTTGATCACGATACCGCCTCCTCGGTGGTCAGAACCTTTCAGCCCAATGCCAACGCCTGTTGGCTGCTCGCCAACGGGGAAAGAAAGGAGATGTACAAGACAAGAGCGGAAGGCTTTTTCGAGATTGTCATCAGCAATTGCCGCGCGCCTTTTCCCTATGAGTATGAAGCGGTATTCCATGATGAGACCTGGCATGCCTTCAAGGATCCTTACCGTTTTCTGCCTCAGATGTCCGAGTACGACCGTTATCTTTTCACCAACGGCACCCATTATGAGATTTACAATACCCTGGGCGCTCATCTGGTAACCCTTGACGGTATCAGCGGGACAATCTTCCGGGTCTGGGCGCCAAGTGCCAGGAGGGTCAGCATTCTGGGTGATTTCAATTATTGGGACGGTAGGGTTCATCAGATGCGTGTTCTGGATAATTCCGGCATCTGGGAGCTGTTTATCCCGGACATTGGCCAGGGAGAGCCGTATAAGTTCGAGATCAAAACCCAGCAGAATGCGCTGCTGGAAAAGGCCGATCCTTTTCAGTTCTTCGCGGAGATCCGGCCCAAAACCGCCTCGATTGTCTGGGGGCTTGATGGCTATGCCTGGAATGACGCTGCCTGGATTAACGGGCGGAAAAGCCTGCGAAGCTATGAGCAGCCCATGTCTACCTATGAGGTGCATCTGGGCTCCTGGCGGCGCGACCCGGCTGATCCTGCGCGGATGCTTTCCTTTCAGGAGATGGCCTGCTACCTGATTCCCTATGTCAAGGAAATGGGCTTCACCCATATCGAGCTGATGCCCATCATGGAGCATCCCCTGGACGAATCCTGGGGCTATCAGGTCACCGGATATTTTGCGGTGACCAGCCGACACGGCACGCCCCAGGATTTCATGTATTTTGTGGATCAATGCCACCAGCAGGGGATCGGGGTTATCCTCGACTGGGTGCCTTCTCATTTCCCCACCGATGGCCATGCCTTAAGCCGTTTTGACGGCACCGCGCTCTATGAACACGAAGACCCCCGGCAGGGCGCGCATCCAGAGTGGGGCACCCTGATCTTCAACTATGGCCGCAAGGAGGTGCAGAACTTCCTCATTGCCAACGCCCTCTTCTGGATGGACAAGTTCCATATCGACGGCCTGCGGGTCGATGCGGTAGCCTCCATGCTCTACCTTGATTATGCCCGCAAGGAAGGGGACTGGGTGCCCAACGTCCATGGCGGTAAGGAAAACATCGAGGCCATCGAATTCATCAAGCACATGAATGCCATCATCTACAGCCGCTATCCCGAGACCCTGATGATTGCCGAGGAATCAACCAGCTTCTATGGGGTTTCCAAGCCCCTGGACTGGGGCGGCTTAGGCTTTGGCTACAAGTGGAACCTGGGCTGGATGAACGACATCCTGGGCTATTTCGGCAAGGAGCCAATTTTTCGCAAATACCAGCACAACGTCCTCACCTTTTCCCTGCTCTACGCCTTTACCGAAAATTTCATCCTGCCCATGTCCCATGACGAGGTGGTGCATGGCAAACGCTCCCTGCTTTTCAAGATGCCTGGGGATATGTGGCAGAAATTCGCCAACCTGCGCCTGCTTTTTTTCTTTCTCTGGACTCATCCGGGCAAGAAACTCCTGTTCATGGGCGGCGAATTCGGCCAGATCTCTGAGTGGTACTGCAAGGTGAGCCTGGATTGGCATCTGACCGAACAGGACAACCTGCACCAGCAGTTGCAGAAATTTGTCCGCCAGTTGAATATGGTCTACAAGGAGAACAAAAGCCTCTGGGAGATTGATTTTTCCTACGATGGCTTCAGGTGGATGGATTTCAAGGATGTGGACAACAGCATCATTGCTTTTTGTCGTCAGGGCAAAGATCCTGCTGAGCATGTGGTCTGCCTGCTCAACTTCACTCCCCAGGCGCTGCATGACTATAAACTCGGGGTGCCGACAGCAGGCTGGTATCAGGAAATCCTCTCTACGGACAGCGCCGAATTCGGCGGCAGCAATGTGCATAACCCGGATCGCAAGCAGGCCATTGCCGAGCCTCTGGGCGAGGCCCCCTGCCATATCCTGGTCTCGGTTCCGCCTCTGGGTGGGATTATGATGAAGCTTGTGTAACTTCCATCAGCACCATATCTGCGTTATCGGCACTGCTGCCGACGGTTGACACGCGCATCTGCGGCACTGCTGAATAGTTACATTTCGCGATTTGCGTTCCTTTCCGGCATCAAGCTGGATAGTTGCAAACCGGTATAAAGGAGAGTGAAGATGGGTTGCAGCAGCAGACTGCCGGCCGGCGGCGACAAGGTGAAAAAGGCCATCTGCTGGATGAGCGAAGAGCTGCTCACTAATCCGCAGAAAAAACGGGAGGCGGTGATTAGAGAGGCGGAGATCCGCTTTGATCTTTCCCCGGCTGACTGTGAATTTCTTTCGAAAAATTTTGGCAAATCCCCGCCTTGTTGATCCGCCTGCTATCCTAACGACTCAAACCATTGCCGGTAGCTGCCAGCCAGCTCCGGCCAGGAAAACCGGCTGGTCAGGGCGTGCGCTTCATCTGCCGCCAGCCTGCCAGCCTCCATGGCCATCGCCAGTCTCTGGCCGAACTCTCCATCCGCATAGCGAAACTCCGGGGCAAAAAGCTCTTGGTACGAGAGGCGATCCGGCAGCAGTGGCCGACAACCGACGCGCACCGCCTCAAGAACCGCCAGACCGTAAAACTCGTGTCTGGCGGTGGAAACGACAATATCCCCCTGACCGAGCAACCGGCAATACTCCTGCCGATCTTCCGCATAGCCGAAATGGATAATCCGTCCGGCAAGCTTACGGACTGCCTGGGCAAAGACCGGTGGCCTAGCCTTGAATGACTCTCCCAGCACGAGCAGAGCAAAGGGAACCCCAAGCTCTGCAAGCTCGTACAGGGTGTGGAAGAACATTTCCGGGTTCTTGTCGTGCTCCCAACGGTGGTTCCAGACCAGAACCGGCGCTTGGCCCGTCTGTCTTCCGGCCGGGCAGGAGTCGAGCTGGTCAAAATCCAGACCTGGATGAAGGATGGTTGTCTTGGCGCGGATCTTCTCCTCGTAACCGGCCAGGCGCATATCCGGCATCTTTGCCAGAAGCTCCCGGCAGCCAGTCAGAAAAGAATCCAGATTATACTGCGAGTTAAAGGCGAGCCTGTCTGCGGCCAGAGCCGTGGTGAGATTGGTCAGGCCAAAATGCACATCTCGCGCCTCAGTCAACTGCACCGGATAGGCAAACTGGTTTTCATGGAAATAAGTCAGGCAGGGAACGTCGCGCAGAGTTTGGGGCAGCAGGCCGCGCAGGGCAGCGACATCGACCAGGGAGGAACAGAGAATCAGGTCAAAGCCCTTGGCCTTGTAGCGAGAATCGCTAGCGATAACCCCGGCGAAATGCGGGGCCGCAAGGCGCATCCGCCATTTCCAGCTATGGGCGGGTAGGGTCAGCAGGTCAAAGGAATAGGGCAGGTGGTGAAGCAGGCTGGTAAGAAAGGCTTTGTGCGAGCCGCCGTAATAGGGCTCGAGGACAAGGATGTTCATGGCCGACCATCTGCTCAGGCTGTCTTTTTTAGATGCTGATAGGCCTCATTCAGCTCCTTCATCTTCTCCTCTGCCACCCGCCGAAACTCTTCGCCCAGATGCGCCACCTTGTCCGGGTGACACTGCATGCTCAGTTTCCGGTAGGCGCTTTTTATCTCCTCAGCCGAGGCTCCCGGAGCCAGCCCGAGGATTTCATAGTATTGGGTTTCACTTCTCACCTGACCGGAGAAGGCCCGCCCCCGGCCGCCGCTGACGTACTTGCTCCGGATGGCGTGATGGTCATAGGCGGTAATTTCGAGAAAATCGGCAATGGTCTGCACCATGGCCAGTTCCTGGGGGGAGACCTGGGCATTGGTGTAGAGTACCTGATAGATAAGCTCCAGCAGAATCAGCCGGGGTTCATAGGCAAAATGGCTCTTGAACTCGGTAAGCAGGGCTTCGAGGGAGGCCTTGCTGGCAAGGGCGTCCTGAATCAGGTCGCGCACCCAGTACATCTGGCTCTGGTTGTAGCGGAGATGGTGGCGAAAGAAATTCTCGATCGGCCCAAGTTCGGCCTTGGTGACCACCCCGTCCACCTGGGCGATGCGGATCAGGATATTGATCAGCAGAAAGACAAACTGATTGTGGCCTTCTGTCTGGGATTGCTCATAGCGGCTCGCCATCCGCCGGATATACTGGGAAAAGCCCCAGATCCCGACAAAGACCATGATGACAAGAAATAAGCCGCTGAAAAAAATAAACCCCAGGATATTAAAGAGGAGAGGGGCGCCGCCCAGGGCCAGAAGGAGCAGGACGGCAACCAGTAAACACCCGCCACAGCCAGGCGGTTTATGCTGACGATAGACGATCATTCTCTAAGCCTCACCCTCGGCAAACAGAGCCTCGACAAACTCGCGGGGTTCAAAATCGCGCAGATCTTCCATCTGCTCCCCGATGCCGATGAACCGAAGGGGAATATTGAACTCGTGACAGATATTGATCACAATGCCACCCTTGGCAGTCCCGTCAAGCTTGGTCAGGGCCAAGCCGGTAACCTCCACGGCCTCGTTGAACAGTCTTACCTGGGAAATGGCGTTCTGACCGGTGGTGGCGTCAAGCACCAGCAGAATCTCATGGGGCGCGCCGGGAACCTTTTTATCCATGACCCGCTTGATCTTTTTCAGCTCTTCCATGAGATTGACCTTGGTGTGCAACCGGCCTGCCGTGTCAACCAGCACCACATCAAAATTGCGGGGCCGGGCATAATTCAGGGCATCGAATACCACGGAGGAGGGGTCAGCCCCGGCCTGCTGGGCCACAACCTCTACCCCGACCCGCTGGCCCCAGATCTGCAACTGTTCACTGGCCGCAGCCCGAAAGGTATCGGCGGCCACCAGCAGAACCTTCTGCCCTGCCTGGCTGAACTTATAAGCCAGCTTGCCGATGGTCGTGGTCTTGCCCACCCCGTTGACCCCCAGCACCATGACGACAAAAGGGCCTTGCTGTGGCAGGGCAGGATCTGCGGGCTGATCCGCCTTGAGCAGATAGCCAAGGATCATCTCTTTCAGTGCTTCTTTGAGAGCCTGGGCATCGCCTAAGGTCTGGCGCTTGACCTGCGTTCTGGTTTTTTCCAGAAGTTCCATGGTGGTGGCAGTACCTATATCCGCCATGATCAAAATCTCTTCCAGATCCTCAAGCAGTTGGGCGTCAATCTGCTTCTTACCAAGAAAGAGGGTGTCAATCTGGCTGACCAAGGTTTTGCGTGTTCGAGACAACCCTTCCTTGAGGCGGAGAAAAAAACCGGCCTCGTTCTCCTGCTGCCCCGAGGCCTTTGTTCCCTCAGTCGCAGCGACAGGCGTGGCTGTCTCCGAGCCAGGGCTCTGCTCCGGTTGAAGATCCTGGGCGCTGCCGAGTTTCTGCTTAAACCAGCTCAGCATTCTTCTTTCCCTCTTTTGTCATGTTTTCAAGCACTTCCACAATCCGGCTGATCACCCAGTTCGGGGTGGAGGCCCCGGCTGTAACGCCTATCCGTGCGTATCTCTTGAAGGCCTGCGGTTCAAGATCCGTTTCCGACTCAACCATGAATACCGGACAACCAAGGCTTTCGGCAATCTCGCCCAGCCGTTTGGTGTTGGCGCTGGTCTTGCCACCCACAACGACCAGCGCTTCGACCTCCTGACAGAGCAGCCGAACCTCCTCCTGCCGTTTATGGGTGGAATCACAGATGGTGTTGAACACCTCGCCTCCGGGATATTTTTGCAGGATCATCTCCTTGAGTCTTTCAAAAAGACGCTCGTCCTGGGTGGTCTGACTGACCACGATGTAAGGCCCGTCAAGCTGCAGGGCCGCGACATCCGCCTCGCTGTTCACCACCTGTCCGGTATTGCCGGCATAGCCCCTGAGCCCTTCCACCTCGGCATGGTCACGGTCGCCGATGATCACGGTGGCGAAGCCTTCATTTTTATGCCTGGCAATGATGGCCTGTACCTTGAGAACCCTGGGACAGGTGGCATCCTCAACCATGGCCCCGGTGGCCTCAAGCCTCTTTTTCTCTTCAGGGGGAATGCCGTGCGCCCTGATGATTATGGCGCCGGTGGCCTGATCCGGAATCTCCGTGAGGATCCTTACCCCTTGCTTCTCAAGCAGTTTCAGAACCTGCGGGTTATGAATCAGGGGGCCAAAGGTGGTAATGGTGGTTTCGCCTTTCTGAACCATGTCGAGGGTGGTCTCAACCGCCCGACGTACTCCCATGCAAAAACCTGCGTTTTTGGCAAGCACCACTTCCATATACAGTACCTTTTCCTGGGAGGAACACCCTCCTGATTTTCCTGCCTTGTGCCAATCAATAACGAACTTGATAATCTATCCTGATTCTTCGGTATTTGCAAGAGCAGCGACCCGTTCATTGTCCGGGAATTACCTGCGGTCAGTTCAGGATCATCCCTGAAAACAGTTGGAGGCCTGAGGGCGCAAGGGACAAAAAGATAATGGGTATGCCGGTTTTTTATTGACAACCCTTTCCCGCATTGTTATACATCTGGCGTTTTTCGCATGTTGAAAATGAGCGGGAATAACTCAGTGGTAGAGTGCAACCTTGCCAAGGTTGAAGTCGCGAGTTCGAATCTCGTTTCCCGCTCCATATTCAGGCAGGATCATAATCTTAAGTTGTTTTTCGACAACGTTTTTGCTGGCGGGTCAGATTTGCGAGCCTGTTGTCTTGACTGACAGCCCGTCTGCATTTTTTCATGGCAGAACGGGCCATTTTGACTTATATAGATGTATTCTTTTTTCGTTTTGCGAGGGTATTGAAATGAAGACATATTTGACTCCGGTCAAAGATATTGAGCGCAAGTGGTTGCTTGTTGATGCGCAGGATAAGGTGCTTGGTCGTCTGGCTTCCGAGATTGCTACGCGTCTGCGTGGCAAGCACAAGGCTAATTACTGCACCTTTCAGGATGTGGGTGATTTTGTTATTGTAGTCAATGCGGACAAGGTTCGTTTGACAGGCAAGAAGTGGGATGACAAGATGTATCGTCATCATACCGGTTTTATGGGCGGCATCAAGGAAAAGACGGCCAAGGCCTTAATGGCGCAAAAGCCGGAAGAGTTGTTGCGCAAGGCTGTTCGCGGGATGTTGCCCAAGAACACCTTGGGGCGGAGTCAACTGAAGAAATTAAAGGTATATGCCGGAACGGAGCATCCCCATGCCGCCCAGCAGCCTGAGTCTCTGGAATTATGATCGATAAAGTCCTGCTCTCTTAAACAGGATATTGGAGCTTGAACATGGCAGAAAATAGTTTTTACGCGACCGGAAAAAGAAAGACTGCTGTTGCAAGGGTGTGGTTGAAACCTGGTTCCGGCAACATTCAGGTTAACAAAATGAGCGTGCCTGATTATTTTGGCGGCGGTTTTGACTACCTGCAGAAGATTTCAAAGCCTTTGGCCTTGACTGACACCGCGGCAAAGTTTGATATCCTGGCGACCCTGACCGGCGGCGGCAAGATCGCCCAGACCGAGGCCCTGCGGCACGGGATCTCCCGGGCGTTGCTGGTTGTCGATCCCGAGCATCGGGGTGCTTTGAAAAAGGCGGGTTTTCTCACCCGTGATCAGCGCGTGAAAGAACGGAAAAAATATGGTCAGAAGGGCGCCCGGGCTAGGTTTCAGTTCTCCAAGCGTTAATCGTTGCCTGGTATTGCCTTGTCAATATCACGGACACTATTGTGTATCTCATCAGGGGAAGGCGCTTATCGCTCTTCCCCTGATTTTTTTTGGCCTGTGTCAGCCAGCCTTATGGTTGCAAGCTGAGTGGAGAAAAAAATGATACGAGTCGGCATTGTCGGGGCCTCCGGCTACACCGGGGCAGAGCTTGCCCGGATACTGTGCAATCATCCAGAAGTAGAGCTGACCGTGGCCACTTCCAGGCAATACGCCGGGAAGTCCCTTTCCCAGGTCTTCCCCAGCTTGCAGGGCAGGGTGGAGATCATCTGTGAAGATCTTAAGGTTGAGGCTTTGGTCGAGCGGGCTGACTTTTTCTTTACCGCCGTGCCCCACCAGACCGCGATGGATATCGTGCCGTATTTGGTGGCTGCGGGCAAGAAGGTTGTCGATCTTTCTGCCGATTTCCGCCTCCATGACGCGCAGGTCTATGAGCAATGGTATCAGGCCCATAGCGCCAAGGATTTGCTGGCCACAGCGGTGTACGGTCTGCCGGAGCTGCATCGGGCGGAGATTCGTCAGGCGCAGCTGGTAGCCAATCCAGGCTGCTACCCGACCAGCGTGATTCTGGGCCTGGCACCGTTGCTTAAGGCCGGGCTTGTTGAGCCGCAAAGCATCATCATCGATGCAAAATCAGGGGCCTCCGGGGCAGGGCGGGCGGCGCAGACAGGGGCGCTCTACTGCGAGGTGGCGGATGGTTTCAAGGCCTACAAGGTGGGCGAGCATCGGCACACTCCGGAGATCGAGCAGGAGCTGGGCGAGTTGTGCGGCAGGCCGCTGACGGTCTCCTTTACCCCGCATCTGCTCCCGATGTCGCGGGGCATTCTCAGTACGATCTACGCGCAAGCAGGCAAGGCGCTCTCCGGTTTGACCGAGCTGTATCAAGATTTTTATCGCGCTGAGGAATTTGTCCGGATTTGCCCGGCTGGTCAGTATCCGGCGACCCAGTATCTCCGGGGCAGCAATTACTGTGATATCGGCCTCAGGTTTGATCCGCGCACGGGCCGGGTTGTCATCCTGTCCGCTATAGACAATGTGGTTAAGGGCGCTTCGGGCCAGGCGGTGCAGAATATGAATCTCATGTGCGGCTTTCCGGAGAACACCGGGCTGAGAATAGTTCCTCTTTTTCCTTGAACGCAGTGCGAAATATCAAGCTTATCCTGGCTTATGACGGGACTGATTACGCTGGCTGGCAGAGACAGCTCGGCCAGCCCAGCATCCAGCAGGCCGTGGAAGAGGCTCTTGCCCGCCTGACCCAGGCTCCGGTCACTCTGCACGGGGCCGGGCGCACCGATGCCGGGGTGCATGCCGAAGGGATGACGGCTAATTTTCAGACCGAGGCGCGCCTCCCGCTTTCCGGCTTGGTTAAGGCTCTGAACAGCATGCTGCCCTTGGCTATTCGGGTGCTTGCCGCTGAGAAGGTTGCCAGCGATTTTCATGCGCGTTATAAGGCCACGGGCAAGGTGTATGAGTATACCTTCACCACAGCCGGGATCATGCCGCCTTCTTTGCGGCTCTACGCCGCCCAGGTCAGGGGCCCTTTTGCCTGTGAGGCAGTAAGGCAATGCCTGGGGGCTCTGATTGGCGCCCATGATTTTACTAGTTTTGAGGGGGCTGGCTCCCGGGATCTGTCGGTTGTCGGCGGCCGGGGCGCGGTGCGAACCATCTTTGCCGCTAACCTTGCCGAAGATGAGAATTGTCCGGAGTTGTACAGGATTACCCTTGCCGGAGATGGTTTTCTCCGGCACATGGTGCGCAACATTGTCGGCACCCTGTTTGCTGTGGGCCGTGGGCGGTTGACACCCTATGATTTCCAGGGGATCATGATGGCCCGGGATCGAGCCCTGGCCGGGGCAACCGCACCTGCCAGGGGTTTGACCTTGAAGACTGTTTTATACTAATTTGGCTTCGTGGCGAATGCCTGCCGGAGCTTTTTTGCCAACGCCATGACAAGAAAGGAAAATGGAAATGGAAATTAGTCTTGCGCAACGAGTCAAGCAGATCAAGCCTTCGCCCACCTTGGCTGTGAATGCCAAGGCCAAGGCCATGAAGGCGGCTGGCGCTGATATCCTTAATTTCAGCGTGGGTGAACCGGATTTCGACACCCCGCTTCATGTGCGCGAGGCCGGGAAAAAGGCCATCGACGAAGGTTTCACCCGCTACACCGCAGTGCCTGGCCTTCCGGAACTGCGGGAGGCAATCGCTGACCGCCTGGCCCAGGACAAGGGCTGGAGCTATGAGCCAGACCAGATTCAGGTCTGCTGCGGCGGCAAACATGGTCTCTACAACATGGCCCAGGCCCTGTTCGGCCCCGGCGATGAGGTGCTGGTTCCAACCCCGTACTGGGTGTCGTATCCGCCCATCGTTTTGCTGGCGGGCGCCACTCCGGTGGAGGTGCCGCTCTCAGAGGCGAATGATTTTGACCTGAGCGAGGAGCTGCTCACCCGCTATGCCACGTCGAAGACCAGGGCCATTATCCTGAACAGCCCTTCCAACCCCACCGGCGCTGTATTTTCCGCTCAGGCCCTTGAGGCGGTGGCCAGGTTGGCCCTGGCCAACAACTGGCTGATAATCTCTGATGATATCTATGACACCATCGTCTACGGCGATGGCAAGCTGCCGCATATCCTCAATGTGGACAAACGGCTCGCGGCCCAGACCCTGGTGCTCAACGGGGTGTCCAAGTCCTTTGCCATGACCGGCTGGCGCATCGGCTATACTGCCGGGCCAAAACCGATTATCGCGGCCATGAACAAGATTCAGAGCCAAAGCACCTCCAACCCGTGTTCCATCTCCCAGAAAGCGGCGCTGGCTGCGGTGAGCGGGCCGCAGGATTTTCCGATTATGATGCGGGATGCCTTTGTACCCCGGCTTGATTTCATTATGGCGGCTCTGTGCGCCATTCCCGGGGTGACCTGTGTGCGGCCCAAGGGGGCTTTTTATGTCTTTCCCAATGTCTCTGCGTATTATGGCAGAAATTTTCAGGGGAAGGTGATGGCTAATTCGGTTGATCTGGCGGATTATCTGTTGGAGGAGGCCTTGCTGGCCACGGTGCCGGGCGCGGCCTTCGGGGCGGATGCCTTTATCCGCTTCTCCTTTGCTACTGCCATGGGAACCATCGAAGAAGGAATGAAGCGGCTGACTGAAGCCTTGGCCCGGCTTTCCTGATTTTTGGGGGGGAGGTCACAGGTCAGCAGGGTAATCCCCGGTTGCTTGCTCACTCAAGGCCCAGGTCCAGATGTCCAGAGGGCGCTCCTTTGAGAGCGCCTTCTGGCCGTTATGGGTATAACACTGAAATACCCAGCTGCTGCCTTTGAGGAAAATACGAATCAGTCCAAGGTTGGGATGTTCATACCAGCCTTCAATGTGGGGGCCGTCCATCTGCTTGAGTATCTCCTGCTGGTTGTGTAATTATTTATTTTTCAAGACAGTGGGCAATGCATGCCCGGCATTTCTGGTCGGTTTTTCCGGTTTGACAGTACTTGCTGAATCCTGAGATAAGATCTTTGCCGCCTCTTGGGCATTGCTCAATGAAAGTGACAAACTGGGTCAGCCGTTCGATGATTTCCCTGGGCGCGGCATGTTCAATCTTGCAGGCCCCTTCTTCCGCGATGTTTTCCCTGACGGCCAGAACCTTGATAAAAAAATCCTTGAGCGCCCGATGGCGGAGGATGACATCCTTGGCCATTTCCTGCCCGGCGGCGGTGAGGGTAATCACCTCATAGGGGGCATAGTTGATCAGACCCTTCTGGGCCAGAGAGCGGAAGGCCTCGGTCACGGAAGAGCGGCTGACCTTGAGGATACTGGCGATCTCCTTGGCCCTGGCCACCTGTTTTTCGGCAATGATGTGGAAGATGGTTTCCAGATAGTCTTCCAGACTGGCGCTGAGTTGTTTTGGCGTGGTCATGGTCTGCTGATTACCTGGTATCTGTGGGTGCTTCATAACTGCCCAAGGTGTTTAGGCTGAAGGCTGAAGGCAAAAAGAGACGGAGCATATACTAAGCCAGGCATGACCCATATCCCCATTTTTTATTGCTGCTGAGAGTATAAACTGTTGCCGCCTGCAGCTCCTGAGTAACGACAATATTTTTAGGACTGTCCAACAGTATAAGGAATTTTCAGGAAAGTCAATTTATCAAAAGCGGCTTTTGAAAAAAGGACAGTGCCTCTTTCTGCCGGTTATCTGGGATTTACCCGGAGAATATTTGTCGCGCGGCCTTTCTTGCGCCAACAAAAAAGCCGGGGCTGGATGCCCGGCTTTTTTGTTTATATCAGGGGAGGTTCTGTTTTATAAGGTGCGGCACATGGTCCAGGGGGTGAGGACGGTGGTTGTATTGTAGGCTGTGCCTACAGGTGCTGCGGTTGTGGGGGCCAGCGGGTTTGCGGCCCCGGTGGCGCCACGGGCGATACTGGCATTGTTGCCGATATTGGTGGCCGGCAGCGTGCCGTCAATTGTGGTGTCAAGGCCCAGGGCTTGTTTGGTAGTGATTCCCGAGACACATACCGAGATGCCGGTTTGGCCATAGACGCCGAGGGGATCTGAGGTTACGCCAATCAAGCCGCCGGTGCCAGCGCGCGGCAGAGCGGCAACGCCCACCGCATTCGGGGCTCCGGTGGTCATGCCGGAAGCCCGCAGGGCTTGCCACATTGCGGGCTGTTCGCCAGCGTTGGTGAAGGTCTGGGCAACAGTGGTGAGGAGAACACCGTTGGCATTGCCGCCGACCGTATTGGGCCAGCCCCGGGCGGTCATGGTGGCCAGGGTTTCGTCGCCGGGGATGGCGCGGTAGCGGTCTACGTAACTGTTGTAGGCGGCGGCTACGCCGTTCATGTCATTGACGATGGATTTGATCCGGGCATTTTCGATCATTTCCTGTCCTTTCAGCACCCCGCCCAGCAACAGGCCAATGATGACCATGACGATGGCGATTTCCACCAGGGTGAAACCGGATTGGTTGAGCCTCTTGTTTTGCATGGAACCCCTCCTTGAAATGTTGAAATTTACAGATTGAAATTTACCAGCTGAGTAAGGATAGCACAGGGCATTTTTTTTTTGCAAGATATCTTTTCTGTTTTTGGCCAGCAGAATCTGGTTCTGAGCTGGCCTCACCTTGCCTTTGCTTCTATTTCCCTGAGGCGTTTTTCAAGAAAATGGATTTCATGCGCATCGCTGATCTTGCCGCTTGCCAGCAGACCGCCGATCAGCACCTTGGCGCTTTCCAGCTCATCCATGTCTTCCAGGATAAAGATCTCCATCTGCTTTGCCCAGAAAGGCACCTCGCTGCCGGTGGCGTAAAGACGGATGGCCCGGGCATATTTTTGCGCCAGGGTCAGATCCTTGAGCCGATGTTTGGCAATGACGGCGACATGCGCCAGCCAGGGCCAGCGGTGGTTGGGGTCGTCGAGAAATTTCTGGTAGATGAAATCCAGCATCTGCCGCTGGCGCGGTTCATCTGACACCTCGCCATAGATCCGGCTGGCCGCGAGTAGCGGGTACTGACCCGGCGGGTCGAGTTCAAGTATTCGCGTCAGCCATTCCTGCACCCGGTCATAATCAAGGTTACTAAAAGGGAGGTGGATGCCGGGCTGGCTGTCGAAGGCCTGCAGATGGAGCATCAGCGCCTTGGCGAGGGCGGTTGGCTCGCCAAGGCTGGCAAGACGCAAGGCGGAAAGGGAGGGGGGGGGCGGCAGGTTCTCAGCCTTTGCCAGCCTTGGCGGCTGGCTGGAATGCCAGGCTATTTGCAGGCCAAGGCCCAAGGCCAAGAGCAGCAGAGCAGGTTTTGGCACGGTGGAAATCGGACGTTCGCGCATGCTTAGAGGTTCTTGCGGTAGAGGTCAAATAATGCCGCTCCGGTCAGCAGGGCAAGGTAGATGGCGGTTTGCGCCAGCAGCGGGGGGAGGGCCGCCCAGTCGCCGTTGTGATAAACCAGCCACTCGGTGCGGGCAAAGTCGTCCAGGCGCGGCAGGAGGGTGGCGATGGCCTCGATGATGAAGTTGATCACCTTTTGCGACAGGGTACTCTCGCTTAACGGGTCTTTGCCGATCAACTGGATTGCCGTGATGGCACGTGCCAGGAGATAGAAAAACATGACTGCGCTCAAGGAGGCCATAACCTGATTGAGGGTTAATACGCAGAGCAGGCTGAAAGCGGCCACGATCCATAGCTCGCCGATGTGGGAGAGAGTCCAGAGAGAGGCCTGGGTTGGGGGGGTAAAAAAAAGGGTGAGCAGGCCGAAGAGGAGCGCCGGTACCAGAGCGAGTGCGGCAAAGCCTGCCAGTTTGCCCAACAGATAGCCGGCGCGCGGCAGGGGCAGAGCCAGAACCAGTTCCAGCCCCTTGTCGTTGAATTCGCGCACCATGCTGGTCACGACAAAGGTGGCGAGAAGAAAGACTGCGGAGAAACGCAAAAAAGCCGCCAGCAGCGCGATCTGAATCTGGCGGCTCTCGGTGATGGCGATTTCAGCCAGAAAACCGCTGAGGCCAATGCCGGTCAGGGCGACCAGCGCCACCAGCCACATCAGGCGGTTGCGCAGGGCTTCAAGCAGGGTGTAAAAGGCGATGGTGCGGGTTTGTCTGATCATTGGCGGCTCATTTATTGAGGAAAATGGCGCTGAAGCACAGCGTGGCGCCGACGATTATCGCTATTATGCCAAGAAAGGCGTGTTTTATGGCAACCGTGGCTTCGGTCTCCGGCTGGATGGCCAGCAGCCGGTATCCCAGCAGAATCAAGAAAATACCGGCCCCGGTGATGATTTTTTTTACGGGCCGCTGCCGCTGGTTGTCGTGGGGCTCGTTAGTCATGGTTTATGGCAGCTTCTGGGCGGAAACCATGCGGTTGTAAAGAATGTTTGGTGAGAGCCAGGCCACGAGATCATCAAATTCCCCCCCGGTTGCTGCCGTGTTTTTGTTAATTATTCGAGTGACAAAGGAGGTGCCGGCGGCACTGGCATTGGTGACCTCGTCAAGGTTGGTGGCCGAGGTGTTCACTATTAAAACTCCCGCCTCGGTTGTGCCCAGCAGGCCATTTATGCCATGCGACATAATGACGCTGGGGATGTCGTTGGCGGCTGACTGGTTGCTTAACGTCCCGGCGGTGTCTCGGGTGTTGATCGTGATATCGCGCGGGGTGCTTAAGGTGAAAAGTGTGGCGCTGTCGGTGAAAGCCGGAGTCGCACTGTAACGGAAAAGATGATTCCAGCCGTCCAGTTTTGCGACGCTAAGAGTTGCCCAGGGGAGAAAGCCCTGTCTTTTGCCTCCGGTGCAGGAGGAACCTGTCCGGTCTTCCAGGCCATTAGTCGCTGAAATTGCGGGGCAGGGCAGATAGCCGGTGCGGACGACAAAGCCAAGCAGGGCTTCATTTGCTTCATCCATCGCTTTCTTGGTTTCACTGATTCGTTTCTGTTCCATCTGCGTGGCCAGCGGCATCAGCAACCCGCCCAGCAGCAGCCCGACGATCACCAGGACAATGGCCATTTCTACGAGGGTAAAACCAGCTTGATTTATCTTCATGTTGTTTCTCCCTGTTGCAACGAAACATACACCGGGCAATGGCTGGTTATTGCGCCCTGCTGCTCAGCAGGAGGTGAGCGCATCGCAGAATTTGACGGTCTGCACCCAGAAAGCCGAAGCGCCGACCGTCTGAACCACAACCTCGTCAAACACCCCTCCGGGGTTGATGTTGGCTGTGGTTATGGTTGTCGCGGTATAAGTTCCCACGATGGCGCCGCTGTTCTTGAAGGTGAGCAGGGCCTGTTCTCCTGCGGTGAACCCGTACAGGGTAAGGCCGAATTTCTGGGCGGTATAGCCGTTGAGTCTGAAAGACAGGGTCTCTCCGGTTTGCAGGGCGGTATTGGGTGCGCCGCCGCTGCCTTGATAGACCCCGATGGCGTTAGTGGAGGCCCCGCCTTGATTTCTGCCGATAGTTCCACCGGTTGCGGTAATGATCAGTGCCGGGGAACCAGGCAGGGTAATAGTCGTTACCCCGGTGTTGATTCCACTGCTTCCAACGTAGGTGCCGCTGATTGTCGCCGCGTTTAAGGTGAAGGAGGCGCCGCCGACGATGGGCGGTGTTGACGGCGGAGGAGGTGGCGGCGGGGGGCTTACGGGTTTGATGCAGTATACGAGGTCAGCGCTGGCGGAGGCTGGAGTGAAGCCGGTCGCGCCGCTGTAGGCGCCTGCGCCAGAAAAGATAGCGAGATTGGGCGCCTCCAAATAATTGCTCTTATTGGCTTGGTCGGCCAGGCTCACCCTGGTCTGCCCGGTAGTACGTTCACCGCTAAAGATCAGCACGGCCTCGCAGGATGCGCCGTTGACCGTAATCCCGGAACTTTCCGCGAACTTGAGGTTGTTGTTCCAGTAGCAGCGGAAATAATCCTTTTTCTGGTTGGCTGGGCTGTCCGTTACCGGGCAGCCAGCCGTTGATGCCGTGTTGAAGGCGGTGACAAGGGGGGAGCTGGCGGCATCGAGAGAGGTTTTCAGGTCGGCAAGCAGGGTATTGATGTCGGCAGCGAAATCGCTGCGTTTCTTGACCCGCTCGAATATTTCCCGGCTTGTAACCCATAGACCACGGTCGTTGTTGGGGTTGGCGATGTTCTTGGCGCTGTCGCTGGTGACGAGGACGAGTGTGCTTACGCCGCCTGCCGCCGGGTTCAGCGTCAGGCCTTCGAGGTAGGCGGCAGTGGTATTGCTGCCGCCACATTCGCTTATCCCTGCGGAGGTGCGGCTTTGGGCGCCCGTCACGCCGCCCGGGCCAATGATAACTGCCCAGGGCGTGTTGTGGGTGTTCTGCGCCGCCAGCACCTGGCCTGAGGCATCCTGCACCTCAATCTGGCCGACGGTGTCCCAGTTCAGTGCGTCCGCAGGAGGATTGTTCTTGGCCCGGCCGGAAACGATATACCACAGGCATTCTCCCGCACTGTCGCGCAGCGGCGGCAAGCCGAGTTCTTTCCAGGGCAGGCGTCCAACTGCCGTGACATCCTTGAGACCGCAAGGAGGATCGCCAAGGCCATCGTTATTGGTGTCCGGGCAGGGGAGAAAGGCAAAAACCTTGTCCAGGTTTCCTCCCGTGTCTGGATGAGTATCCCGATATGTCGCCGCATACCCGAGCAAGGCCTCCTTGGCCTGAGCCAGCGCTGCCGTGGTGACCCTGTCCTGTTCGATCTGCTGCATCGCCTTGTTGAGCGCGGAAACCAGCAGAAAAGCCGCACCGATCCCGATAATGGTAAGCATGATGAGCAGGGCGGAGCCGCGTTCTCGGTTGGGCAGGCGTTCCGGTTGGGTGGGTGCGGTCATGGACTTCCCTTACCTGGTTGAAATCGTTGTCAATCATCGGCAGAATGCCGATGAAACGCCGCGATTACAACGGGTATTCGTTGGTAACAGGTTGAATTAGTGTTGCGAGGCTGTGAATTTTCCCCTTTTGCGAGTTCATCTATTTTGAGTCTTCGGCGGGCAGGGGGGGTACTGGTGTTTCGTAACCTTCGCGCACCTTGCCGCTGAGGGTGTCAAAGGTTTGCCCCGGCTTCAGACGCACCTGTTTGCCAGAGGGGAGTTTCAGGGGAATGAAGGGCGATCTGGCGGGAGATTTCAGCACAGTAACCTCTTGTTTCTCGTTTTCGCGCTGCGGCATCTGGTTGACCCAGGCCGTTGTTTTCCCGCCGCTGCGGCGGACGAGACCATTCAGGCTGAATTTCTCGGTCTGGGCTGGCCGCCCGGCCCTGGCATTTTCAAGGGCGTTGTCATTGCGCAGCTGGTCGAACTGGGCTCGTTCAGCCGCGCGGAAAAACAGGCGGCCGATTGGCTCCGCCTCGGCGCTGACGGCAGGGCCAGACAGAAGAACGATCATCAGGAGAAAGATCAGGCGTGTCATGTTTGTCCGCCTTTATGGAGGTGTTTGTTCCTGGTTGCTGGTCAGTTCGCCGAGGGTCAGCCAGTATAAGGTGCATTCGGCGGCAAGTCGGGGCGATATTGGGGTTTCTGCCAGGGTATCGCTTCGTTTGAGTATACATTCCTGCACAGTATAAAGCCCTGCCGAGGTCAGGTCATCCAGAAAATTCAGCAGATCTCCTTCATGCAGCAGATCCATTTTTAATTTCATCTCGCTGCCGTGCAGTTCCAGATCTCCGGTCGAAACCTCGGGGGCAACCTGGAAAACCTGCTGGGCCGCAATTTCGTAGGTGATCGGGAAGAGTTTCCGGTTCTTCTGGATGGCTTTAATATTTTCTATCCACTCCAGGCGTCTTTCTTCGCCAATAAAACCACGCTCGAACAATTGCAGATATTTGCCCTGGTAATTCTGGATTGCCTGATTGTCGGCTTCCACCTGCCGGAGTTTGTCGAGGGCAGCGCTGTGTTGTGCCTGTGCCTGGATCAAGGCATTCTGCTGTCTGCTCATGATGGCTCTGCTGGCGCCGACCAGGGTCATGCTTAGCAACAGGCTTGCGCCGAAGACCAGGATCGCCATGCGGATAAGCGGGAAATCACCCGGCATGAAAAAACGGCCCTGGGCATTTTTATTCGCAGGCTGCCCTGATCCTGGTTGAATGGCCGGATCTTGATGGTTGGCTTTGCTTGGGGGCATTTTCAGCTCTCTGGGCTCAGGGTCAGTTTCAGGCTGAACCGGGCTTTGCTGTCTGGGTCTTCATGGCCAGCTTTGCCGGTCAACTTGGTGGTTGGGGCAATATCCAGGGGGACGCTGGTGATTTCCACTTTCAGTTGTTTGTTCTTGCCAAGCTCGATGGCGAAAAGACGCACGCTTTTCAGCGCGCTTCGGTAGTCGTGGGTGAACGGGGTCACTTCACCTTCGAGCAGCAGAACCTGCTTGCTTTTTTTGGGGATGCCGATCAGGGTGGCACTGGGTGTCGCTTTCTGATCTCCAACCGTGCCCGGTGACGCCTGTTCTGCTTCTGGTTCAGTCTCGACCTGCCAGTGCAACCGGTCGAGGCTGATCTGCGGCAGCGTCTCGAGCGCGCGACTGACTATGCCGAGCAGTTGCGCAGGGGCTGCCGCATTGCGGGAAAGCATCTGTTCGATGGTGACGGCGGCGCTCATTCTTTGCGGAGTTGCCGCCGTGGTTGGTAGACGATGAGCGATGGCCTGGTACTGTGCCTCGGCTTCACGGGCTTCCCGATCAATCTGGCGGTTCTGCTGATAATGCCGCATGGTTTCCAGGCTGTTCGCTCCCGTCCATAGCAACCCTCCTGTAATGAAACAGACGCTTAAGAGATAGAGGAGGTGTCGTCCTTGTCGCAGCCGGAAGAAGCGGGTCTGCTCTTTCGGCGCATATTGGTTGCTTCCGGCGTGATTGAGCAGAAACAAGAACAGCGAGTCGCACAGAGTGACAGAGCCTGGATTTTTCAGGCCGAGTCGGGCTGCGGCCTCTGCCAGGTCGATGAAACGATAGTTAATGTCAGGTACGTCCCGGGAAGCCGATTTTATTTGCGGCAAGAGTTTATCGTGCGCCAGGATCACGACCTCCAGGGTTGTGCCGCGTGGCAACAGACGGGAGTTTGCCAGAAAGTGCTGGGTATTGGTCGCTTCACTGGCGGCCGTGTTGGCCACGGTATATGGAGTGTGATCGCTCAGTGAGGTCAAACGGCTGAATTTAAGTTCTGACCCTTGGAGAAAACTTTGCCGTAATCCGTTGGACTGATGGGTGACCAACAACAGATTGTCGCTGACAAGAGCAAGTTTTTTGATCAACAGGGCGCTCAACAGCGCTGGAGAGTAAATGCCAACCAGCGGTATTTTCTGCTTCAGAATCTCGCTTAGCCATGGTTTCAGCAGTTCTGCATTGGTTAAGGCGGAAAACAGCATCCGGTCATCTTTGCGGCCCTGATCTTCCCGGCCCTGCAAGGTAGCATGGCGGTAGGGGGTGTCTCGGTACAGCTGATCCAAATGCCGCTGGATAAGCGCCAGCCTGGAGCTGCCCAGCACATGCGGCAGGGTGGTTCGCTGAAAATCTTCCTCGATCAGGTCGGCTAGAAACCAGGTCGGAGTGCCTGGCGATTTGGCAAGCTGCCGGGAAAAGTCTGCCCAGCCGCTTTCGTCGTTAGGGAAAATCTGGAGGTGAGAGGGACTGCCATTTTTCCACCGGCAGGCGGTGAGCTGGTCGTTGGTCAGATAGAGCAGCTGTTTGTGGAATAAGCCCATTCTTTTATTCCCGTCAGATCTTGATCTTGCTGATGGTGTCGTAAATCGGGCCCAGCACCGACATCATGATCCAGCCCAGAATGATGCCGAGCGTGACGGTCATGATCGGTTCGATCATGGTTTGCACCTTCTCGATCGATTCCTTTACCTGGCGGTTGTAAAAGTAGCTGACGTTGCGCAGCGCCGTATCCAGCGCTCCGGTTGTTTCGCCGACCTTGAGCATGCTAACCACCAGAGGCGGGAATATGCCGACGCTCTGAAAGCTGGCGGTGACGCTCTGTCCTTCCGAAATGAGTTGGCCGGCGCGGCGCAGGCCGTTTTCAATGACCTTGTTGGAGACGATGGCCTCCGACAGCTCAAGACAATCGAGGATGCTGATGCCTGCGGCATACATCAGGGCGAAAAAAGTGGCGAAGCGGGCCAGGATGATTTTACGAAAAATGGGGCCGATCAGCCATACCCGGAGTTTGCATTCGTCTGCCTTGTAACGGGCGCGCGGATCTGCCTTGATCAGCATGGTCAGGGCGGCCCAAGCCAGCACAGGAGTAATGATAATTACATACCAGTAATTGATGAAGATGCCAGAGACGAAAATCAGGGCCTTGGTATGAAACGGCAGCTCCTGGCCCATGTTTTTGATGAAACCAACGAGCTGCGGCACCAGGTAGATCATGAGAAAGAAGGTGATGCCGAGGACGATAGTGCCAACGAAAAGCGGGTACATCAGCAGTTTCTTGGTTTGCGAGGCAAGTTCGTCCTGCCATTTCAGGGTTTCGGTCAGACTGTGAAATACCTCGGCCAGTTCACCGCTGTGTTCGCCTGCGGCGATCAGGCTGACAAAAGACTGGTCGAAGGTGTCGGGGTGGAGTTGCATCGCCTGCGAGAGCTGCAAGCCGCCTTCGATATTCTCGATCAGGTCGGAGATGATTTCGTGAAGGCGCGGATGGTCAAGGCCATCGCGCAGATCGGCCAAAGCGGTCAGCATCGGGACGCCGGCGCTGCTGAGTTGTTCCATGTAAAAACAGAAGTTGATCAGGTCTGGACGCTTGATCGAGCGTTTGCCCAGGCTGAAGGTTTGCAGCCTGGCGGGCTTGCACTCGATCAGATCCAGATCCATGCGCTTCAGGCGCAACTCAATATCAGAGAAATTGGCCGCGTCTATGCTGCCGCGAACGATCTTGCCGCTGATATCCATGGCCTGGTAAGAGAAAAGGCTCATCGTCAGGGCCTGTCTGGAAATAACATGAATATCTTGTCTTTCATTTTCGGGCCATCTTTCGAACGCGGCGATTGTAACTACTCAAAATTCAGAATCTCAAGCAGCTTGAATATGTCCATATTATTCCCGGACAAGCTCTTAGTGCAGTCTGTCGGTCAAGTCCACTACGCGCGAAATTTCCTCAAGTGAGGTGGAGCCAAGCAGCACATAGCGCACGGCGGCGTCCACCAGCGGGCGGAAGCCCTGACTCAGCGCCATGCTGATCAACTCGCGGTTGGTGGCGCGGCGGGCAATCAGTTCATCCAGATCGGGGGTCAATTTGAGCAGTTCCATGATTGCCAGGCGGCCTTTGTAGCCTTGATATTCGCAGATTTCGCAACCGACAGAGCGAAAGAGAGTGAGTTCTTCTTCGGGGGTGACATTAAGCAGGCGGCGTTCCAGCGCTTCTGGCTGAAAGGGTTGCTTGCAGTGTGGGCAGAGCTTGCGAATCAGGCGCTGGGCTATTACGCCGATGATGTTGCCGGCCATGATATCGGGCAGCATGCCGATGTCGAGCAGGCGCGGAATGGCGCCCACCGCCGAGTTGGTGTGCAGGGTGGAATATACCTGGTGGCCGGTCATGGCTGCGCGGAAGGCCATCTCTGCCGTATCCTCATCGCGGATTTCGCCGATTAGAATGACGTCTGGATCTTGCCGCATCATGGAACGGATACCGGTGGCGAAGTTCATTTTCGCGGCTTCATTGACCGAGGTCTGGCGGGTCATGTTCATCGGATATTCCACCGGGTCTTCCAGGGTCATGATGTTGACACTCTCGGTGTTGATGTGGTTCAGGATGGAATACAGGGTGGTGGTTTTGCCGCTGCCGGTTGGGCCGGTCACCAGGATGATGCCATTCGGCCTGGCCAGCATGAGTTTGAGCAGATCCAGATCATCATCAATCAGGCCGAGGCCGTCCAGCGGGACAATGCCCTTCTGGCGGTCGAGGATTCGCAGCACGATGTTTTCGCCGTGTACGGTGGGCTGGGCGGAGACGCGAAAATCGATCTGTCTGCCTGAAAAGGTGATGGAAATCCGGCCATCCTGGGGGGCGCGGGTTTCGGCGATGTTCATGCCGCTCATTACCTTCAGGCGCACGACCATGGCCGACCAGTAGGTTTTGTGCAGGCTGCGGATTTGCCGCAGCACGCCGTCGATGCGATAGCGGATGCGCAAAAAGAATTGCTCCGGCTCGAAATGGATGTCGGAGGTGCCGTGCTGAACCGCATCGACCAGCAAGGCGTCTATCAGGCGCACCAGCGGTTGGGTATATTCGTCGGAAACGGTGTTCATCCCCTGATAATCAATCTCGCCGGTCTCGATTTCATGCAGGATTCCGTCAATCGACAGTTCGAAGCCGTAATACTGGTCGATTGCCCGCATGATTTCCGCCTCGCCGGACAGCATCGGGGCGATGGTGATTTCCTGGCCGAGCAGGGCGCGGATCTGATCCAGGGCGACGATATTGTTGGTGTCGGACATCGCCAGCTTCAGCACCAAGTGTTGCTTGTCGAGTTCAAGAGGGAAGAGCCTGTAACGCTTGGCAATATCCTTGGAGACCAGCTTGAGCGCATCGGCATCCACCACCATGTGGCTCAGGTCGGCGCTTTGCTGGTTCAGGCTTTCGGAAAGGGCCTCGCGCACCGTGGCCTCAGTAACAAAGCCAAGCTTGATGAACAGCTTGCCCAACTGTTCGCCGGTGCGTTTCTGCTCAAGCAGAGCGATGCGTACCTGATCCTCGCTGATGACGCCTTTGAGAACCAGCAGCTTGCCCAGGGGTAATTTAGGTTTTTCGGCCATGTAGTTTAATTGCCTGCCGGTTGTTGGAGTTCCAGGATGCGGATTCTGGCAGCAGCCTGGTCGAAATTCGCCGGGCCGGACTGAGACAGGGCGCGTTGGTAGTAATCAAGCGCCAGTTTGCTCTGTCCCAGATGATCGAGGCTGATGGCGAGATTGAAGGCATAATCGGCATTGTTCGGCGCGTTGCTGTAGGCGCGGAAATATGATTGTTGTGCTTCGGCCCAGCGTGACTGCTTAGTGTACATATTTCCCAGGGCGAAGTGGAGGGCGGCAGACTGGGGATTTTGGAGCAGGAGCTTTTTCAGGTTGCTTTCGCCTTGCACCGGGTCGGTTTGCCCCTGCAGGCCAACCAGTCCTGCCATAGCCTCAGGATCAGTTGGGGAAAGCTCCAGCAGTTGCGCATAGTAGGCGGTTGCCTGTTCCGGTTGCTTCCTGGCCAGGGCGGTGGCGGCCAGTCCCAGCAAGGCATCGCGGTTGTTCGCTTCCTGTTGCAGGGCTTGGCTGTACTGCTGTTGCGCCGTGTCAATATCGCCGGCCAGAAATGACTGATAGGCCTTGCTGATCATGGGGTTGAGCTGATGGGTGGCCTTGCTCTGCCTGATCTGGATGGCTGGATTAGCAGGTTGTGGCACAGAAGCAGGTTTTTTCCATGGAGGCGGGGCGCTTGCAGCTATGGCCTTTGCTGAGGCAGCAGTGTCAAGCTTGGGTGGGGCCGGGATTGTTGGCGCGGGCGCCACGTTGGCCGCAGGCGGGAGCGGCTCTGTCTTGCCGGGGGTGAGGTTGTTGCTGGCTGGCATGTTGACTGCTGGCGTGTCGACTGCAACCGTGTCAGCTGGTGGTGGTGTCTGGATGGCAACCTGTGGAGGCATGGGGGGTGGCGGAGTGGAAGTGCTGCTGGAGATGAAGTAATAAATGCCGCTAAAGGTAATTACGAGCGCAATAGCCGCAACAGCGCCGGTAAGCAGCCGGACATTATTGCGGGCTGGTTGCTTGGCGGTGAATATCGATTTGGCCTTTTGCCGGGCTTCGGCAACCTTTTTGTCATCCGGGGCAGGAAGATCTGGTTTGCGTTCCGGCTCGGGTGCAAGCTGGCGCGAACTGTCAGCTGCCTTGGCATTGGCATCCAGATCAACCCACATTTCCAGATTATCGCAGGGGGCTGGTTCCGGACATTGCATAACCGGGACAGGTTCGGCAGACAGGGACAGGTCTGCTGTTGCCGAACTGGAAAGGAGCGTTAACTCTGGGATGGCAATTGGCTTGTCATCCTCGACAACAGTCAGGCCTTCCCTTTTTTCCTCAGCCCTGGGAGGTGAATCTCCTCTTGGCGGCAGGCCTGGCTCTTCGCTTGGATTTTCTGACGGGCTTAGCATCGCCAGGGTTTCACTGGCCTGGCCATCCTGCTTCTGTTTGGCCCGCTCAGATTTTTTCAACGCATCCATCAGCAGGCTCATGGTTTGGCAGTCTCCGTCTCGACTGGTTCAAACAGGTGCCTGGTCGTGGTATCAAGTGGATCATGGAGGAATTTTTTGTCGGGCAGGAAGTTGCGATAGGCTCGGTAATCGCCATCGAGGCTTGCATTCTTGACCACAATCGGGCGTAGGAAGATCACCAGTTCGGATTTGGTGCTGGCTTCATTGCGATAGGAAAAGGCATCGCCGACAAAAGGCAGTCTGGACAGAAGTGGAATAGCATCCTTGGAATTGTCGACAGAGTCCTGCATCAGTCCGCCCATTATCGCTACTTGTCCGCTGCTTACCTTAAGGATGGATTCCATCTCCCTGGTCTGTATTTCCGGAATCGGGCTGACTACGCCGGCATCTTTGAGAGGCGGGCTGGGGTCGTTGACGTAACCGGTGATTCGGGAAATGGTGGGTCGCACGTTCATGGTAACCGTATCTGTATCATCGATCTGAGGGGTAACGCTCATCACAAACCCCACCGGCACGGTATTGACGGTGGTGGTATAAACGATCAACTGGGCGCTGGTAGCGGTAGCTGGGGTGATGGTGACCTCGATGGTGAAGTAAACCTTGTTATCCACCACCTTGAGCAGAGCGGTTTGATTGTTCAGCACACTTATTTTGGGGCTGGACAGTACTTTGACATTGCCGAAAGATTCAAGAAGTTGAATGGAGGCGGCGATATTGCCGAGTGGTGAGGTCTGGTCAATGTAGCCAATCGTGAGAAGGCCTTGTGATACGCCAGGATTTATGCCCGACGGCAGGGTGCCGACTGCGCGTTGGCTGAGGTTGAAACCTCTGGTTGGATTGGTATGCAGTTGGGACCAGTTGATCCCTTGTTGATACTGGTCGGAAAGTCTTACCTCGACCACGGTCGCCTCAATCATGACCTGTCGTTTGGCGCTGGCCATGATCTGATCAATGAATTCCTGAACCTTTTCCTGCTGACGGCTGGTGGCGCGTACCCCTAGCAGGCCGTTTTCCGGGTTGGCGATGACGGAGGCGGCTTCACGGAAGGTGCTGCGCGGAGTTGTCGCAGTATTGCCGGCCTGGCTGTCCGCCTGGTTGGCAGACGGCTTTGTGGGGGCGGTGGGGCTTGAATTGGCGGGCTGTTCTGTGGTGCTTGCGGCAGAGCTGTCGGGCAGAACCTTGTCGGTTTCCCGCAGGATGTCCTTGATGTTTTGCACCAGGGTTTCCCAGAAACGGTTGTTGGAGGTGTTGGTGACCGAGGTGGTGGAGTTATTGTTGCCCGAGGCGCCGCCTGTTGCGCCAGCCCCGCTGCCAGTGGTGCCGATCTGGGTGGCGATGCTGATGTTGCTGGTGGCGTCCCGCGCCATGTTGAGATAATCCACCTTGTAGTTGCGCAGAAAAGGCGTGTCCTGCATGACGACCAGGTTGGGCCCGTCCAGTTCATAGCGCATGTCCACCTGTCTGGCGATGCGGGTGAGCAGCTGCGGCAGGGTCTGGTTGAGGGCGTTGAGGGTGACGGCGCCTTCGATGCCGGGGTGGATGTCGATATTAACCTTGGCGTCCCGCGCCAGGGCGAAGAGCAGCTCCTGAACCGCGACATTGTTTACCGTTACGCTGTAGGTTTCCGCCTTGGGGGTGGCTTTGGGCGGGGGCAGCGGCGCAGCCTGCTGCACCGGCTGGGGGATGTTTCCCGCAGGTCGCGGCTCATCCCTGAGGTGGCCGCTTGAGGGCGTGACCGGCTGTGTGCCACATGCGGCAAGCAGCAAACAACTTGCGATGACGATCATTATTTTATTCATGTTTAATTGCTACCATTTGGAATTTTTAAAATCAATCTTAAAAAATATGAAAGCTCTGCTCTCCTTGAAAAAGTCCTGTAAATTCTGCAAACGCTTCTACTGGTTGGCAATTTCCTGTCTGATGCCTTTTACCGTGCGCAGGATGGGGCCATTGCGCTGGTAAGCGGCGGGCAATTTGGCAAAGGCGGCAAGGGCCTGCTCCTGTGAGGAAAAGCTGCCGAAGGTTATTCTGATGAATTGATGATCTGGCGTGATGCGGGTAGGGTAAACATAAATTCTTGCCAGCTCTGTTTCCCTGGCCAGTTTTTGCAAAACGGTCTCTATCTGTGCTTCCGTATCGGTATCGCTCAGCAGCATCAATTGCACGGTGAAGTTGCCATCGTCTTCTTTGGCCAGCCATGCTTGGGTGGCAGCGAGTTTTTGTTGCAGAAGGCTGTGGCTGGTGGCTGCTGGAACTAAAACAGGCAGGGATTTTTCCTGAAGGGGAGGCTGAACGGCGCGCGCAGATGTTGTTTGAATGACCTGCGGCGCACTCATCTCAGTATGGCGCGGCAGGTTCGCGAGATATTGCCAGGCAATCCCGATGACTATTCCCAGGCCAAGCAGGGCAGCGGCGAAGCAGAGTCGCTGCCACGGCAGGCTGCGGTCAAGAACAGCAAAGTCACAGTCCTTAATCGCGGCTTTGACGTGTCTGGAGCGGAGGTTGTGGGTGTTTTCCGAGAATGCCGCGAGCAGTGTCTTGTCGGCGAGAACATTGATCCGGCGGGTAACGCCCATGGAAGCGGCGGCGATCAGTTTGAGCGCGCCCTGGCTGAAGATCTCCGGGCCATGGTAGCCGGCGGCGCGCAGCCTGAACATCAGATATTCGGGGATATTAGCAGGGGTAAGCGGCGGCACCGTGAAACTGTGGGTGATTCGCTCTTTGAGTTGGCGCATTCGGGGCAGGGCCAGGTTTTCGTCCAGATCTGGCTGGCCGAAGAGCACGATCTGCAGCAGTTTGTGATGGGCGGTTTCCAGGTTGGAAAGCAGGCGAATTTCTTCCAGGGTGTCCAGCGGCATGGCCTGGGCCTCCTCGACTAAAAGCACCACCTGTTTGCCGATTGCGTGTTTTTCGATCAGGTAATCCTGGATCAGGTGGAGGGTTTCGCTGGGGCGCTTTCCCAGGGTGGGAAGCCTGAGTTCGCTGGCGATGACATGAAAGACGTCGTCGCGGTTAAGGCTGGGGTTGATCAGGTAGATCGCTTCCACATTCTTCGGCAACAGGCTTTCCAGCATTCGGCAGAGCATGGTTTTACCGCTGCCGATCTCGCCGGTGACCTTGACGATCCCCTCGCCATGGATGATGGCATAGAGCAGTGCCTCCAGAATCGCCCCGCGATTGCCGCCGATATAGAAAAAGCCGGTGTTTGGCGTGATTTTGAAAGGCGGCTGACTAAGGCCAAAATGATCCAGGTACATGATTTATCCAGGTTGTAAAAAAAACTTTGATTATTCAGCCTTGATGGACTCGTAAGCGCTCATTTTTTAAGGCAGAGGTGCAAGGTCGCAAAGTTTTAATCTTTTTATTTCAATATGTTGTCTTTGCTCCTCTGCGATTTTTGTCACGTTATTAAGCTGTTGCCCGATCCTCAGCCTTTAGCTGATGCATTTTAAGTAGGCCTGTTCCAGGGTGTTGCCCTGGAATTTACGGCAACAGTCCGCAGGTGAGCCGACAAAGCGGATTTTGCCCTCGTGCAGGATCGCCATGCGATCACAGATCTCCTCCACGTCCGCCAGGGCGTGGGAACTGAAAAACAAAGTGCGGCCTGCGGTGTGCAGATTTTGTAAGCGGGATTTGAGCAAGGCGCGCGCTTTGGGGTCAAGGCCGCTCATGGGTTCGTCGAACACGTAGAAGTCCTTGTCTGCCAGGAAACAGGCCGCCAGGCCGAGCTTCTGCGTCATTCCTTTGGAGTAGGCCCGCACCGGACTGGTTAAGGCTGAGGATTTCAGGTCGAGCATTTGCAGCATTGTTTCCGCCTTGGCCTGGTCATAGGGCAGGGCTTGCAATTTCAGCATGTATTTCAAGAAATCCATGCCGGTCAGGTAATATGGCGGCATGAACCGTTCGGGCAGGAAGGCCAGGGGCTGGCGCGCTTCGGTCAGGCGATGGCTGATGCCAAAAATTTCGATGCTGCCGTTATCCAGGGCGCAAAAGTCGAGCAGGCATTTGATCAGGGTGGTTTTGCCAGCGCCATTCATGCCTACCAGCCCGAAAAATTCGCCGCTGGCGATGTCCAGGTCGATCTCGCGCAGGATCTGGGAGGCTCCGTAGCCCTTGCTGATATTCTGGAAACGAAGGGCTGGTGGAGGCATGGCCGACTCGGAAATAGAGGTTGTCAAGCTGCGGGTATCTGATTTTAACAAGGCAAAGACGATGGAAGGTAGTCTAATGGAAGGAAAAAATAGTGTCAAGCAAGGACTGGGAGAAATGGGAAGTTAAAAGGTCAGCAGCCATTTCCAGACAGGAACAACGCTGATATTACCCGCAAGCTCAGTTTCATCATCCCAGGTGACAATTGTCCCGAAATCGATGGCCAATTCATGCATGGCGCTTTGCAGGCCCCGCAGTTCCCGGTTGAAGGTGTCTTGCTCGGTCATATCCCAGCAGGCCTGGACGAGGATAACCTTGCCGGAGGCCTTGTGGCGGGCAAAAAAATCAGTTTCGTTGCCTTCCCGGGTGGTTACATATTCCATCTCATAGCCATTGCGACGCAGATGCATGAACACCAGGTTTTCCAGCAAGGGGCCATTGTTGGCGGACTTGCGGAAGGTCATGGCATTAAGCAGGCCGGTATCTACCGTGTAGATCTTGGGCGGGTTCAGCATCCGGGCCTTTTCGGAATGGCTGTGGATGGGAACCCGGTAGAGCAGGTAGGCGTCGGTCAGGTGATCGAGATACTCGTAAAGACTGTTTTTGGTACACTTCACCGCCATACTTTTCAGGGTGTTGTAAAACCGGTTGACGCTGAATTTGCCGCCAACCGAACCTTCGGAGAATGGCCGCAGGTGTTTGGTGACGGCAAAATGACCACTGTCCTTCTGGACAGAGTTACACATCACTGCAAAATAATCGAAACAGGCAACGAAAGCTGGAGAATAAGAACGAGGATTATTAACTAAAAAATACTGCCTGAGGTGGGTCAATTTTG
>MGTC01000074.1 GCA_001799255.1 Deltaproteobacteria bacterium RIFOXYD12_FULL_55_16
GACTGCCAAAGATCGACGGCCTGGAAGTGCTGAAGACCATCAAGACCGATGAAAAACTCAAATCTATCCCCGTGGTTGTGCTTACCTCCTCAGAATCGGAGCAGGATATTGGCAAGGTCTATGCTTTTCATGCCAACAGTTATCTGGTCAAGCCCCTTGATTTTGAGAAATTTACCAAACTGATGCGCGATCTTGGCTTTTACTGGCTGGGATGGAATGTCAATCCGTTGCAATAACACCTGAGCGCCGAGGAAATTATGACTGATCTGCAAGTGATCCTGATCGTTGAGGATGAGGATGACCATTTCGAACTTATCCAGAGGGGTTTTGGCGACAAAGAGCCTGGCTTTCGTCTTGAACGGGCGCGCACCATTCAGGAGGCTCGGCTGCAGATCGTTGCCCTTGTGCCCACCCTGGTAATTACCGACTGGAAACTGCCCGATGGCGACGGGATCGAGCTGATTAGGCGAGATGAATCCGGCGCGCCCCTTTTTCCGGTAATCATCATGACCAGCCACGGCAACGAGGCCTGGGCGGTTGAGGCGATGAAGCAGGGCGCTCTGGATTATATCGTGAAATCCGTGGAAACCTTGCTGGATATGCCGCGGAGTGCGCGACGGGCCTTAAGGGAGTGGGACAACCTCAGCAGGCGAAAGCAGGCGGAAGAGGATATTCGCAAGGCCAAGGAGGAATGGGAGCGAACCTTTGCGGCCATTGGCGACGTGGCCACCATCCAGGATACTGGTCACCGTATCCTCCGGGCTAACCAGCGGGCTTGCGAGGTGCTTGGCGCTCAGCAGCCGCAGGAACTGGTGGGCAGATTATGCTACGAGGCATTTCATGGCGGAACTGAGCCTTGTAATGGTTGTCCTGTCGTTCTCACCCTCAAGGATGCGGCAACCCATACTGCGGAAATCATGCACGAACGGCTGGGTAGAACCTTCTCGGTCTCGTCCTCTCCTGTTTTTGACGCGGGCAACAAGCTGTCGAGTATTATTTATGTCTCCCGGGACGTCACGGAGATCAAGAAATTGGAAGAGCAGTTGCGCCAGTCCCAAAAGATGGAGGCGGTAGGCACTCTGGCCGGTGGGATTGCCCATGATTTCAACAACATCCTTACTCCGGTGCTGGCCTATTCGGAGATGATCATCCAGGGCCTGCCCGCAGAAAGTCCTTTGGCCGAGATGTCCCGCGAGGTGCTGAAGGCAGGCCAGCGGGCGCGGGAGCTGGTTAAGCAAATCCTCACTTTCAGCCGCCAGACTACGCAGGAGCGCAAGCCCATGCAGATCCACCTGGTGGTCAAGGAGGCGCTCAAGCTGCTGCGTTCCTCCCTGCCCACCACCATCGAGATCAAGCAGAATATCAGCACCGAGGCCATGGTGCTGGCCGATCCAACCATGATCCACCAGGTGATGATGAACCTCTGCACCAACGCCTACTATGCCATGCGGGAGGCGGGTGGCGTTTTGGCTGTTTCTCTGGCGGAGGTCAAAATAGAGCCCGACGACTTTGCCACCGTGCTGCATCTCAACCCCGGCCCCTATCTGCGGCTGGAGGTAAGCGACACCGGTTGCGGGATGCCGCCTCAGCTTGTGGAAAGGATCTTTGAGCCGTACTATACCACCAAGGCCAAAGGGGAAGGCACCGGGCTGGGGCTCTCCGTGGTACACGGCATAGTCAGCAAACTTGACGGGCACATTGCGGTATACAGCGAACCTGGCAAGGGCACTACCTTTCACGTCTATTTCCCCAAACACTTGCTGAAAGCAGACGCAGGCGAGGTAAGGGTGAAGGCGGCCTCTCTGCCCAGGGGGCATGAACGTATCCTGGTGATAGACGACGAGAAGGTGATCGCCAAACTGACCCAGATAAGCCTTGAATTACTTGGCTATCAGGTAACCACCTGCCTCGACTCCCTTCTGGCCCTTGAGCAATTTGAAGCCCACCCGGCAGATGTTGATCTGGTTATCAGCGACATGACCATGCCGCACCTGACCGGGGCAGAGCTGGCTCAGCGGATGCTGGCTATCAGACCCGAGTTGCCAATCATCGTTTGCACCGGCTTCAGCGAGATCATCAACGAGGAAAAGGCTCTGGCCTTGGGCATTCGCCGACTGCTGATGAAGCCGGTGCTGCGCGATGAACTGGCCCAGACGGTGCGCAAGGCCCTGGATAAAAAATAACCGCGCTTATTCTGATTACTTTCAAATACCGCGTTGACAGCCGATGGTGAATAAGCGGGGCCAGATGAGAATATAACGTTGAAGCATGCGGAGGTGGCCCGTTTTCTTGTGGTCTCAATTTCGGCGGTTAACCGCCTGGTCAGCGAGAAAGAATTGACGGAGAACGACCGCTACCTGTGATAGGTTGTTTTGCACCAGCGTCCCCATTTTCCCCCTGGTTGTTTTGCACCAGCGTCCCCATTTTCCACCCATTTTCGTTGCATTTTCGTTGTTCGTTCCCGTTTTCGTTCAAATAATATATGTGACGGCAACGCTGGTATTGGTTCAGTTCCTTGCTTGTCAAAGAACTGAACCAACACCCTGTGGAAAATGAAGCTGAGCTGTCAGTCGAGGGGGTAACTTGCTGATTTAAGTGTATTTTTCTACCGGCTTCGCTCCTCCTCAACCGGCTTCAGGGTGAAGAGATGGTAAACCGTGGTGAGGGTTCCGGCCAGGAAGCAGACGCCGAAGAACAAGGCCACCTTGAACCAGAACATCATGGTGATATGGGCGGTGCTGTAGCCGATGTCCAGGAATCTCTCCAGATATACCTGCAGAATTCCGGCGACCCCGAAAACCAGGCCGAGCAGAAACATGGACACGGCCATGATCCAGAATCCCCAGTACCCGGCTGTGGCCTTGTACCTTTCGATTCCTTTGAATTGCGGCAGGGCAAAGTAGAAAACCGTGAGATTCAGCAGGGCGTAAGCGCCGAAGAAGGCCATGTGGCCATGGGAGACGGTGATCTGGCTGCCGTGGGTATAGTAGTTGATCGGCGGCAGGGTATGAACGAACCCGAAGAGCCCGGCCCCAATGAAGTGGAAGATGGCCAGGGCGACGATATAGACCCAGAGCAGCTGATTGACGATGGGGTTTTTTCGTTCCCGGATATGGAACCAGGTGTCGACGACCATCAACAGAATCGGCAAGGGCTCCAGGGCGCTGAAGATGCCTCCCCACCAGAGCCAGTAATCGGGGGCGCCGATCCAGTAGTAGTGGTGTCCCGTCCCGACGATGCCGGTGAAGAGAAAGAGACCGGTTTCCACGTACAGCCACTTCTCCACCACCTTGCGCTCAACCCCGGTCACCTGGATGATGACAAAGGCGATGATCGAGGCGGTGATCAGTTCCCAGGCGCCCTCGACCCACAGATGGATCACCCACCACCAGTAGTAGTAATCGGTGTTGAGGCTGGAGTAGAAGGGGATGCCGAAGAGGTACATGAGCGCCAGAAAAAGTACGCCGCCGACCAGCATCCATTGCAGGACAGTGCGGTTTTTGGCCTGCAGGACGGTCATCAGAATGTTGAATAAAAAGAGCAGGGCGGCCACGACGATCACCAGGTCCAGGGGCACCGGGATTTCCAGAAGGGGCTTGCCCTGGGTCCAGCCGAAGAGAAACCCGACCACCGCCGTTACCGCGGCTGCGGCAAAGAGTATCAGTTGCAGCCAGGCAACCTTGGTGCTGTGCAGTTCCCGCTCGCATTCAACCGGCAGGATGAAATAGGCGCCCCCCATGAAACCGAGGAGCATCCAGGCGACCAGCAGGTTGGTGTGAATCGCCCGGGAGGTGGCGAAAGAGAAGACATCGATCAATCCCTGGGGCAGGGTGAAGGCATAGTTGGCGGCCAGCCACAGCCCCATGATCACTTGCAGGACAAAGAGCAGCAACGAGAGTTGCATGTAGGGCAGGGCGACTTTCTGGCTTTGATATTTTATGGTCATCTGTAAGCCTCCTTTAGCGCAAACTCAGAATGAAATCGGCAATGAGCCCTGCGGTTTCCGGGCTGACATTTTGCGGGGGCATGTCGGAATCAGGCTTCACCGATTTGGGGTTTTGCATGTAGCGGATCAAGGTGTCGTGATCGTAGGTGATCCTCTTGGCGATCTCCCCGAAATCACCGGCAATGTCGCGCCCCTGGTTGGCGAAGGAATGACAGCCGCCGCAGGCCCCGAGAACGAGGTCTGTTTTCTGCAATTTTTCCGGGTGTGATTCCCGCAGGCGCGCCGCTTTCACGTATTTTTCGTCCTGGGGCGGCCATTGCCGGTTTTCGATATTGGCCGTCCAATGGAGGAAGGCGACCAGGTTCTGGGCCTCAATCTTGGTTACCCCGAGCTGCGGCATTTTTCTGAAGGAGTTACGGTACACCTCCTGGGGGTTCATGACGATGGCGATGATGTTGTTGGCCCCGAGCCGGTAATAGGCCTTGGTCATGTCCGGGGCATAGTAGCCCCCGAAGCCCAGGATGGTGTGACAGTTGTTGCAGTTATACTTGTGCCAGACCTTTTTGCCGGCTATCACCCGGTCATCGATCTTGCTGTTGTGGGCGAGGGTTTCTCCTTGCTGGTGAAAATCATAGGTCATCCAGCCAAAGATGGCGGCGGAAACAAGAGTTCCCCCCCAGAAGATCATTCTTGCGTTTTTCAGCTCCATAGCCACACCTCCTTTTGCCAGGGGGGGCCGGGCCAGCGACCTTCCCTGATTGATGAATCGTAACTGATTACAGGGTAGGCGACCAAGTGCAGCGCCGTATCCCAACTGTAAGCGATCACAGAGTGCGGCAGATGCGCGACAGAGGCCTGTGAGCTATCCCCGCAAAGCTGGATAAAAGCCCCTACGCCCGATATTCGGGCAGGGACTCTAAACGTATGGTATGCTAACAGGCCGATAACAAAGCAGATGCCGTGCCCTGTGATCGCTTACGATGAATCTATCCGCCTTTTCGCTTATGCCACCAACAGCTTCCGCCGGACGACAATTCCGGGTACCCCATAAGTAATTATTCATCCCTTGATGAAATCCCCTGGAGATATCCTGATCTGTAAGGTTGCGTGCTACCCACCAAAACCGGATTAATAAGCATCCCATGTTCCTTGGTTGTTTGTCAACTCAGGGTGTAGGGAACAAGTAAACTGTCCGGAGTTGTAGTACAGGTGTGTGTGAACAATATCCGTGAATTCAGCAGGGTCGCCGGCTTGCGGCTCGAAAACTGGGTATTGTCCTGAGAGCAAGCACTCTTATTGTCCAACACGGCGAATGGGGTGTTGGGGGTAGATTGGCTCTTGACATCCTGCGTCCGGCAAAGTATCTTTGTCCGTTTTCCGGCCCGGAAAGGGTGTGGTGTGTCTTTTTTTAGGAATTATTGCGGTTACCGGGTTTCCCGGAGCTGCTTTGCGTGATTGATCGAAATGTTTGTTGAAATCGCAAAAAGCCGCGATTACAACGGTTATAGCTGGGTAACTGCTTGAGTTCGTGTAACGAACCTGCGAGTTTTGGGTTGTTATGAGTTTAGCCAATGTTTGAGTCTCTTTCCGACCGATTACATGATGTTTTCAAGCAGCTGCGCGGCCATGGCAGGCTGACTGCGGAGAATATCCAGGAGGCGCTGGGCGAAGTGCGCCTGGCCCTGCTGGAAGCTGACGTCAACTTCCAGGTAGCCAAGGAGTTTGTCGCCACAGTCGCCGAGAAGGCACTGGGCCAGGAAGTTGTCGGCTCTCTGGCCCCTGGCCAGCAGGTGATTAAGGTCGTTCATGACCAGCTGGTCGAATTGCTGGGCGGGCAGACCTCCACCCTTGATCTTAGTGGCCGTCAGCCTGTGGTTATTATGATGGTGGGGTTGCAGGGTTCCGGCAAGACCACCACCTCCGGCAAGCTGGCCAAAATGTTGTTGGGCAAGGGCCGCAAGCCTTATCTGGTGCCGGCTGACGTTTACCGGCCTGCGGCCATTGACCAGTTGACTATTCTGGGCGAAAGCCTCGGGGTGCCGGTGCATCCCGCAAGCACAAACCAGGATCCAGTGGCGATCTGCCGACAGGCCATGTTTGCCGCCCAGAACGCGGGGTATGACACCCTGCTTGTCGATACTGCCGGTCGGCTTCATGTGGATCAGGAGCTCATGGCCGAGCTGGCCCGAATCAAGGCCGAGGTTCAGCCTGCGGAGATTCTTTTCGTGGCCGATGCCATGACCGGTCAGGATGCGGTCACGGTGGCCGAGAAATTTAATCTCGATCTTGCCATTACCGGCGTGATCCTGACCAAGATGGATGGCGATGCCCGCGGCGGCGCGGCCCTGTCCATCAAGAAAGTAACCCGGCGGCCCATCAAGTTCGTCGGCATGGGCGAAGGGCTGGACGCCCTGGAGCCGTTTCATCCGGATCGCGTCGCCTCCCGGATCCTCGGCATGGGCGATGTGCTCACCCTGATCGAAAAGGCCGAGGCGGTAGTTGACAAGGACAAGGCGGAAAAACTTGCCAAGAAGCTCAAGAAAGAGGGGTTTTCCCTGGAGGATTTTCTTGAGCAGATCCAGCAGATTAAAAAGATGGGCAGCCTGGAGCAGATCATGGGCATGATTCCAGGACTGAGCCGGATCAAGCAGCTCAAGGAGATGCCCAAGCCCGATGAAAAGGAACTGGGCCGGGTGGAGGCGATTATCAACTCCATGACCATCAAGGAGCGACGTAATCACGCCATCCTCAACGCGAACCGCAGGACGCGCATTGCCAAGGGGAGCGGCACCACGGTGCAGGACGTGAACAAGGTCATCAAAAGCTACACGGATATGCTCAAGATGATGAAGCAGATGAGCGGCAAGCCCGGCGGGTTGGGTGCTTTTGTAGGCGGGCCGAAGAAAAAGAAACGGCCCAAGGGGCTTTTCAGGTAGACCGGAGTCTGTCTGGATGCAGGAAATTAAGAGACAATCGCGGCTTTTTGCGATTTTTTCTTATGAAGAAAATAACGCGGAGACAAGAAAACAGCCTGCTATGGAGTATGGCGCTTTCTTGCTTCTTGGCGTGCAGTAATTAACTCACAGGAGGATACAAGATCATGGCTGTAAGGATTCGTTTGACCAGAATGGGCCGCAAGAAGAAACCCTTTTACCGCATTGTCGTAGCCAATGCCGAGGCTGCACGCGGCGGCCAGTTTCTGGAAGTGGTCGGCACCTATGATCCCTGCAAGCAGCCAGCTGAGGTTGTTGTCAAGCAGGATCGGGTCAAGATCTGGCTTGACAAGGGGGCGCTGCCTTCCGAAACGGTGAAGAGTCTGCTTGCCAAGGCCAGCAAGGCGGAATAATACCCATGAAGGATCTGGTGACATTTATAGCCTCTTCGCTGGTCGATGACCCCGCTGCGGTTCAGGTTGTCGAGACCGAAAGTGATGGTGTTGTTGCTCTTGAGTTGCGGGTTGCCAAGGAGGATCTTGGTAAGGTTATCGGCAAACAGGGGCGAACCGCCAGGGCCATCCGTTCGCTGCTCTCTGCTGCGGCAGGCAAGGATAACCGCAAGGCCCGGCTTGAGATCGCGGAGTAGAATTCTTTGAAAATTATTGATGTCGGTGTTGTCCATGGCGGGCAGCTTACGGTGGGTAAGGTTGTCAAGGCCCATGGTATCAAGGGTGAGCTGAAGGTTTACCCTTTTTCCGGCAGGCCTGATGATTTTTGTGACTATCGGTTGCTGACTCTGATTGAACCTGGGCAAGGTCTGACCAAGTCCTTTGAAGTTGAGCAGTGTCGGCCCTTGGGTAACCTGGTTCTTCTTCAGCTGGCCGGACTTTCCGGGAGAAGCGCGGCGGAAGGGTTACGCGGCTGGGAGGTGCGGATTGTTCTGGAACTTTTGCCGCCCTCTGGTGCAGGAATTTTTTACTGGCATGACTTGGCTGGGCTGCCGGTGCTTAGCGATACCGGGCAGACGCTGGGCCGGATCACCTCGCTTCTGACCACCCCTGCCCATGATATTCTGGTGATTACCGGGGCGGGAGGCGAGTATCTGATTCCGGCGATTGCCGAGTGTGTTGCCGGTCTTGCTTCAGATGGCAAGGCCCTGATAGTTACTCCGCCGCCGGGCCTGCTGGAAATGAATGCGGGCGGGGTGTCGTAACGATGCCGGTCGAGACGCCTGCGGGCGAGACCTTCAGATTTGACGTACTGACAATTTTTCCGGAACTGCTGGATTCTTCGCTCAAGGAGGGGATAATCCGCCGGGCGCAGGAGGCCGGGCAGATAGCAATCGCCTGCCACAATCTCCGGAATTACGCGCTGGATAAGCATGCCATGACCGATGACCGCCCCTTTGGCGGCGGGGAAGGGATGGTCATGAAGCCGGAGCCGCTGGCTGCGGCAGTGCAGGCGGTGCAGGCCATGGCCCCGCAGCCGGGAAGGGTAATCCTTCTCAGTCCCCAGGGGCGGCCTTATACCCAGGCCGTTGCCGAAGAGCTGGCTGGGCAGGCGCGGTTGCTTCTGGTCTGTGGCCGTTATGAAGGGGTGGATGAACGCTTTACGGCCCAGTATGTGGATGAAGAAATCTCCATCGGCGACTATATTCTCACTGGTGGCGAACTGGCGGCCATGATCCTTATTGATTCTATCACCAGGCTGAGGCCGGGGGTGTTGGGATGTGCGGATTCGGCAAGCTGTGACACCTTCAGCCGGGGCGGACTCAAGTATCCGCAGTATACGCGGCCCAGGCTTTTTGAGGGAGTACCGGCGCCGGAGGTGCTTTTTTCCGGGGATCATGCCGCCGTGGCTGAATGGCGCCTGGTTGCCGCAGTTGAGCGAACCTTCGCCAAGCGCCCGGATCTTGTGGCCGGGATGAGTTTCAGCCCCAATGAGTTGAAGATTTTACAGCGGCAGGGGCTTCTTGCCAGACTGCGGGAGAGCGGTTGGAAGAGTCAGCTGCCGGAGAATCAATGATTCAAGAAGGTGGGCAAGGCGGGGAGCAACCCGTCCTGCGGCTCGATCTGGCCCTGGTTCATTATCCGGTCTGTAACAAGAACGGGGAGACCATCGGCTCGGCGGTGACCAATCTGGATCTGCATGATATTGCCAGGGCAGGCAGAACCTTTGGCATCGACACCTTGTATATTGTCACCCCTTTCGCCGATCAGCAGGCGCTGGTCAGGGATATTCTGGCGCACTGGCAGACAGGGCATGGGGCAACCTATAACCCGAAACGTAAAGAGGCTCTGGCTTTGGTGCGGCTCTGCCATGACCTGGCAGAGCTTTATGAACTGGTGCAGGCCAAATGGCGGCAAAGGCCAACGGTTCTGGCTACCAGCGCCAAGGCGCAGGCCAACCAGCTTGATTTTACGGAAGCGCGGCGGCGAATCTTTAGCGGCGAGCCGCATCTGATTTTGTTTGGCACCGGCTGGGGCATGGCGCCGGAAGTTTTTGCCGAGGTTGATGCCCTGTTGCCTCCCATTGTCGGGCTTGGCGAATATAATCATCTCTCTGTCCGGTCGGCTGCGGCCATTGTTCTGGACAGGGTGTCAGGTATACATTGAAAAAACAGTGCGGGCGTGTATAATGGCCCCGTGGAATCCGGTCTTATAAAGGGTTGAAAAAGGAAAAATTATGAACATCATTGAGCAGATGGAAAAAGAGAATATGCGGCATGATATCCCGGATTTTCGGGCCGGTGACACCGTGCGGGTGCATATCAGAATTGTTGAGGGCAACAAGGAAAGAACCCAGCTTTTTCAGGGGATTGTGATCCGTCGTCGCCGTGGGATTATGGGGGCCAGTGTCACGGTTCGCAAGATTTCCCATGGGGTTGGGGTGGAAAAAACCTTTCCCCTGTGTTCTCCCAGGGTTGACAAGATCGAACTGGTGACCGAGGGCCGTGTCCGGCGTTCCCGTCTGTACTACCTGCGCAATCTGCGCGGCAAGGCAGCAAGAATCAGGGAGAAGGGCATCAACTAGCCTTTGCCTGTTGTCCGGAGCAGGAGCGGTCTTGGTGCGGCTTGCTGTTTCGGGGGTGTTTTCATATCGCTGTCCTTGTTTGGCCACGGGAAACCGTGGCCGTTTTTTTATGGCCTTTCAGGCTTATCTACAAGGTGGTGCGTCTTGCCCAAGGTGATAACATTATGGCCAGCTTCTCCTGTTGGAGACACCTTTGCCATTGAACGCTTTCTGTTCAGTCAGGGCTACGCCACCGTGGCTGGCACTGACGAAGCAGGCCGTGGGCCGCTGGCCGGGCCGGTGGTTGCCGCCTGCGTCATTCTTCCGCTTAACTGCAAGTATCAGCAATTCCAGGATTCAAAAAAATTGAGCGCCAAAGCTCGCTCTGAACTGGCGCAACGGCTCGTTGAGCTTGAGGCCGGAATCGGAGTGGGCATTGTTTCCGCCGCAGAGATCGACCAGCTTAATATCCTGCAAGCCTCCTTGCTGGCCATGAAAAAGGCGGTGGAAAACCTGCCCGGCCCGCCGGATTTTCTTCTGGTTGACGGCAGGTTCACGGTGCCGATGCCTGTGCCGCAGAAGGCTCTGATCAGAGGTGACTCGCGCAGCGCCTCCATTTCTGCCGCCTCCATTGTCGCCAAGGTGACCAGGGACGCGATTATGGAACAGTACCATCACGAATATCCCCTGTACAATTTTGCCCGTCACAAGGGCTACCCAACGACCGAGCATCGCCGGATTATCCGGGAAATCGGAGCCTGCCCCATCCATCGTCAGAGCTTCAAGCCGGTGCGTGATTGGGCGAAGAAATGAAGGATACCGATAAAATCACGGTCGGGCAGCTGGGGGAGACCCTTGCCTGCCAGTATCTTTTACGCCTGGGTTATCGGATCATTCTTAGAAATTATCGAACCAAGCTGGGAGAGATCGATATCATTGCCGAGGAGCAGGGAACCCTGGTCTTTGTCGAGGTCAAGAGCAGGCGCGGTCATCAGTGCGGACATCCCTTTGAGGCGGTGACTCCCGCCAAGTGTCGGCAGATTTCCAAGGCGGCCCTGCTGTACCTGGCTGAAACGGGCAGGGAAGGAAGCCCGGCCCGTTTTGACGTGGTGGCGATCAGCTTTGCCGGAGAGGCTGCGCCGGTGATCGAGCTGGCGCAGAACGCCTTTGAGCTTTGTTATGGAGGGTGACGGTGCAGACTGAAGCTGAAGCAGGCTCTCCTCCCCTGGGGATTACCATGGGCTGTCCGGTGGGCATCGGCCCGGAGATCATCCTGCGCTTTCTGGCTCAGCTCCCAAGGCAAACCACTTCCTGGCCGGTGGTTATCGGCGATGCCGGGGTATTGCGCCGTTGCGCGGCAAGGCTGAAGATTGCGGTTCGGGTAGTTGACTGGCAGCCGGGTGCGCCATTGGCGCCGCAGGCGCTCAATGTTTTTTCCCTGTCCGCTCTTGGGGAGGGACTTGTCTGGGGCAAGCCCACTGTTGCAACCGGACAGGCCATGGGCGGTTATATTGAGGCGGGGGTGCGCTTTGTCCAGCAAGGGCAATTAGCTGGTCTGGTGACCTGCCCCATCAGCAAGGGGGTGCTTAAGGCCGGAGGCTACTGTTTTCCAGGACATACCGAGATGCTGGCCGAGCTCTGCCAGGCAAGGGATTTCGCCATGATGATGGCTGGCGCCAGGCTCAAGATTACCCTGGTCTCCATCCATCAGGCCCTGAAAGAGGTGCCTGCCGCCATTACCCAGGAGGCGGTGCTGCGGATGATTACCATTACCGGCCAGGCCCTGCGGGATGATTTTGCTGTGCCGCAGCCCCGTCTGGCTGTGGCAGGCTTAAATCCCCATGCCGGAGAAGACGGGATGTTTGGCGAGGAGGAGCAGCGGGTCATTGCCCCGGCTGTTGCCGCCGGTCGCCGGGCCGGGTGGCTGGTCGAGGGGCCGTTTCCGCCGGACACGGTATTTAATAAGGCAGTGGCTGGCCAGTTTGACGCCGTGGTCTGCATGTACCACGATCAGGGCCTGATCCCCTTCAAGCTCCTGCATTTCAGCGATGGGGTGAATGTGACCCTGGGCCTGCCCATCGTCCGAACCTCGGTGGATCATGGCACGGCCTATGATATCGCAGGCAGGGGCCTGGCCGATCCCGCGAGTCTGGCTGCGGCGGTCTCTCTGGCTGAGGTCATTGTCGGCAACAGGCAAAAACTGTAAGCTTAAGAGAGAATAAGGAAATGGCAAGAAAAGGACTACTCATTGCCTTTGAAGGAATAGACGGGACTGGCAAGACCACCCAGCTTGAGCTGCTGGCTCAAGTTTTGCGCCAGCGGGGTTTGAGCGTGGTTGCGACCCGTGAACCCACCGCCGGGCAGTATGGCCGGAAGATCAGAGAGCTGTACAAAAACCGTAAAAGCGTGACTCCGGAAGAGGAACTGGCCCTTTTCCTCGATGACCGCCGTGAACATGTGGCGCAGGTTATCGCCCCGGCTCTGGCCTGCGGCCAGGTGGTGCTTACCGACCGTTACTATTATTCCACCGCCGCCTATCAGGGCGCGGCCGGACATGATCCACAAAAGATCATTGCTGCAAATGAATTGTTTGCGCCGGTGCCGGATATGGTTATTATGCTGGAGGCGCCGGTGTCGCTTGGAGTACACCGGGTGCAGAAGCTCCGGGGTGAAACCCTGAACGATTTTGAACAGGAAGAGGCCCTGCTTCGGGTGGCCAGGATCTTTGCCGGACTCAAAGGCGGCAATATCCGGCGTCTTGATGGAACAGGGGACGCTGCAACCGTGCATGCTCTGATCATGAAAAACGTGGCCGATCTTTTTAGGGTGGAATAAAGGTGGTCGTCTCTGTGGGTTATGCGACTAAGGGGAAAAACTTTATGTTGAAGCGTCTGCTGATTGCCGGTGGTTTGTCCCTCTGCTGCCTGTCGTGCGCCGCTACCCCTGCGGCAATTCAGGGTGTGCCCGGGCAGCCGCCCTTTGCCGCAGAGCTTGAACCTTATGAGGAGGCGGTGGATAGAGGCTGCTCCTATTTTAATTTTCTCTGGGGCAAGTCGGCTGAAATTGAAGGGCGCTACGATGAGGCCATCTACGCTTACAAACAGGCGCTGGTCTGTGATCGGCAGGCCGGGCATGTCATCCGTTCCCTGGTGGCGCTTCTTGCCAAAACCGGGCAGCGGGAACAGGCGGTTGACTGGGTGAACAAGCTCGTCGCCCTGGATCCGAAAGATCCGGAGGCCCGCGCGCTTCTGGCGAATCTCTACAGCACTACTATGGAGCGCTTCGGGGAGGCGGCCGAGATCTATCAGGCTATCCTGGCAGATGAGCCGCAAAATTTCAATGTCCGGCTGCTGCTGGGCGGATTGTATGCCCGGATGCATGATTACGGGAAGGCGCGGCAGGTTATGGAGAAACTGGCGGAGCTTAATCCTGATTCCTATGCCGCTTTTTATTATCTGGCTGAACTGTATCGGGAGATGCGTCTGCTTGATAAGGCTGCGGCGGCTTTTGATCAAGCGCTGACTCTAAACTGGTCGCCGCAGCTGGCCTATGAGGTTGCGGAATTGCATGAGCATAATAATCGTTATCCAGAGGCCAGCGCCATTTACCGGCGAATTATTGAAGAAGACGGCTCCGATGAAAAGGCCAGGAGCTTTCTGGCCAACGCCTATCTTCGCCAGGGAGAGGTGGATAACGCCTTGCAGGAGCTGGAAAAACTGCGGAACATCTCGGCCAATCCGGACAGGGTCGAGCTTGCTATCTGCCGTATTCTTCTCGACACTGGCAAACGTCTTGAGGCCATTGACCGCCTGAATGCGATGATCAAGAAGGATCCCCAGTCAGACGGCGCCAGGGCGCTGTTGATTCTCGCCTATTACCAGCACGGCGATCTGGCGACCACCAAGAAGCTTCTCCGGCAGGTGCCGACGACCAGTCAGGCCTATGAGGAATCGGTGGTCATGCTGGCCAGAATCCTGCAGGAAGAAAAGGATTTTTCCGGGGCGGAGAAGGCCCTGCGGCAGACCATGGCCGACAAGCAGCATCGGCGGCTCAATTTTTATGTGGCTCTGGCCATGCTCTATGCGGGCCAGGAGAAGATCGACCAGGCTCATGGGGTATTTGCGCAGGCTTTTGCTGATTTTCCTGGCAATGCGGAGGCTTATTACGAGTATGCCCTGTTTTTTCAGAAGCTCAATGATGTGGCCGGCGCCATGCGGCAGATGGAAGAGGTGCTGAAACTGGAGCCGAAGCATGCCCGGGCCCTGAACTATATCGGCTATACCTGGGCCGACGAGGGGCGGAATCTGCACGAGGCCAGGGCCTATATCGAACAGGCGGTGGGCTTGTTGCCCAAGGATGGATTTGTTCGGGACAGTCTGGGCTGGGTATACTATCGGCTGGGAGATTTTCCGACCGCAGTTAGGGAGCTGGAACTGGCGGCGGCGCTCGCTCCTGATGACCCGATAATTTATGAGCATCTTGGCGATGCCTATCTGAAAAACAATGACAGCGCCAAGGCCCGCGAGGCCTATGCTAAATCCCTGGCGCTCCATGAGGAGGAAGACAAGAAGGCTGTGGTGCGCCGTAAGCTTGAGGCCTTGTCTCCCAAGGACGGCCCGGCTGGCGGCGTAAAATGAAGCGAGGCCTTTTTGGGGTTTTGTGGGGGGGGCTTGCCGTGGCCCTGCTGTTCAGTGCTGGCTGTGCCACCCTGCCGGTTACCCGGCCCCTTGCCGAATTGCAGCAGCAGCAGGCTGCGGCGCAGTTTCGGGAGGCCATGGCGCGGCAGCAGGACTGTGCCGACTGTCTTGATGCCCAGGTGCGGCTTTCGCTGAAATCGGTAGTGCAGAATGGCACGATCTCCGGCTTTGTTCAGGCCAAGGCTCCCTCTTTTTTGAAATTTACCGGTCTGAATCCTCTTGGGCCGCCTCTGATGTTTCTGGCCACGGACGGGGTTTTCTTCAGTTATGTTGCGGTGCCGGAAGGCAAGGGCTATGAGGGGCTGGTCACCGCCGCTGCTTTTAAAAAATATGCCCCGCCGGGTTTTGATCCGGGGCGCGGTTTCTACTGGCTTGCAGGCAGGCTGGCTCCTGAAAGGCTGCGGATTTTTTCTGTGGCCCAGGATCAGGAAGGGCAGGGCCTCTGGCTGGAGCTCGCTTACGCGGCGGATGTTGCGCAGGGGGAGACGCTGCGGCGGCAGGTGCTTTTTGATCCGGTTCAACAGGTAATCCGGCGGCATCTGCTGACAGACCCTGATGGGCAGATCATGGTTGATGTCCGCTATGACGACTATGTCCAAGTCCAGGGCGGCAGGTCGGATAACTGCCGCTTGCCGGGGCGGATCAGGATTCATGCCAGCCAGAACGGCGCGCTAATGGAACTCACCCTGGGGGACTGGCTGCCCGATGCCAGTTTCAGCCCCGGAGATTTTCGGGTGGAGCTGCCTTCTGGTTTTACCCTGGTGCCAGTGCAATAAATCAGCAGCATCTCCGGTCTTGGTTCAGGCCAGCGCTCAAACGGTCAATCTATTCCAACCATTCTATTTTGTTCAGGAAATATATTTATTTAGCTCGAGACTAAATTTGGGCTTAACACCTAAAAGTTGTAACTGTTCAGCAGTGCCGCAGATGCTTACCCCTGCGGGGCATAAAATCCAGAGGTCTGCGAAGTGTGCTATTGCACATGAGTCAGGCCGATGACAACGCAGATGTGGTGCTGCTGAACAGTTACCAGGAAATATCAATGAATAGTGAGATAGACGCCCTGCTGCCGCAGGTAAGACAGCCCAGCAGGTACGGCGGCAACGAGCTGCATGTGGTGAAAAAGGATTGGGACGCGGTTTCCCTTCGTATGGCGCTGGCCTTTCCAGATCTCTATGAACTCGGCATGTCCCATCAGGGCTTGCAGATCCTCTATCATATCGTCAATGCCAGGGGGAACATGCTGGCCGAGCGGGTCTATACCCCGGATCGCGATCTGGAGGAGCTGTTGCGCGCCCGAGGTTTGCCGCTGTTTTCCCTGGAGTCGCAGCGGCCCCTGGCTGATTTTGATATCCTTGGCATCACTTTGCCCTATGAACTCTGCTATACCAATATCCTCACCATTCTGGATCTGGCTGGGCTGCCCTTTCGCAGTGCGGATCGAACCGAGGCTGCGGCGCATCCGCTGGTGATTGGCGGCGGGCCCTGCGCCTTTCATCCCGAGCCGGTGGCGGATTTCTTTGACGCCATTCTTCTGGGAGACGGGGAGGAGGCTATTCTGGAGATCGCCGAGGTTGTGCGTCTGGCCAAGGAAGACGGGGCAGGGCGGCAGACGGTGCTGGAACGGCTCAGCCGGATCGAGGGGGTGTATGTGCCTTCCTTTTTTGAGCCGCGCTATGATGCGAGTGGTAATTTTCTCGGCATGCGGACGCTTTCAGGCAAGGGCCTGGTAAGACGCCGGATCCTTGCCGACCTGGAAGGCGCCAGCATCGAACAACCTCCCCTGGTGCCGCTTACCCGGATCGTTCATGATCGGCTTGGGTTGGAGATCGCCCGGGGCTGCACCAGGGGCTGCCGTTTCTGTCAGGCGGGCATGATCTACCGGCCTGTGCGGGAGCGTACCCCGGAGAAGATCTTTGCCCTGGCGGAAAAAGGCATTGCCGAGGGCGGTTTTGAAGAGCTGGCCCTGTTGTCGCTCTCCACCGGCGATTATTCCTGCCTGAGCGAGCTGCTGGTTCGCCTGATGAACCGTTTTGCCAGGGAACATGTGTCCGTCTCCCTGCCATCCTTAAGGGTTGGCACCCTTACCCCGGCGATCATGGAGCAGATCAAGCGAGTGCGCAAGACCGGCTTTACCCTGGCCCCGGAGGCCGGGACTGACCGGTTGCGCCGGGTGATCAACAAGGGGATCACCGAGGAAGATCTGTTGGCTACGGCAGAGGCGGCCTATGGCCTGGGCTGGAAATTGATCAAGCTCTACTTCATGTTTGGCCTGCCCACCGAAACCGAGGAGGATATAGCGGCGATCCCGGCCCTGGCCCAGAAGGTGCTCAAGGCCGGGCGGGGCGGCAATTGCCGGGTGAACGTGAGCGCCGCCACCTTTGTGCCCAAGCCCCATACCGTGTTTGAACGGGAGCCGCAGCTTTCCATCGCCGAAGGCTATGCGCGGATGGATACCATCAAGAAACGGCTGTATGGCAAGAACTGCACCCTGAAAAGAAATGACCCGCAGATGAGCTATCTGGAAGGGGTTTTTGCCCGGGGCGACCGCCGTCTTGGCCGGTTGCTTGAGGAGGCCTGGCAGAGGGGCGCGCGCATGGATGCCTGGTCCGAGCATTTTGAACTGACTCGCTGGCAGGAGGCCGCCGCAGTCTGTGGCCTGGAGCTGGATGGCTACCTGCGTCGCCGGGGGGCGGATGAACCTCTGCCCTGGCAGCATCTTGGCGTCGGGGTTCGGGATGATTTTTTTGCCGAGGAATACGCCAAGGCCCTGCGGGAAGAGTATACCCCGGACTGCCGGGTGCATGGCTGTCAGCAATGCGGGGTCTGCGACCTGAAAATCCTCAAGCCTGTTGTCCATCATCGTAAAAACGTGGAGATCGAGACGGAGGCGGCTGTAAGCTGCGCGTCCTTGCCGGATCTTTTTCCGGCAAAACAGGCCGTTCGTCCGCATTTTGTTTACAAGCTCACCTACTCCCGGCTTAACAATGCCAGGCTGCTCAGCCATTTGGAGCTGCTTCAGGTTTTTTTCCGGGCCTTTAGCCGGGCCAGGCTGCCGCTTAATTTTTCTCAAGGGTTTAATCCCACCCCCAAGGTTTCTTTCAGCCCGGCCCTGCCTTTGGGCACGGAAAGCCTGGCTGAGTTCGTTCTTGTTGATCTCATGGAGCCGCTTTCTGACCTGGGCGCCTTTGTGCCGGCGATGAACAGGCAGCTTCCTGAGGGGTTGGTTGTGAGCCGGGCGGTGCTGGCTGGCAAGGAGCATACAGGCGCCATGGTCACCACCTATCATCTCCGCTTGCCGACCCTGCCTGCCCAGTCGGAGTTGGAGCGGGTTCTGGCTCAGGAGACTCTGCCAGTGGTGGTTCTGCGCAAGGGCCTGGAAAGACAGCTCGATTTGCGGCCCCTGCTGCATAGTCTGCGGCTGACTGCGGAAGGTCAGCTGGCGTTATCCTTGTTCAGCGCGCCCGGACAGCCAGGTGGCAAGCCGGTGGAGGTAGCGGCCAAGCTTTTCGGGCTGCCGGATGAAGAGATCCGTCGGGTCAGGGTGTTGAAGGTGGCGAGTGAAGCGTATTTGACAAATTAAAAGTGAAAAATGAAGAATGAAAAGTTGCTGGTTTTGCGAACAACTAAAAGAGCGTAACGCAAAGGCGCAGAGACGCAGAGATAAGGTGTTACCCGTAAACGGTTTAAAATTTTGGCGCCTTTGCGTTATCCTTTAATTTACCTGTCTGGTGAGACTTATGCCTAGTGAACTGTTGATCAATGCCACACCCTATGAGATCAGGATTGCCCTGGTGGAGCATGGCAATCTGGTGGAGTTTTATCTGGAGCAGCCCCGGGAAAAGGGGCTGGTCGGCAACATTTACCGGGGCCGGGTTGTCCGGGTGCTCTCCGGGATGCAGGCGGCCTTTGTGGATATCGGCCTGGAACGTACCGGTTTTCTTTATGTGGATGATGTGCATATCAGCAAGGACGAATTTGAGCATCATCTGGCCAAGATCGACCGCCAGGAAGAATGCGGCTATTATGGTAATGAGGCCCCTGAATCTCTCTGTCGGCGGACTCCCGGCCTGAACATCGGCGATCTGCTCAGCGAGGGGCAGGACATTCTGGTGCAGATCTGCAAGGAGCCTCTGGGCACCAAGGGTGCCAGGCTGACCTGTAATATCACCCTGCCTTGCCGGAACCTGGTTTTTATGCCCATGACCGATCATATCGGGGTGTCGCGCAAGATCGAAGACGAGACCGTGCGCAAGCAGCTCCGGCAGGATATCGAAGCCCTGCGGCCAACCGGCACCGGGTTTATCGTCCGAACCGTGGCGGAGAACGCCACCAATGAAGATCTTGAGGCGGACATGGAGTTTATCCTCCATGCCTGGGGGGAGATCAAGGATATTGTGGGCAAGGCCGCAGTTCCGAGCTTGGTGTATGAGGATCTTGATATTACCCTGCGGGTGGTGCGCGATATCTTTTCTCCCGAGGTGGAACGAGTTGTGGTCGATGACCTGAAAACCTTCAACCGGGTGCAGCATTTTGTGGAAACCTTTGCCCCGCGTCTGCGTGGCCGGGTGGAGTTCGCGGAAGGCTCCACTCCCCTGTTTGATGCCCATGGCGTTGAGATGGATGTTAACCGGGCCCTGGACAAGAAGATCTGGCTTCGCTGCGGCGGCTACATCATCATCGAAACCACCGAGGCCCTGACGGTCATTGACGTGAACACCGGTCGTTATGTCGGGAAAAGCGGTCTGGAGGAAACCATCTTCAAGACCAATATGGAGGCGGTAAAGGAGATCGCCTACCAGTTGAGGCTGCGCAATATCGGGGGCATCATTATTGTTGATTTTATCGACATGGAAGAGGAAATTCATCGGGATGAGGTTTTCTCCGCTTTCAGGGAGGCGGCCAAAAAGGACAAGAGCCGGATCAATATTCTCAGGGTTTCCGAGTTCGGCCTGGTGCAGATGACCCGCAAGCGCAACCGGGAGGATCTGCGGCACATGATGTGCGAACCCTGCCTTTACTGTCACGGCGATGGCATGTTGAAGTCGAGCCGGACCATCTGTTATGAGATTTTTCGCAAGGTGGAGCGTGAGGCCAGAAAAGCCTCAAACGACAGTGTCGTCCTTAAGGTACATCCGAGGGTGGCGGCCATGATGCTCAAGGAGGAGGCGGCGACTATTGATTATCTCCAGGGCGCAACGGGCAAGCAGATCATTATTGAGACGGTACGGGAATTTCATCTGGAAAAGTACGAAATCAGTTGGGGCCGGGAATAATCATTTTGATTGCAGGCTGATAAAAGACTGGCGCGGCGTCTGGTTTTGCAGGAATATGGGATATTCCTGCTTGACAACTTGGCCCTGTATGGTATTAAGATCGGTTTCACGCCCCCGGCGGGATTTTAGGGTCAGGCCTGGTTTTTCCGGTGGGTTTCCGGCAGCAATCGAGGCCATCGAGGCGTGGATAAAAAAGAGGTACTGTCCATCGAGTCGGCTGATATCAGCCGTTTGTCTGTTGAAGAGTTCAGTTGTTGGAGGAATTATGTACGCAATCATTCGTACCGGCGGTAAACAGTATCAGGTTGCACCTGGCGAGCGGGTCAGGGTCGAGAAGCTTGCCGGCAATATTGGTGATATCATTGAGTTGTCCGATGTTCTTCTTATTGCCGATGGAGAGGAGGTCAGGATTGGCCAGCCAGTTCTTGCCGGGGCCAAGGTCATGGCCTGCATCCTGGAGCAGGACAAGGCGAAAAAGGTTTTGATCTTCAAAAAGAGACGCCGTAAGGCTTATCGCGTAAAAACTGGTCATCGTCAGCCGTTTACCTCCCTTGAGATCAAGGAAATTTCCGCCTGATATGGCTGGAAACGGTGTGGGCAGTCGAAAAAACAACTGGTGCGTGTGAACAACATTATCAGAATTGCAAATACGTAAAATGTAAACGTTCAGCAGTGCGGCAGATGCGTACCCCGGAGGGGCATAAAATCCAGAGGTCTGCGATCTGTGCTGTTGCACATGAGCAGACCGATGACAAAGCAGATGTTGTGCTGCTGAACGTTTACAAATACACGAGGTGTTATTATGGCACATAAAAAGGCGGGCGGTAGCTCGAAAAATGGTCGTGACAGTAACTCGCAACGGCGAGGGGTGAAGAGATTCGGCGGGCAGATTGTCCGGGCCGGCAATATCCTGGTGCGCCAGGTTGGCACCGTGATCCACCCCGGCAAGAATGTTGGCCTAGGGCGTGATTATACCCTCTTTGCCAAGATCGACGGCGTGGTTAAATACGAAGACTTTGGCCGCGACAGAAAAAGGGTCAGTATCTACCCGGTGGAAGCCAAGGTCGAGATAGCGGCGTAAGAAGTCGCAACGAAGCAGTGCCGTTGTCGGCGATATCCGCCAAGCAATGTTTGTTTCGTCCCCGGCTTTTCCATAATAGTATGGTGCTCACTGTTGCGTTTGCACTGTCCGTGCCGCAGCAGTCTCCGGCAGCAATCTCTTACTGGCGGCGACGATGGCGTTTATCGATGAAGCAAAGTTTTTTGTCAAGGCCGGAGACGGCGGTAATGGCTGTTTGAGTTTCAGACGGGAAAAGTTTGTTCCCAAAGGCGGCCCCGACGGGGGTGATGGCGGCGATGGAGGCTCGGTCACAATCGAGGCCTCCCGCAAGCTTGCCTCTCTTCTTGACTTTCGTTTTAAATCCCACTTTCTCGCCCAGAATGGCACCCCCGGCCGGGGCAAGCGGATGTATGGCCGCAAGGGGGAGGACTTCACCTTGCAGGTCCCCTTGGGTTCTATCCTCAAGGATGCTGAAACCGGCGAGGTGCTGGCCGAACTGCTGCATGAGGGCGATAGCTTTCTCGCGGCGCGTGGCGGCGAGGGTGGCAAGGGCAATGTTCATTTTGCCTCGGCCCAGAACCGGGCGCCCCGTATTGCCACCAAGGGCCAAGATGGTGAAGAACACTGGCTGCGTATCGAGTTGAAGCTGCTGGCTGATATTGGTCTGGTCGGCCTGCCCAACGCCGGAAAATCAACGCTGCTTTCCAAGCTTTCTGCCGCCAATCCCAAGGTGGCGCCCTATCCCTTCACTACCCTTGAGCCGCAGCTTGGCGTCATGCATCTTGCCAACTACGACGATTGCATCATTGCGGATATCCCGGGGCTGATCGAGGGAGCGCATGCCGGGGCAGGGCTTGGCCACAAGTTTCTCCGTCATGTCGAACGCACTCATATCCTCCTTCATGTCATTGACGCCTCTTCAGCTGACGAGCAGCCTTTGCAGGAATACCGCATCCTGGAAAACGAGTTGCGCGTCTACAATGACGAGTTAATGGATCGGCAACGTCTGGTGGTGCTCAACAAGGTTGATCTGCTGGAAGACGGGCAACGTCTTGCCGCCTTGCAGGAACTGTTCTTTAAAGCGGAAGGGATCAGGCCGCTTGCCATTTCGGCGCTTACCGGGCAAGGGCTTGCCCAGTTGCAGGAAGCGTTGGGAGAGATGCTGGCCTTAAGAGAGGGGTAATGATCAGCACAGCGATGGAGCATGACGAAGACCTGGCGCTGCGACGCCAGTTTCTGGCTCGGGCCAGAAGGATAGTGATCAAGGTGGGCAGCGCCGTACTCACCACCGGGGAAGGCCTGAATCTGCCGGTGCTGGCTAACCTGGCCAAAGAGATTTGCGCCTTGAGGCAGAGCGGGCGGCAGGTGATCCTGGTCAGTTCCGGCGCAGTTGCGGCAGGCCGCCGGAAAATGGCCCTTGGCGATCGCCCCTTGACCCTGCGGGAAAAACAGGCCGCCGCCGCCATCGGCCAGAGCAGCCTGATGCGCTCCTACGAAAAAATCTTTGAACAGCTGGGCCAGAAGGTGGCTCAGATTCTCCTTACCCACGACGCCCTGTCCCACCGGGACAGGTATCTCAATGTCCGCAACACCCTCTTTACCCTGCTGGATTGGGGCCTGGTCCCCATCATCAATGAAAACGATACGGTTTCTGTGGAAGAGTTGCGTTTCGGCGATAACGACGCCCTGGGCGCCATGGTCACCAACCTTACCGAAGCGGATATCTTTGTCTGCCTGACCGATGTCTCCGGCCTGTTTTCCGCCAACCCGCTCACCAATCCCGAGGCCAGGCCGGTCTATACCGTGGCCAGAATTGATGCTGCGGTGCAGGCCATGGTGGGCAAAGGGCAAAACGGCGTGGGCACCGGCGGCATGGGGAGCAAGGTCAAGGCCGCCAGGATGGTGGCGGCGCGGGGCGGCTGTTGCTTCATTGGGCCTGGTCGGGAGCCGGACACCATCTCCCGGCTTTTTGCCGGGGAGCTGATCGGCACCTTTTTTCTGCCCCAGGCGGAAAAACTGGCAAGCCGCAAACACTGGATCGCCTTTACCTTGCGCCCGCAAGGCTCGCTGGTTCTCGATGCCGGGGCCTGCAAGGCCGTGCTGCAAGGAGGGAAAAGTCTGCTTCCTTCAGGAATCCTTGAGATCCGGGGAAAATTCGGCATCGGGGCGCCGGTTCATTGCTTAAACGAACAGGGCGAACCTATTGCCGCCGGGCTGGTCAATTATGCCTCCGGTGATCTCGACCGGATCAAGGGCGTTAAGACCAGCCAGATCGAGCAGGTGCTGGCGCGGGTCAAAGACAGCGACGAGGTTATCCACCGCGATAATCTGGTGATTTTGTAAATCTCGACCAGCATAAACGGCGGGGATGAGAGGAAAGGCCTGTTTTCCCAGACCCTGTCTATGGCAACAGAGAAAGAAACCGGCCTGTATCTTGATGATATGCTGTCCTTGGTTGGCAAGTATCTTGAGAACCGGCTGGCTAGTCTGGTTGCCAGGGCTGCGCTTTTGTGTTTTTTTTCAGGCAACCGGAGTACCTTGGAGTAGATCTGGCAAGATCAGCACCCTTCGTCCCTAAGGATAAATTTTGTTCGAGTGCAAGGCGCGACGATGATAACAGGCAAGCGAATTTACGGTCGGCAACCGGCGGTTATCATCGCTGTCCTGATTCTGCTGCTTGCGGGGTGGGGAAACAGGGCGGCGAACGGCACGGAGGCTGAAGAGGTCGTCCATTTCAGCGCCATCACCCTGTATCATCCCATTGTGATGTACCAGAAGTACCAGCCGCTCATGGCATATCTATCGGAGCATACGCCCTACCGTTTCGAGCTGAAGCTCAGTCAGAATTACCGGGACATCATCCAGTTCTTAAAAGAAGACCAGGTGCAACTGGCCCTGCTTGGCGGCGTCACCTACCTGGCGGCCAAGGAGCAGTTCAACGTGGTGCCCGTGCTTAAACCTCTTGGGCATGATGGTCGCCCCTATTATCGCAGCGTGTTCATCACCAGGGCAGACAATAACAGAATAAACCGTATCACCGATCTGAAGGGTAAATCGGTCGCCTTTGCCTCCAGAATGTCTACCTCCGGTTATATCGCGCCGCTTTATGAGCTTTATACCAAGGGAAATCTGACTCTGAAAGATCTCAGTAAACACATCAACCTGAAGTATCACGACGCTGTGGCCAGGGAGGTGTTGCGGGGTAATTTCGAGGCGGGGGCGGTGATTGATTCCGTGGCGCATAGATTTCATGACAAGGGATTGAAGGTGATTCATGTCTCAGACCCCATTCCAGGGCTGCCGATCGTGGCCCGGGCCAATGCCTCGCCGGCGATGATTGCTGCGGTGAAACAAGCACTTCTTGACCTTGATTATAAGAATCCTGGACATCGCCTGATTATGAACCAGTGGGATGAGGAGTTCAAATACGGCTTTGCGGAGGCCTCGGTACAGGACTACGCGATCATCGGCAAGATGATCCGTCATCTGGCGCAACAAGGAGTGCGCACCCCATGAAGCAGCGCCTTCAACGGGCAGTAAACAGACTCTTCAGCTTGCAGGCCAAATTTATCATTACAGCTTCTGTCTGTTCGATTCTCTTCACCATGGCCGGTGGCCTCATCATTATCTCCAGGGATGCGGCCCAGTATCGGCAGAACATCATTAACCAGGGGAAGGTAATCTCAGAGATCAGTCGGCTCATGCTGGCCAACGTCATGGTGTACAATGAACTCGGGATGATGGGAGATCAGGATCTCAAGGATTTTCTTGATTATTTCATTATCCAGTCCATGCAGCAGGACAAGAGAATCAGGCATGTGGCGATATCAGACACTGCGGGGAAGATCATAGCCTGCAGCGACACCACCCGTTATGGTGAAAAGTGCATTGATCAGGACAGCCTTGCCGTGCTCGAGCATTTGGCCATCATCATCTCCGAGCAACGTTTTGCCGACGAACCGGTTCTTAATATCTCAGTCCCTCTGAATATCAGCAGTAAATCGTGGGGCGTTCTGCGTATCGTGCTTTCCACCACGGATGTTGATCTCGCCATTGCCGTGCGACGGAAGGAGATATTGCTTATCGCCTCTCTCTTCTGCATTCTTTCCCTGCTCATCGTGAGAGTTGGGGCCAGAATCCTGGCCAAGCCGGTGATCCGGCTCGCCGGCATCATGGACAGTATCAAAAACAATGTCGATCTTGAACAGATCGAGGCTTTTCGCGAGATTCCGTCCTTGCAGAAAAGGCGCGACGAAATCGGTACCCTTCAGAACAGTTTTCTCTGGATGATCCAGCGTCTCCGGGAGGCTGACCGGGAACACAAAAAGGCTATGGAAACCCTCATTCAGACCGAGAAAATGGTTTCCATCGGTCGGCTGGCCTCGGGCGTTGCCCATGAAATCAACAACCCCCTCGGGGGGATCGCCATCTGCTTCAAAAATCTTGTGCAGGCGGATCTCGATGAAGAGGCAAAGAGAGAGCATATCGAGGTCATTAACGAGAGTCTTCAGAAAATCGGCAATATCGTGGGACAACTGCTGCATTTTTCGCGGATGACCGTCAAGGATCAGCGCCCTGGAGATATCAACGGTCTTATAAGACGGATTTTGTTTCTGTTAAATTATCGCTTGTCTGAAAAGGACGTGACGATGTGCGTCGAACTGGCCGATCTGCCACCGGTCATGATGGACGAGAATATGATGGGGCAGGTTCTGATGAATGTTCTGCTCAATGCCCTGCAAGCCATGGACAACCACGGTATTCTGACCATCAGAACGGAAGGCAAGGGAGAACACGGCCTCGTTACCATTGAAGATACAGGGCCGGGTATTCCGCCGGAGTTCCTGGCCTGTATTTTTGAGCCTTTTTTCACGACCAAGTCTGTGGGAGAGGGCACCGGTCTTGGACTTTCTATCAGCAAGAGCATCGTCGAGCAGCACGGCGGCGCCATCGATGTAGAGAGTCAGCCAGGCCAGGGGGCCAAATTCACGATCATGATTCCCCTGGCTTCCGGATAACCTTTCTCTTCTCTCCTTGTGTTCCATTTCTTAAACGTTTTCCCCTGCCCCCGTGTCCCGCTTCTTGAACATCCCCTGGTTAAACATCCTTGTTATCGCGTTAATTACTTGATTTTGTGAGTTTTATTTTTCTGGCACGCATCTTGTATTCTTTTTTTTAACAATCTTACTTGGAGGAAAAAAGAACCATGAAACGTCTCGTCTTTCTTATCATGGCAATTATGTTGCATGGCATCTTCCTTATGGCCAGTTCGTCAACTGCGGCGACGGATGCCCAGGAGATGGAAAACGGCAAACATGGCGACCTTCCGCGATTTCTGGTTCCCAGTGCCGCGAGCCAGGAAAATTTTCCCTGTTCGAGATGTCACAATTTCCGAACCGCAGACCGAACCAAGAGAAAGCTCACAGCATATCACCGCAATATCGAGCTCAAGCATGCTGAGGATCAGCGATGGTGCTACGACTGCCATGAAGGCGACCAGTTGCGCCTCCAGAACGGGAAGCTGGTCGCCTTTACGGAGTCATACGTGCTTTGCGGCCAGTGTCACGGCACCATCTATCGGGATTGGAAGGCGGGGATTCATGGCAAAAGAAGTGGCGAGTGGGACGGGGACAAGCTCTACCGCGTTTGTGCCAATTGCCACGACCCCCACAAGCCAAGGTTTCGTGCCATTGAGCCGAAACAGCCGCCCATGAAACCGTCGGATATCAAGGACAGGTAATCATCCACCAGGGGCCAAGTTATGGAAGAGAACGGCAGAAGAAGGAATCCGCTGGGGTTAAAACTCCCCAGAAGGACGTTTATTAAGGGGGCGCTGCTCGGCCTGGGCAGCGCCGCGCTCCTCCCCGGTCAGGCAGGAGCGGCTTGGGAGGCTTTTCTCCAGAAGAATTTCCGGGAAATGAGCGACGCTGAGGTCCGGGCGGTAATCGCCCGGCTGGAAAAAGAGGCGGCCGGCGAGTGGGGAAAGGAGATCAAGATCGATGCGAGCAAAGCCAAGCCAGGGGTCAAATTTGGTTACGGTCTCGATCTGTCGCGCTGTATCGGCTGTCGGAAATGCGTTTATGCCTGCACCGAGGAGAACAACCAATCACGGACCCCGCAGATCCACTGGATTACCGTGCTCCGCTTCGCCAAGGGCGAGAAGTGGCTGGACCTCGAAAATTCGGAAAAATACTACAACCCCAAAGAGGTTCCGGAGGAAGGTTTCTTTTACCTGCCTGTCCAGTGCCAGCAGTGCGAAAATCCTCCCTGCGTAAAGGTTTGTCCGACCAAGGCCACCTGGAAAGAGCCCGACGGCATCGTGGTCATTGATTACAACTGGTGCATTGGCTGCCGCTACTGCATGGCCGCCTGTCCCTATGGAGCCCGGCGCTTCAATTGGGCCCGGCCGGGAATCAAGGCCGAAGAGATCAACCCCGATACCCACTATCTGGGCAACCGTCCCCGTTACAAAGGGGTGGTTGAAAAATGCACCTTCTGTGTGCAGCGGACCAGAGCCGGGAAATATCCGGCCTGCGTGGAAGTATGTCCGGTGGGCGCGAGGAAGTTCGGCAACCTTTTGGATCCGGAAAGCGAAATCCGCTATCTCATCAAGAACAAGAGGGTCTTCCGGCTGAAAGAGGATCTGAATACCGAGCCGAAATTCTTCTATTTCTTTGCGACCTAATCCAGAATGAGGCAACCAGCCATGATTATTGTTTTTCTCAAGGCGTTGAAGCGGGTTTTTCAGGGTGACGTACGGTACTATGCCTGGGTTGCCTTCCTGTTGACCGTTATCGGCTTCGGTGTCAGCGCCTATCTGCGCCAGGCCGACCAGGGCCTGATCGTCACCGCCATGCGTGATCAGGTCTCCTGGGGGTTTTACATCGCCAACTTTACCTTCCTGGTAGGGGTGGCGGCGGCGGCGGTGCTGCTGGTCATTCCCGCCTATCTTTACAACTTCAAACCGATCAAGGAAATAGTCCTTTTCGGTGAAATGCTGGCCATCGCCGCGGTGGTCATGTGCATCCTCTTCGTGGTCATCGACATGGGCCAGCCGTTGCGGGTCTGGCATCTGCTGCCGCTGGTCGGCACCATGAATTTTCCCTCTTCGCTGCTGGTGTGGGACGTCATTGTCCTCAACGGTTATCTCCTGATCAACGTACTGCTGGTGCTGTACGCCCTTGCCCGGCTTGCCGCCGGCAAGGAGTATAAGCTGGCTCTGGGTTTGCCCCTGATCCTGCTTTCGATCCCTTGGGCGATCAGCATCCACACGGTCACCGCCTTTCTTTACAACGGTCTTTCTGCCCGGCCTTTCTGGAATGCCTCAATCCTGGCGCCCCGTTTCCTGGCCTCGGCTTTCTGCTCGGGACCGGCCATCATGCTGATCCTGCTCCAGGTGATCCGCAAACTAACCCGGGTAGAGATCGACAACCGGGCGATTTTCAAGATCGCGGAACTGGTCGCTTATACCATGGGAATCAACCTCTTTCTGCTGGGCGCCGAGGTTTTCAAGGAATTTTACTCCG
>MGTC01000075.1:0-3445 GCA_001799255.1 Deltaproteobacteria bacterium RIFOXYD12_FULL_55_16
ACGACGCCCCGGCCCTGGCCCAGGCGGACATCGGCATTGCCATCGGCAGCGGCTCGGATGTGGCCAAGGAGACCGGCGGCATCATCCTGGTGAGGGATAACCTGATGGACGTTATCAGAAGCATCCTGCTCAGCCGGGCGACCATGCGCAAGATTAAGCAGAATCTCTTCTGGGCCTTTTTCTACAACAGTGTGGGCATCCCGATTGCCGCCTTCGGCCTGCTCAATCCCATCATCGCCGCAGCGGCCATGGCCTTGAGCTCCCTCTCGGTGGTCGGCAATTCGGCGCTGCTGAAAAGGGTGAGGATATGAGAAGAAGGTACGTTCTCGCTCTTTCCGTCTATGCGCTGCCGCTGGCAATTGTACTCTCCCTTGCCTTGTTGGGGTTTGTCTTCAGCAAGAGGGCCTATGTACTCTTTGCCATGGTGCATCTGCTTGTCGTTTCAGGGGTTCTCTGGCTTATCTTGAAGGACATGGAGCAGAAGATCACCGAGGCGGTCGGGAAGAAAGACAGCACCCGGCGGCCATGAGGACAGGGGCGGGATACGGGGCCGGTGATCATAACGGAAGAGGAGGAGGTACATGGACAACCAGCACAAGGATTCGCACAACTCCAGGGCCAATCTGGCTCTGGCGGGCTTTATCGCCATCGCCGCTTTTTTCCTGATAACGGAGCATAAGGCCCATCTCCTGGGATTTTTCGCGGAGCATGAGGCGCATATTCTGGGGGCGCTTCCCTATCTGCTGCTTCTGCTCTGCCCTCTGCTGCATCTGTTCATGCACGGCGGCGGGCATGACCACCCTGGGCATGACGGCAAAAGATAAGAAAAAATATAGGGAGGAAACATGGAACAAGCTGCTCAGGCTTACGGGCTCTGGTCGTTGGTCGTCATCAACTCGGCGATTTTCATTATCTTCGCCTTCAGCTTCACCAAGCCGAAAACCAGGCGCGACTGGCGTTCCTTCGGCGCTTTTTCGGCCTTCATCGTCGCCCTGTTCGCCGAGATGTACGGCATTCCGCTAACCATTTATTTCCTGTCCGGCTGGCTGGCAAGCCGCTATCCCGGGTTTGACCCATTCGGGCATGACGCCGGGCATCTCTGGTACACGATTCTGGGGCTTACGGGAGATCCGCACCTCAACCCGGTTCATCTGCTCAGCAATCTCGTTGTTTTTGCCGGTTTCTTTCTCCTGGCCTCTGCCTGGAAGGTGCTGTATCCGGCCCAGCGTGAGCATCGTCTGGCCGTAACCGGCCCCTATGCCTATGTCCGGCATCCCCAGTACCTTGCCTTTCTGCTGATCATGTTCGGCTTCCTGTTGCAATGGCCAACCCTGCTGACTCTGGTCATGTTTCCAGTGCTGGCCTGGATGTACGCCCGCCTGGCGAGAAGCGAGGAAGCCGAGGCACGGGCTGCATTCGGTGAGGAATATGAGCGGTATAAAGAAGCCACCCCCGCTTTTCTCCCCCGGATCGGGAGGAAGCGGTGATCGGCTTGAGTCCGAAGCAGTCTGGAACTGATGGCCTCCAGATATGGCAATTCCCCAAAAAAGCAAGGAGAGAACCATGAAAAAGCTGATGATCGGAAGCGCATTGCTGTTGGCCTTCGCCGTAACCCCTGCTTTTGCGGTTGAGGAGCATCATGATCCTGGCAAAAACAGCGCCGCAGCCAAGGCGCCTGTAGCGGCGCCAGTAGATAAGAAAGTGACTCCGGATCAGGCCGCTACGAACAAGATGACGCAGGATATGGATGCCCGGATGCAGCGGATGCAGGAGATGCGCAAAAAGATGATGGCGGCGAAGACCCCGGCCGAGCGGCAGAAACTCAAGCAGGAACACATGGCGGAAATGCAGAAAGACATGAACTCCATGATGGAAATGATGGGCGGCAAAGGCGGAATGATGGGCGGCCAGGGCGGCGGCATGATGATGGAGCAACACATGGGCATGATGGAGAAAAAGATGCAGATGATGCAAGAGATGATGAAGGGGATGATGGATCAGCAGGAAATGATGATGAAATAAACATTTTCCGGAGCAACCTCGCCAAGCGGAAGGAGGTTAGGCGCTTCTTTCCAGAGTGGCTCCTTGCGGCAGTGGACACTGAATCTGTCCCGGGCATGACGCTAAACTGCCCTTTTCCCCCCTCGGATAGGGGAAAAGCAGGGACTCCCCGTATTTCCCGTTTCCTTCCACCTGGGGCCAAAGGCTTTTCCCTTGAGGCCAACTTCCTTCAGGCGACAAATTCACCTTAGCAGAACAATCTTGTCAAAATAAACCGAAAAAACTTAAAAAGAAGCGGTTAGGGCAAGCCCGCCTTCTTGCTTGCCACATAATGGGCGGCGGCCAGGGCTGCGGTGCAGCCGTCGGCTGCGGCAGTAACGATCTGCCGGGTGTATTTTTCCTTGAGATCGCCAACGGCGAAGAGGCCAGGGGTGCTGGTTTCGCATCTGTCATCGGCAAGCACATAGCCGTTGGCATTCAGCCGGGTGCCTGTTGGAACCAGGGAATTGTTCGGGGCAAAACCGATAAAAACAAAGACCCCGTCAGTGGCAAGGAAGCCAGCGGTGCCATCCAGGGTATTTTGGGTACTCACCCCGTTTACCCCCTGGGCATCTGCCTGAATCTCCGTTAAAGCGGTGTTCCAGAGGACGCTGATCTTTTTTTCCTGCCGCACCCTCTGCTGCAGGATCATCCCTGCCCGGAAGGCGTCCCGGCGATGGGCGATGTAAACCTGTCTGGCAAGTTTGGCCAGATAAAGGGCTTCCTCCAGGGCGCTGTCGCCGCCGCCTGCCACTACCACGGTCTTGTCGCGGAAAAAGAAGCCGTCGCACACGGCGCAGTAGGAAACCCCCCGGCCGTAATACCGATCTTCCCCTGGAATGCCCAGTTTTTTCGGGCTGCCGCCGGTAGCCAGAATAACCGCGTGGGCGGCAAGGGTTTCGCCGTTATCCAGGGTGACGGTGTGCTGGTCAGGCCCAGGCGCAATGGCAACCACCTCCCGGTTCATTACCTCCAGGCCATAGACGGCGGCATGCCGGGCAAAGTTCAGGGCCAGTTCTGCGCCGCTGATCTTTTCGGTGCCTGGCCAGTTTTCCACCTCATCGGTATTGTTCAGCTGGCCGCCGGGAAGGCCTTTTTCGATGAGCACCGTTTTCAGGGCGGCCCGCCGGGCATAGATGCCTGCGGTGTAGCCGCCCGGGCCGCCGCCGATGATGATGAGGTCATGGATTGTGGAATCAGGCATGGGTTGCTCCCTATTTGCTGGTAAAGGTGAAGACCCCGTCCCAGTCTTTTGGGGGCGGGTTGATCGTGAAATGGGCGATGCGGTCGAGGTAGAGGTCGTAGATCTGTAAACGGGTTGCCTTGCTTAGGGTCAGGATGATTCCCGCCGCCTCCTGAAACTCACGGTTTGCGTAATGGCGCAGGGCCTCGGCAAAGGCCTCTG
>MGTC01000075.1:3458-13932 GCA_001799255.1 Deltaproteobacteria bacterium RIFOXYD12_FULL_55_16
TTTGTTCCGGGGCGCCCTCGCAGAGCGGTTCGTATATTCTTACCGGCCTTTCCTTGCCCTTGACCCGTACCAGATCGAGGAAGCGGCAGGAAAATCCTTCGCCCAGCGCGGCCTGGGTGTATTCGGAGATGATAATGCTGGTGCCGTAAGTTTTGTTCGAGCCTTCCAGCCGGGAGGCAAGATTGACGTTGTCGCCCATGACCGTGTAGTCAAAACGCTGGTTGCTGCCAAAGTTGCCCACACTCATTATCCCGGTGTTGATGCCGATGCGGATCTTGATGTCTGGCAGGCCCCGTTCTTTCCATCCGGCCCGGAGTGTTTCCAGCTCTGTCGTCATCTTCAGCGCTGCCCGGACACAGTTGGCGGCGTGGTTGGCATCTTCAAGGGGTGCGCCCCAGATGGCCATGATCGCATCGCCGATGAACTTGTCAACGGTTCCCTTGCTTTCGAGAATGATCCTGCTCATGGCCGTGAGATATTCGTTCATGAACCGGCCAAGCTCTTCGGAGCTTATCTTTTCGGAGATGGTGGTGAAGTCCTGGATATCGCTGAAAAGCACGCTCAGATTCTTCAGCTCCCCGCGCAGGGAAAGCCTTTCCGGGTGTTCCATGAGCTGGTGGACAATCTGCGGGGAGACGTAAAAGCCAAAGGCCGAGCTGATGAAACGTTTTTTCTGGCCTTCAAAGAAATAGTTGAACAGGGTTACCACCAGAAAAATAGCCAGGATGGTCAGGAGCGGATATGAGATGCCGATCATCTGGTTATGGCTGAAAAAGAAAAAATAATTACCGGCAATGGTAGCCACCATGAGCAGCAGACCGCCAAGGCCGCCGAGCAGGGGGCTGGCATAGGCGAGCAAGGCGCTTAAGCCCAGGCCGCCGATCAGGAGCAGGGCGTAGGTGATGCCGATTTCGCTGAAGATGTCATGGGTAAAAGGGTCGTGGCTCAGGATGTTGTCAATGATGGTGGCCTGTACCTCAACCCCTGGAAAGATGTTGGAAAAGGGGGTGGCCCTGAGATCAAGGAGACCAGCGGCGGAGGTGCCGACGAGGACAAACTTGTCTTTTACCCGGGTCAGGTCTCTGCCCTCCAGGATATCTACGGCGGAAAGATAGGGATAGGTCTGGTTCGGCCCCCTGAAATTGATAGTGATCTGCCCTTTTTCATCAGTGGGGATAAAGGTTGAGGCCACTTCAACCCCGAGAATATCCCGGGGCCTGGTTTGCCCTTGCCGGGAAATCTGAATGGTCGTTTCTCTGGCGCCAAGGCCGAGCCGCAGTATTTCCAGGGCAAGGGAGGGGTAGGGCGTTTCGTCCATCATCATGAAGAGCGGCACCTTGCGCACCGTGCCAGCAGAGTCGGGAAAAACATTAAAAAAGCCTTCGCTCTGGCCCTTAGCCACGCTCACTACGTTGGTAATGGCTCGATAGGCCTGAAGCAGGGAGATATCTGCATAGCGGGTGCTGCTGGGGACAAGATGGGTGACGCCTGAGGGGAAGGGGATATCTTCCTGGTTTTTCAAGCCGTCATCCTGGATCTGGAAGACATAGCCTAAAATTGAGGGGGTTGCGGCCAGGGCCTTGCCCAGGGCGAGATCGTGGTCAAGGGTCTCTCTGGCTTTCAATTCCGTCAGGGTTTTCAGCGGGAGCTGAACCGGAAGAAGCTGGTGTAATTCGTCAATAAAGTTTTTTGGCGAGGTGCGGTCCGCTTCGGCAAAGACGATATCCAGGCCGATGACCCTGGCCCCGCCAGCGTCAAGGTTTTTGATCAATCTGGCCACGGTGTTACGCGGCCAGGGCCATTGGCCGATGGCCCGCAGACTTTTCTCGTCGATATCGACAATAATGATGGGTTGGGCTGGCTTGATCGTCCCCCGCCAGCGGAACATGGTGTCGGTCAGCCGGTTGTCAAGGGTTTCCAGGAAGACCGGCTTCTGCTGGCCAAAGGAGGCGAAAAGCAAGACGGCTGCCAGGATAACCAGGCAGCCGACCTTGAAGGGGGACAGGGTGAAGAAAGATTTGCGCCGAGGGCTGGGCATGGAAGTGGGCATTATTTCCGGTTATTGTTGGTGGTCTTGTAACAACTGAAAAACGTAATGCCAAAACGTAGAGACACAAAGATGATGGACTCGTAACAACTCAAAAAAAGCCATATTGCGTCATTCCGGCGAAGGCCGGAATCCAGTCTTTTCGGATAGTTGCATCAAGGCTGGCCCCCGGCCTTCGCCGGGGTGACGAGTTGTTACGAGTTCATCATTGTTTATTGCCCCCAAAGATTCCGAGGTATTGAACCCCTCCGCCAGAGGAGTAGAAATTGCCGCCTATCGCGTTGGCGGCAGGGCCAAAGAAGGCGCCTTTGAGGGAGCCTGCGGTGCCGCCGCCGGATATTGCGGCGGCAAATGAATTTGAGGTGGAGCTGGCGGTTATGCTGCTGCTGGCGCTGTTAACAGCCAGGGTCACATATCCGGGAAAGGTGATGTTGCCGGAGGTGATTGGATTGGCAGCGTCAAAATTGGCTGTGAGATTGCAGGTGCCAGTAAGATAGGTTGCGGCCCCGCTGGCCTCTAGCTTCGAACCTCTTGCCCCTCCACTGTAGCTGCCAGTAAAGCCGGGCCTGATGACCGAATCGGTGGAGGGTCTGCCGGCAATCCACAAGGAATGGGGCGTGGCTATGATCCTCTCGCTCTCGTTAGCCTCGGTATAAGCGATCTGCCAGTAGCCCCAGGTAACGTAAGTGGAGAACTGTTCCGTTGGCCCGGCCACCACCATGAAATTGCCATAGGGTTTCAAGTCGGGGGAGCCATCTCCTTCGGTAATCAGGGCGGCCATTAGGTCATCCCGGACATAGACCGAATTGCTGGTAGTTCCACCTAGCTGTAGTTCTACAATTTCCTCACCGTAAGGATAAGAAGCATTGAGTTCATACCCCAGGCTCAGGGTACCGTTGAGGGTGCCGGCATCCTTGTTCACTGTCAGGGTAAAGTCGTCTGCCGAGCTTTGAAACAGCTTGGGGGGGTAAGGGTAAAGGCTGTCCAGATCCACGCTGATGCCGGTGGCAAACCCCTTCCAGGTGTCTGTGCCTCTGGGGACAGTGGTGCTGTTTGTGAGGTCAGTAACCTGCTGGCCGGCGCCGGTCACCACCCAGTTTTCATGGATGGTTGAATCCAGGATAAGATAGGTGCTTCCTCTGGCGGCAAAGCTGAAAAAGTCGTAGGCCGTGCCGGTGAAAGCGCCATAGCCGCTGCCACTGATAAATTTAGGATCATTGGTTGCATAATTATAGTTGTAATCTGTGCCAAAGATCGTGAGATCAGAAACAAGGGCGCCGTTTGTCGAGCCGAAAAAGAAGGCCGGCTTGTCGTCCTGTCCGGCGTTGCCGTAGATTATGCCAAAAATTCGCCGGTTGTACCAGTTGATTCCCAGCGAGAGATTTTCGTTGATGATCTCTGTCTCTTCGTTGCTTTTAATGGCATAGCCAACCAGGCCTCCCCCATAGGTAAAGATGCCATCAGAGGGGGGTGCCTGGCTCAGATTGGCGCCTGGCGCGCTCGGCAGCTCATTGGCTGGCGGCAGAATGGGTGTTACAGCTGGGGCTGGGGTCGGATCGCTCTCCACTAACAGGGGGGTGGGGGTGTCAGAGCCGCCACCGCCGGTGGAACCGTCCCCGCCATTGCCGCCCTCACCGTTGAAATCCCGGTTCAGGTTGTTGAGATTCTGGTCTGTGAATCTGGAAGGCCGGGCAGGCGGAGCGTTCAGCAGAACCTGGGTGCCGAAGCCGGGGGTGGTAATGGTTACCCGGCCATGGTCGTTGAAGATTTCTATGCCCCGGCCGCCTTGAAAGACCACGGAAAGGGAGTCGAGGGTGGATCTGAACGCATACATGGAGCCCCGGATGCCGATGGTGGCCGTGGGGGTTTCGGTCTTGAAATTCTGGGGTGCGTTTTTAGCCAGGGCTCCGCCCATCACCCGGAAGGTGCCCTCCTTGACCTGGGTTCTGAGGGCGCCGTCTTTCTGCTCCGGCTGCCAGCGGTATTCAACGATCTTCATTTCGCTGTCGCGGCCAAGCCGGATGATGCTGTTGTCGGTGAACATGATCTGCAACTGGCTGTCTTTGCCGGTTTTCAGCACATCTTCCTGGAAAAGCTGGCTTTTGAGGCTCAGGTTGCGGCTTGCCCCGCTTTTGCCCTGGGCCACCACAGTACCCCGGAGGGCCACAACCGTGGCCACGGCCTCTGTCTCGGCCCTGGCGGAGGAGATTGGCGCCGCCAGACACAGCAGGATGAGCAGGACAAGGATCGAGAAGGATTTGCTTTTTGGCATGTGGCCCTCGTTGCTTAAACCGTTGTTTAAAAAACCACTGCAATATTGATAGACTCGTAACAACCAATTTTTTAACGCAGAGGCGCAAAGTCGCAAAGTTTTAATCCTTTTATTGCAACATGTTGCCTTTGCGTCTTTGCATCTTAGCGTTACGTTTTGTAGTTGTTACACGTCCATCATTGTTACGAGTTTATCAAAAACTCACGGTGAGGTTGAGCTCTGTCACGTTCTTTTTATAGGTGTACAGGTCTATATTGGAATCCGCGTTGGTATAGGTGTGGCTCAACTGCATGAGGAGCGCCTGATTCCGGGCGGAATCCTGCCAGAGTTGGTGGGAGATGCCCGCAGTCAGTTCCTGAACCTTGTCGTGGCGATAGATCGAGAAGAAGGAGTGCGGGGCATCATAATCGGTCAAGGTATAGCCGAGTCCGGCAAAAATGGCAGAATCATCGGGCAGGGTCAGATCGTAGCGGAGTTTCCAGGCGAAGCGATCGTAGCTGTTGACCTCGTCTGCCGCATTTTCATTTTCCTTGGCCAGAAGAAGGCTCAGGCGGTTATGGTCAAACACCAGAACCGGCATGGCGGAAAGCAGAAGGTTGAGCGCGTCCCGGCCAGGATCGAGGTAATTATTTTTTTCCTCGGCCTTGATGGCAACAGTACCCAGGATATTTTTCGAGAAAAAGACGGCCAGGGAGGAGGCCGCGCCAAAGGCACTTTGGTAGCGGTCATGCTCGACGTCAATGGCTGAGCCCAGCGCCTGCACATCCCAGAGGTAGTTGTCTTTCTGGAAAACCGGGCCGGTGGCCAGCCCCAGGTAGTTCACCTCAAGGTCGTGGAGGCTCTGGTACAGGGCATTGTAGGAGGTTGCCGCAGTTTTCCACATGAAGGGGTATTCTTCATTTTTATAGAGGTGATTGAGAACCAGGGTGGCGCTGTTGATCTGGTCGCTCTGAGGGGTGGCGCTCTGGCCGGTGAGCTGGAACTCGAAAGTGCCGACGGAGACCTGGCTGCTTAGCGGAGCGGAACGGGCGTTGTCATCCCAGGCATGACCAAGGGTTAGGGTGCCGCTGATAAAATGTTTCTGCTCCGAGGCATTGATGGCGGCGAGAAAGGTTTCGATATTCTTCCACACCTGTTCCGGCGGGTTGGTGGCGAGAACCTCCTTGAAAAATTGCCTGGCTACCTCCTTGGAGCCAAGCTGGAGAAAGGCACGGGCCATTTCAAGCTTGACCCTCATGGCCTCCGGGTCGGCTATGAGCACCCGTTCGTAGGCCATGATCGCTTCCTCAAAGCGACTGGTTTCAAAAGCAGCCCGGCCAAGCTGAAAATTAAGCTCCGGGTTTCCTGGCTCTAGAAGAAAGGCCTTGTACAGCTCGGTGTACGCTTCCTCGAATCGTTCCTGCTCCAGATATTGTTTGCCCTGCAAATAGGAGGCAGGCAGCTTTTCCGCGAGCACGGCCTGAGCAAAAGAGAGGTGCAGGGCAATAAAGGACACAGCGAGAAATTTTAATGGTGTCATAACGGATACCTGGTACGGTTTATCCCAAGGCCAGAAGGTTGTTGGACGCTTTGAAGTATACAGAATAAAGTCAGGTTGGCGTACTTTTTTTTGGAGTGGCCTGTGTTTTAATGGCTGACGGACTTGCTGTTGGCGAAGGGGGCCTGCTCTGGTATGATGGGCCTTGGCGCGTGTTTTCCCCGGTAGGGGCGAGATAAGAAAATGGAGACTGATCGTTTTGAATGGTTGCAGGCAAAAGATCGAGATGAGTTACCCCTGCTCGTGGGTATACAAGATCATCGGTAGGGAGCAGGAAGAGCTGCGGGCGGCTGTCGCCGAGGTTGTTCAGGCGCGGGAATGTCTGGTCTCTCTGGCCAATTCGAGCAGCGGCGGCAAATATCTGTGTCTGGACGTGGAACTGGTCGTGGTCAGCACCGAGGATCGGGAAGGCCAGTACCTTGCCCTCAAGGGGCATCCGGCGGTGGTCATGGTGCTGTAGCGGTTAGTCCACCACCTCGAAGCCGATGGCGGTGATGGCGTTTTTCAGGGTGGATATGGGTACCTCCTGGCTCTGCTTGAAGGAGGCCTCGTTTTTTTCCAGAGAGATTTTCACCTCGCTGATGCCGTCGATGGCCTGGAGCGCCGAAGTAACTGAGGCCGCGCAGTGGCCGCAGCGCATACCCTTGATCTGGATGGTTGGCATGGGGAAACTCCTTGAAAAAAGATTTTTTGTAACTATCCAGCTCAGAGCCAGGAAATAAGAAAATCTCTAAACTGTAACTGTTCAGCAGTGCCGTAGATGCTCACCCCTGCGGGGCATAAAATCCAGAGGTCTGCGAAGTGTGCTATTGCACATGAGCAGGCCGATGACAACGCAGATGCGGTGCTGCTGGACAGTTACGAGTAAAATACTGTGGCAGGGCAGGATAAGCAAGAGGATATCCATGACATCGTCGATTGAAAAGCAGCAGCTGAACATTACCGGCATGACCTGTGCCTCCTGCTCCGCCAGGATTGAAAAGGTGGTGGGGGCGATGCCTGGGGTGCGGAGTATGCAGGTGAATCTGGCCACGGAGTCGGCAGTGGTGGCCTTTGAGCCGGAACTGGTCAGCCCGAGGCTGCTCCGGGAGGCTATCGAGCGCCTTGGTTTCAAGGCCCGGGTGGCCGGGCCGACTGGTGGTTCTGATTTTGAGCGGCAGCAGGAGGAGGCTCGCGCCCGGCTTGCTGACATGGCCCGGCGTCTTTATCCCGCCTTTGCCTTTGCCGTTTTGTTGCTGCTGCTTGCCATGGGCGAGATGGTTGGGCTGCCGTTGCCCTTGTTTCTGGCCCCTCATCAAGCGCCTTTTACCTTTGCCTTGGTTCAGTTTCTTCTGGTGCTGCCGATTATGTGGTCGGGCCGGAATTTTTATCAGCTCGGTTTTCCGGCCCTCTGGCGCGGGGCACCCAATATGGATTCGCTTATCGCCATTGGCACCGGGGCCGCCTTTGTTTACAGTGTCTGGGGCCTGATCGAAATCGGCCTGGGGATCGAGATCATGGCCAGGGTCATGGATCTGTATTTTGAGTCGGCCGGGGTGTTGATCGCCCTGGTTTCCCTGGGCAAGTATCTGGAAGCCCGCTCCAAGGTGCGCACCTCGGACGCCATTCGTCAGCTCATGGCTTTGATTCCGGAGGAGGCCACCCTGGTGGTAAATGAGGAGCAGAAAAAAATTCCGCTGGCGGAGATTGAGAAGGGCGATATCCTGCTGGTCAAGCCGGGTGAGCGCATTCCGGTGGACGGCCTGGTGGTCAAGGGCCGCTCCAGTGTGGATGAGTCCATGCTTACCGGCGAGGCCCTGCCGGTTGCCAAGGAAGCAGGCGACCAGGTGGTGGGCGCCACCTTGAACAGGAACGGCCTCTTGCAGGTGCGGGCCGAGAAGGTTGGGCAGGACACGGTGCTTGCCCGGATCATCGCCATGGTTCGCGAGGCTCAGGGTTCCAAGGCGCCCATTGCCAATCTGGCGGATCGCCTCAGCCTCTATTTTGTGCCCACGGTTATGATTCTAGCCATTCTTGCCGGGCTGGCCTGGTATTTTCTTGGGCAGACCGGGTTTTCTTTTGCCCTGCGGATCTTCATTGCCGTGCTGGTTATTGCCTGCCCCTGCGCCATGGGTCTGGCCACCCCGACCTCGATCATGGTCGGCACCGGGCGCGGGGCTCAACTGGGGGTGCTGGTGAAAAGCGGTGAGGCCCTGGAAATGGCGGAGAAGATTTCCGCTGTGGTCTTTGATAAGACCGGCACCCTGACCCATGGCCGCCCGGAATTGACCGATCTCACGGTACTCGTGCCGGAGATGAGCGAAACGCGGGTGCTGACCCTGGTGGCCGCAGCGGAAAGCGGCTCGGAACACCCGCTGGCTGAGGCAGTGGTCAAGGCGGCGCGCGAGAAGGGGCTTGTCCTCCCGGAGCCTGTGGATTTCGAGGCGGTGATCGGCAGGGGTATCCGGGCTGTGGTGGCTGGGGTGGCGGTACTCATTGGCAACCGGGAATTTATGATGGAGTCCGGGGTGACGCCGCCCGATGCGGGTACGGATGCTATCGCCGCCGGTTTTGCCGGGGAGGGCAAGACCGCGCTCTACTGCGCCGCCGATGGTCGGCTGCTGGCGATTCTCGCCATTGCCGACCGCTTAAAACCTGAGGCCCCGGCTACGGTCAAGGCCTTGCAGCGCCTGGGGATCAAGGTTTTTATGCTCACCGGCGACAATGAGCTTACTGCCAGGGCCATTGCCGCTCAGGCTGGGATCAGTGAGGTGTTCGCCCAGGTGCTGCCGGAGCAGAAGGTGAAGAAGGTGGCGGCCTTGCAGGCCGAGGGTTTCCGGGTGGCCATGGTTGGTGACGGCATCAACGATGCCCCGGCCCTGGCCCGCGCCGAGGTCGGCATTGCCATGGGCACCGGGATCGACGTGGCCATCGAGTCCGGCGACATCGTGCTGATGCAGGGCCTGACCGGGCTGCTTACCGCGCTTTCCCTCAGCCGGGCCACGATGCGCAATATCCGGCAGAATCTCTTCTGGGCCTTCATCTACAACATTATTGGCATTCCGGTGGCGGCAGGGGTTCTCTATCTTTTCGGCGGGCCGACCTTAAATCCCATGCTCGCTGGCGGGGCCATGGCCATGAGTTCGGTCTCGGTGGTGAGCAACGCTTTGCGCCTGAGGTTTTTTAAAAGTTAGCGCAAAAAAAAAGGGGCAGCCCCGATACTGCCGGGGACAGTTAATGAAAGTCCCGGCCATTGGTCTGATATCAGTTTCCTGCTTTACCTCTTTATTTCTTCTCACAAAAGGCGCGCAGACTGACCTTGCGCAGTAAGAAGCGCAACCGCTTTTTTGTCGAAGGAAACGAAGGTTTCACCGCCAAGCCAGTTGCCCTCATAGGCAATGACGCCATCGGCGAAATCCCCGCCCGCTTCCAACACCGACAGACCAGCCTCTACGGCAGGTCTGTTCACTTCCACGTTTGCAGAGGCAAGTAGTGCACGAATCGCGGTGGCCGCGTCGGATGGTTGGAAGCCATAGACCCTGAGCAGCACCCACACAAATTCGCACAGGCACGGCGTTGCTACCGCGATCAACTCGGCATTGGTCAAAACCTTGGCAGCGACTCTCGCTTGCGCGGGGTCGTCATGTACGACAGCACGAACAAGTACGTTGGTATCAACAGAGACCTTCATTCTTTACCTGCCCAGCCTTGCGCAGTCGCCGCATTTATTTCTTCAATGGTGGCGACCTTTTTTGTCCGGCCCGAGAGCAATCCAACGAAGCCGGCAATCGTTCCGGCTGGCCGGGCTGCTTTGAGTACGCCCCGACCATCTGGCAGCAAATCCAGCTCGATCTTTTCCCCTGGCCTGATGCCAAGATGTTGCAACACGTCTTTTCTGAAAGTCACTTGCCCCCGTGCGGTAACGGTCAAGGTGGTCATGGTAATGTCCTCGCAGTCTCTGAATTGATATCTCTTAGAGTAATGTGAAAACGCCTTACTGTCAATGGCTGTCGCGCAAGTCCTAATTCCAGCGATTACCTACCATGCTTGTTGTTGACAAACGTGGTCTGACCCCGATTTGACCATTTGACCCAGCATAATTCTGACTCCTGAATTCTGAATTCTGCGGATTTTTTTAACCTTACCCTTGCTCTCTTATCCTGACCGCCGCATCCCAGATCCGCTGGGCGGTTTCTTCCTTGCTGAGCAAAGGCAGGTCTTCCCTGGCGCCATTGCGGTCGATAAGGGTGACTCTGTTGGTGTCGGCGGCAAAGCCGGTCTCCGTTTTCGAGATATCGTTGATCACAATCAGGTCAAGATTCTTTTCCTTCAGCTTTCTTAACCCTTCTGCGAGATGATCCTGGCTCTCGGCGGCAAAGCCGATGAGCAGCGGGAAATGCGGCGAGTTTTTTTTGTGCTCGCCCAGTTCTTTAAGGATATCCGGGTTGGCGACCAGATTCAGGGGCAGGGTACTCTCCCCTTTTTTTATCTTGTGGGGGCTGGTCTTAGCGGGCCGGTAGTCGGAAACTGCGGCAGCCTTGACCACCATGGTGGCGGTGGCAAGCCCGGCCAGAACCTGCGCCTGCATCTCCGTGGCCGTGCTGACTTTAATCAGCTTTACTCCCGGCGGGGCGGCAAG